>NZ_CP072115.1:1392000-1740000 GCF_017639855.1 Streptococcus sp. zg-86 | reverse complement strand
TTGGACTCGAAGATGAATCATGGAAGTCCGAAGGAAGTCGCTGATGTCCGAAAGCACATGAGGATGGTGGCAAGAAAAAGACTCTTTCTTCAAGCTGGTATTTTATTTTTAATAAGATTTTTGTTTTTATAATTTGAAGCTTAGGAATCAATAGTCGGAATGGTGACTATTGACTGTTGACTGTTGATTTATGTCATTTGAGTCGTTCTAATACGGATATGGTTGCCTGTCATTTGCTGAAAGTATAGAACCGTATTTAAATACTCTATTTCCTAGCATGGTGCTTTTCCTCTTTTTTTGTTATAATCGGATTATGATAAGTTTAGAAGATAGAGTAAGGGTTTTGCCTGGTGTAGGTGAGAAGTCGGCCGCAAAATTGCAACAGTTAGGATTGGTGACAGTAGAGGATGTACTGTGTTATTATCCTTTTCGTTATGATGATTTTGCTGCTAGATCTGTATTGGAATTAGAGGAGGGAGAAAAAGCCTTGATTTCTGGTATCGTAATGACGCCTCCTACTGTACAATACTATGGTTTTAAGCGCAATAAGCTGCGTTTTTCACTGAAACAGGGCGAGGTAGTTATTGCGGTTTCCTTTTTTAATCAGCCGTATTTAGCTGATCGAATTGAAGTAGGACAAGATCTTGCTGTCTGGGGAAAATGGGATAAGGCAAAGGTAGCTGTAACAGGGATGAAGTTAGTTGCACAGCGGGAAGATGAATTGCAGCCGATTTACCATGTTATACAGGGGGTTTCACAGACTAGTATTGTCAAATTAGTGAAAGCGGCATTTGATAAGGGCTATGATCACCTATTGAAGGAGAACATTCCAACTTCTCTTTTAGAACGTTATCGTTTAGTAGAGCGAAAACAGGCAGTACGGGCTATGCATTTTCCAAAAGATATAGCAGAATACAAGCAGGCCTTGCGTCGTATTAAGTTTGAAGAATTGTTTTATTTTCAACTGCGTTTGCAACAGCTAAAGGTAGCGAATAAGGTCATGGCAGATGGCGTTTCGATTGCCTATAAGCCTCTTGAAGTAGAAGAAAAAATAGCTTCCTTGCCATTTAACTTAACAGAAGCTCAAGAAAAAGCAGTACATGAAATTTTAAGGGACATGCAGTCTACTGGCCATATGAATCGTCTCTTACAGGGGGATGTTGGCTCTGGAAAAACAGTTGTTGCAGCTTTAGCTATGTATGCTGCCTATACAGCTGGTATGCAGGCAGCAATGATGGTTCCGACTGAAATTTTGGCGGAACAGCATTTTGAAAGTTTGACCCAATTGTTTCCAGATTTGTCGATTGCACTATTAACAGGTGGCATGCGAGCAGCACCACGTAGAGCAGCGTTAGCAGCAATTGAGTCAGGAGAAGTGGACATGATTGTAGGAACGCATGCCTTGATTCAGGATGGGGTCCATTATCATCACCTAGGCCTTGTCGTAACAGATGAGCAACATCGGTTTGGGGTGCATCAACGTCGTTTATTGCGTGAAAAAGGAGGGAATCCAGATGTGCTGATGATGACGGCAACACCGATTCCCAGAACGCTTGCAATTACCTCTTTTGGCGATATGGATGTATCGATTATCAATCAGCTTCCTGCAGGGCGTAAGCCAATTGTGACTCGATGGGTGAAGCATGAGCAATTTCCTGTTGTACTGGACTGGTTGGAAAAAGAATTACTCAAGGGGGCACAGGTTTATGTCATTTCGCCTCTTATTGAAGAATCAGAAGCACTGGATTTAAAAAATGCAATTGCCTTGGAAGAGGAATTGACTGCTCATTTTAAAGAAAAGACAAGCGTTGCCTTACTACATGGTCAGATGAAAAATGACGAGAAAGAGGCCATTATTCAGGCCTTTAAAGCAGGGCACACTGATATTCTAGTTTCCACAACTGTCATTGAAGTGGGAGTGAATGTGCCAAATGCGACGGTTATGGTCATCATGGATGCAGACCGATTTGGATTAAGCCAGTTACACCAATTACGAGGGCGAGTTGGTCGTGGTGAAAAGCAATCGTATGCAATATTAGTTGCCAATCCTAAAACAGATTCCGGTAAGGATCGCATGCGAATCATGACAGAGACGACAGATGGTTTTGTCTTGGCAGAGGAAGATTTAAAAATGCGAGGATCAGGTGAAATTTTTGGAACACGTCAATCGGGATTACCAGAGTTTCAAGTAGCAAACATTATAGAAGATTATGCGATTTTAGAAGAGGCAAGACGCATAGCCGAACAGATTGTCTCAGACTCCGATTGGGAAACTCAGCCAGAATGGCAGGTCTTGTTGCCATACTTAGCAAAGGAAGAACGATTAGATTAAAACGAGATTGGAAATAAGGCTAGCAAGTGATTCCTTGCTAGCTTTTCTAATAGAGTATCGATTTATTACTGTTTTACAAACTAGACAGTCCTCGCTTCTAGGTTTTGAGTTTGGGTATCGACTGTTCACTGGACTGCTGATAGATAGGTCAAACTGTTCAAACGATAAATGTACGGAGGTCGAGCAAAAAGTCAGTTTTATACTCGTCAAAAATCAAAGTCTGACGTTGTTAACTCACCTTGCTTCAACAGTCCAGCGGACTGTTGAAGGTTGGAAATAGGGATTATGAAATAATCCTCGGCTAACATTAGTCCGGTGGACTGTTGAAGGTTGGAAATAAGGATTATGTAATAATCCTCCAGAATGTAGACAAACCTCACAATTCAGAAAAACATTACAACAATATTTAAATTTCTGTAGTTTCAAGGTTAGAAAATTTGCGAGCGTAGCGAGCACAATACCGCACCTCCGCCGTGCTAAAAGTGGGAGTGAGACAGAAGTCGTGATTTCGTTGAAATCGATTATCCTCGCTCCTTTGTTTCTGGGCTCGGGCTAAAATAATCCACTGGATTATTTTACTCCGAAGGAAGTCGCTGATGTCTGAAAGCACATAAGGATGGTGGCAATAAAAAGACTTTTTCTTCAAGCTGAAGGATTATGTCATAATCCTCAGCTAACATCAGTCCGAACTAGTGGTTTAGTGGAGACGAGCTGCGCTCGTTCTATTTCCAGCCTTCCACAATTCTCAATTGTGGAAGCTAGTCAGATTTTGATTTTTATAGAGTATTAGAAAGATGAGTACATTAAAAAACGCATAAAATCAATTTTTTGGAGAAGTTGATTTTATGCGTTTTTACTGGTTTGAAGAGTTTTTCATCAACCCTGTTAAGGTTTTAGCCCTCCATATATTCTCTTAGTTGTTCTCCTTGTAGGCCGGCGTTTAGTGCAATGAGGAGCTTCAATCTAGCTTTGGGAGCGTTTAGTTCTTTGACAAAGAAGATTCCTTTTTGATGGAGATCCACTCCACCTCCGTCATAGGCATAGACTGGTTCTGCAATTCCGTTGAAACACCGTGAAACAAGGGCAATCGGAATTCCTGCTTCTAGGAAATCAGTTAGTTTGTCCGCTACTTCTTTGGGAAGATTACCCGCACCAAATGCCTCAATGATTAAGCCGTCCAGGTTTTGGGAATCTAATATATCGAGCAATTCGGTCTTCATCCCAGCATAGGTTGGAATGATGGGAACGAGGCCTGAAATCTGTTCTAGGTCGAAACGAACGCGGGGTTCAGCATTTTTAAAGTAGAGAATTTCATGTTTCATCACAAGTCCTAACGGTCCATGAGTTGGTGTTTGGAAGGTACCAACGTTGGTCGTGTGGGTCTTTGTAACATATTTTGCAGCATGAATTTCATCATTCATGACGACGAGAACACCCTTATCTTTTGCTTTGTCATGACTGGCTACTCGAAGGGCATTGAGGTAGTTATAGACGCCGTCGCTTCCTAGTTCATTAGATGAACGCATGGCTCCTGTTAAGACGACAGGAATAGCAGGTAATTCCATTGTATCTAAAAAATAAGCTGTTTCTTCTAGCGTATCTGTTCCATGAGTGATGACAACTCCGTCATACTGAGTAGCTTTCTCTTTGATTGTTTGATAAAGAGTGAGCATGTGCTCAGGTGTCATATATGGGCTAGGGAGATTAAAGATGTCTAGTGCTGTGACATGGATACCATTGAGAGGGACAGAAACATGATTCATCGGATTTTCATGATTGGTTGTCACCTTACCTTCCATATCTGCCTGCATAGAGATAGTACCGCCTGTGTGTAAGACAAGAATATTTTTCATAAACTTTCAGATTCTTTCCAATTGTGGTATACTAATTGTAACATAAAATGCAGAAAAGTAGGTGAGATGTTGAAGATTAAGGCAGTATTTTTTGATATAGATGGAACCTTATTGACAGACAATCGTACGGTCAGTCCTTCGACAATCTCAGCTATCAATCAGCTACGTAGACAAGGGATCTTAGTTGGACTAGCAACTGGTAGGGGGCCACGTTTTGTACTCCAATATATGGCTTCTTTGAGTTTAGATTTTGCAATCACCTACAATGGTCAGTACATTTTGTCGCGCGAAAAAGTGTTATTTATGCAGGAGCTACCCAAAGAAGATATGCCAGCCTTGATTGAATATGCTAGACAATCTAAAAAGGATCTTTCTTTTGGGACAGCGTTTGGTGTTGCAGGAAGTCGGATTATGAGTTTCGGTGGAGGAAATCTAGCTTATCGACTAACACGGATGGTTCCTGCTTCCTGGGCTGGATTTGTTAATTTTATTTTTAACCGATTCATTCGCAAAGTCAATCCCCAAAATGAAGAGCAACTACGGATTATTTCAGAACGTTCTATTTATCAGATGATGTTGTTAGCAACAGAAAGGGAGACTAGACGGCTAGCACCGCAGTTTCCGAGATTAGATTTTACCCGTTCAAGCCCTTATGCGGTGGATATTATTTCAAAGGGAAATTCCAAATTAGTAGGGATTGAGCGTATTGGTGCCCAGTACCAATTTAGTCTTGATGAAGTCGTTGTGTTTGGAGATTCAAACAATGACTTGGAAATGCTGGCTGGCATTCCACATTCTGTTGCCATGAAAAACGGAACAAAAAAAGCTCGTCAGGCGGCCTTTTATATTACAGATAGTAATAATCACGATGGTATTTTTAAGGCCTTAGTGCATTTTGGTCTCGTAGAAGGAGCTTCATATGTTTCAGAGTAAGGATAGCCAGTTTAATGCAGTCAAGGACTTTCATGCGAAAATGGATGGAAGAACGCAAGAGTTCCCGCTTGCCTATGAGCCTCAGTCGGCACTGTATCGTGCAGATTTCAAATTAGAAGAAATTGTTGAATTTTTGTATGCTACTGCAAGGAATAATGAAGAGTTTGATGAGATGACTCAGAAACTTCACAGAGCCTTGGATAAGGCGGCGAAAAAGTCGAAACAGAATGAAAGAACAGCTGATCCCTTGTTAGGACAAGTAGATGCTTTACTTGATTTGTTGTATTTTACCTATGGTTCCTTTGTGTTAATGGGAGTTGATCCAGAACCGATTTTTGACATTGTACATCAAGCGAACATGGGAAAAATTTTTCCAGATGGCAAGGCACATTTTGATCCGATTACTCATAAAATTTTAAAACCAGAGAATTGGGCAGAAAAGTATGCGCCAGAGCCTGCCATTCAAGAAGAATTGGTCAGACAATCTAAGGTTCATCAGAGGTAGGAAGATAAAAACTAAGCACCCGTTTTCACGGGTGCTTATACTTTATTAAGATTACATTGTCTTATCCTTATCTCGCACAATGAGTAAATCAATCGTCGTGTGGCGTAGGATGTACTCTGATGAAGAGCCAATGAGGAGACGTTCAAAGGTATTGAGCCCCGTTGCCCCTAAGAGCATTAAATCAGCACCAGTTTCCTCTGGAATATCATGGGCAAGTAGTGTTTTAGGATTACCAAATTCAATCACAATTTGAACTTCTGAAAGTCCAGCTTGTAGCGCCTGTTCTTGATAGTCCTTGAGGAGGGTCTGAGCTTCTTGCTCAAGAGTTTCGTAAATTGCTGCATCAAAAGCTGCAATATTGTGAAGTGCGCGAGTGTCAATGACATGGGCAATAATCAGTCGTGCTTGGTTGCGTTTTGCAACGTGAATGGCCTTGTGTAGAGCTAATTCAGCTTCTGTTGAACCGTCTACAGCAACTAAAATAGTATGATAAGATTGTGTCATAGAGCTTCACTCCTTTCTTACATATATATTATAAGCTATTTTTTGGAAAAAGTGAAGTAATTCTTGTTATTTTGTAGGATTTAAGCTAAAATAATACCATTAGAAAGTCGAGGTAATCTTGATGAGACAGTTTAATAAATCAATGAAATTAGATGATGTCGCTTATGATATTCGTGGACCGGTATTAGAAGAAGCGATGCGTATGCGAGCAAATGGTGAGCAAATTTTGCGTTTAAACACAGGAAATCCTGCTGAATTTGGTTTTACTGCGCCAGATGAGGTGATTCATGATTTGATTCACAATGCGCGTAAGTCAGAAGGCTATTCTAATAGTAAGGGGATTTTTTCTGCTCGCAAGGCGATTATGCAGTATTGTCAGTTGAAGAATTTTCCAAATGTAGATATTGAAGATATTTATTTAGGAAATGGAGTTAGTGAATTAATTGTTATGTCCATGCAGGGGCTATTGGACAATGGTGATGAGGTCTTGGTACCGATGCCAGATTATCCTCTTTGGACAGCAGCAGTTAGCTTGGCAGGTGGAAATGCAGTTCATTATGTCTGTGATGAGGCAGCAGACTGGTATCCTGATTTGGAAGATATGGAAGCTAAAATTACCTCGCGGACCAAGGCGATTGTCTTAATCAATCCCAATAACCCGACAGGTGCCCTCTATCCAAAAGAAATCCTTGAAGGAATTGTTGATATTGCGCGTCGCCATGAGTTGATTATCTTCTCGGATGAAATTTATGACCGTATGGTTTTTGATGGAGCAGTGCACATTCCCATTGCAACCTTGGCGCCAGATTTATTTGTCGTGACCATGAACGGTTTGTCCAAATCCCACCGGATCTGTGGTTTTCGGGTCGGTTGGATGGTTCTATCAGGACCAAAACGACATGTAAAAGGCTATATCGAAGGCCTCAATATGCTATCGAATATGCGACTTTGTTCAAATGTCTTGGCCCAGCAGGTTGTGCAAACGTCCCTTGGTGGCTATCAGTCTGTTGATAAGCTCTTGATGCCAGGAGGTCGTTTGTATGAGCAACGGGAATTTATCACGAAAGCAATTAGTGATATTCCTGGCTTATCTGCAGTGAAGCCTAAGGCTGGTCTTTATATCTTTCCTAAAATTGATCGCGAAATGTACCGGATTGAAGACGATGAGCAGTTTGTCTTGGACTTCTTGAAGCAGGAGAAGGTTCTCCTCGTTCATGGACGAGGCTTTAACTGGAAGGAACCAGATCATTTCCGCATTGTTTACCTTCCAAGAGTAGATGAATTAGCAGAAATTCAAGAAAAAATGACACGTTTCTTGCGACAATATCGTCGGTAGAAGGCAATCATTCGTTTTATCTTGTTTGAGTGTCATTCTATCAGGTTTTGCTAGGAAAAGTTACTGACTAGACAGTTATTTTACAAAAACGTTACAAATCTAACGCTGAGTGAATTTATATGAAACGGAGGTTGGGGAGTTTTCCAGCCTCATTTTTCTTATCAGACTGCATATGGAAGCTAAATTGTAGTGGATTTTAAAACAATACGTAATTTTCTGATAATTATTGAAATTACCTGCTGTTTTTGATATAATGAAAGCAATTACAGAATAAAGAGGATTGTATGACTACATTATTAGAAAAGACGCGAGACATTACGTCTATTTTGAAGCGTTCAGAAGAGCAACTGTCAGAGGAATTGCCTTATAATGCTATTGCAGAGCACCTTTCAGAGATTATTGATTGCAATGCCTGTATTATCAATAGTGAGGGAGAAGTCCTAGGTTATTATATGAAGTATAAAACCAATAATGACCGGGTAGAAGAATTCTTTTTAACCAAGCAATTTCCAGATGGTTATGTAAAAGGGGTAGCGCAGGTTTATGATACACAAGTTAATCTCCCTGCAGATAGTGAATTGACAGCTATTCCAGTAGAATCACGTTCTATGTACCCTAATAGTTTGACGACCATTGCCCCAATCCATGTGACAGGGATTCGTTTTGGAACCTTGATTATTTGGCGTCACGATGAACAATTTGACGAAGAGGATTTGATCTTGGTTGAGATAGCAGCAACAGTAGTTGGGATTCAGCTTTTGAATTTCCAACGAGAAGAAGACGAGAAGAATATTCGTCGTCGTGCTGCGGTTAATATGGCGGTCAATACCTTGTCCTATTCAGAAATGAAGGCAGTTTCAGCGATTCTAGGTGAATTGAATGGTGACGAGGGGCAATTGACAGCTTCTGTCATCGCAGATCGTATTGGGATTACGCGCTCGGTGATTGTCAATGCATTGCGTAAATTAGAGAGTGCAGGAATTATTGAAAGTCGTTCCTTGGGTATGAAGGGGACATACTTGAAAGTCTTAATTCCAGCTATCTTTGATGAAATTAAGAAACGAGATTATTAACATGACGAAGGCTCTCATTTCGATTGATTATACGGTCGATTTTGTGGCAGATGAAGGAAAATTAACAGCTGGAGTTCCAGCTCAAGCCATTTCTTCTACTATCTATGATGTAACCAAGCAGGCGTTTGACCGCGGGGATTATATTTTTTTTGCAATCGATTTGCATGAAGAGGGTGATACTTTTCATCCAGAAAGCCGACTTTTTCCTCCACACAATCTCAAAGGAACAAGTGGCCGCCATTTGTATGGTCCCTTAGCTGATTTTTATGCAGAATACCAAGATGATGCGCGGGTTTTTTGGATGGACAAGCGCCATTATTCAGCCTTTTCGGGAACGGATTTAGATATTCGTTTGCGGGAAAGACAGGTTGATACGGTGATATTGACAGGTGTCTTGACAGATATTTGTGTGCTTCATACAGCTATTGATGCCTATAATCTTGGTTACAAGATTGAAATTGTATCCTCGGCAGTTGCTAGTCTGAATGAAGAGCAACATCAATTTGCTTTGAGACATATGGAACAGGTTTTAGGAGCAACTATATTGTAGTAACACAGAGGCTAGGTCTTGGCGCCTGGTCTTTTTTGAGTGTTGAGGGCTTTAGAAAATGACTGTTGAAACTCTAGACAAATCAACATCTGATTAGTCAACGAATATGCAGGTAGTTGAAATCGAAACTGGATTCAGCTCCAGGCTTTCTCAGTATAGTGGATTGAGAACTGAACACGGACTACAACTCACTGACAAAAAGAGACGCAGATGTTCCAGCTTTAGCTGGTTACAGCAGAGGCTCCCTTTAGGGATAAGTCTTCCTAGCTCCAAAGGTATAGTATACCTTTGGAGGTGAGTGATAGGAGTTTGCAGAGCAAACTCTCCTTTGGCTCTTCGTCAGACTTCCTATTTTCACTTTGTGCTTTCTTTATACGCCCTCATATCTTATGAAACTGAACACGGGCTAAGCACTGTGTGAAAAAGATAAGTCTTCCTAGAGTTTGCTGACTCTTCGTCAGACTTCCTATTTTCACTTTGTGCTTTCTTTATACGCCCTCATATCTTATGAAACTGAACACGGGCTAAGCACTGTGTGAAAAAGATAAGTCTTCCTAGAGTCTGCTGGCTCTTCGTCAGACTTTCTATTTTCACTTTGTGCTTTATACGCCCTCGTATCTTGCGGAACTGAACACGGGCTAAAAGCTCGGAAAAAAGATAAATGCTCCTAGAAGCTTCCGCTTCTTCGTCGTATTTCCTATTTTTCATTCGCTTTTTTAACGCCCTCGTATCTTATGAATAGGACACGGCAAGGAACTGCAGATGGAACTGACATACTCCATAATCCCTATTTCCAACCTTCAACAGTCTACTGGACTATTGAAGCAAAGCGACTTATACTCGTCAAAAATCAAAGTCTGACGTCGTTAACTCACCTTGCTGAACTTCAGTTCTAGCTACGATTTCGTTGCCTAGTCAGATTTTGATTTTTATAGAGTATAACGATGTCCTAATCTTTATTCAATTCACTATAGAATCATTAAAAACAGATTAAGGTAATGGTTGATTGACAAGTATGAGATGACAATTTATTGAGGAAGAGACTAGATTTATGGTAAAATAAGAGGAATACTATTCGTGGAAAATCAAAATGAAGGGTATTGTTTTACTGATTTTTGGTTTTCTTAGAGAATGAGTAAGAAAGGATTCGATGATGAAAATTACAGAAGAAGAAGTTCGTCACGTGGCTAACCTGTCCAAACTAGCTTTTAGTGCGGAAGAAACGGCAGCTTTTGCAACGACCTTGAGTAAAATTGTGGATATGGTCGAGTTGCTAAATGAAGTAGATACAACAGGGGTTCCTGTAACGACAACCATGGCAGAACAAAAAAATGTGATGCGGGAAGATGTTGCCCAAAAAGGAGAGGATAGACAAGAACTCTTCAAGAACGTCCCTGAATCTCAAGATCATTTTATTAAAGTTCCAGCTATTTTAGACGGGGGAGGAGATGCCTAATGAGTTTTAATCACTATTCAATTGATGAGTTGCATAACCTTCTTGTCAAGAAAGAACTATCCGTTCTTGAGTTGACCAAGGCAACCTTGGAGGATATTAAAGAGCGTGAAGAAGCGGTTGGCAGTTTTATTACGATTGCAGAAGAAGAGGCCTTGGCACAAGCTGCTAAAATTGATGAAAAAGGAATTGATGAAGCCAACGTCATGGCGGGGATTCCGCTAGCTGTGAAAGATAATATCTCTACCAAGGGAATTTTGACAACAGCGGCTTCAAAGATGCTCTATAATTATGAGCCAATATTTGATGCAACATCTGTTGCCAATGCGTATGAAAAAGATATGGTGGTCATCGGAAAGACAAACATGGATGAATTTGCCATGGGTGGTTCGACCGAAACTTCCTATTTTAAAAAGACTAAGAATGCTTGGGATCAGACCAAGGTTCCAGGTGGCTCATCTGGGGGTTCTGCAACAGCAGTAGCTTCTGGTCAGGTGCGCCTATCACTCGGTTCTGATACAGGAGGTTCGATTCGCCAACCAGCAGCTTTTAATGGGGTGGTCGGAATGAAGCCAACCTATGGAACGGTTTCTCGTTTTGGATTGATTGCTTTTGGTAGTTCCCTGGATCAGATTGGTCCCTTTTCACAAACCGTAACAGAGAATGCTCAATTGCTCAATGTCATTGCAGGCCATGATGTGAAAGATGCGACATCTGCTCAATCTGGGGTAGCAGATTATGCTAGCAAGATTGGTCAAGACATCAAGGGCATGAAAATTGCACTGCCGAAAGAATATATTGGCGAAGGAATTGATCCACAAATCAAAGAGTGTATCTTACAGGCCGCAAAACAGTTAGAGAACCTAGGTGCTATCATTGAAGAAGTCAGCCTACCTCATAGTAAGTATGGTGTAGCGGTTTATTATATTATTGCTTCGTCTGAAGCAAGCTCAAACCTGCAACGTTTTGATGGAATTCGTTATGGATTCCGTGCAGAAGATGCGACAAATTTGGATGAGATTTATGTCCATACGCGGAGCCAAGGTTTTGGTGAAGAAGTAAAACGCCGCATTATGCTGGGAACTTTCAGCTTATCTTCTGGTTATTATGATGCTTACTACAAGAAAGCTGGTCAGGTCCGCAGCTTGATTATCCAAGATTTTGAGAAGGTCTTTGCAGAATATGATTTGATTTTAGGCCCAACAGCTCCAACGGTAGCTTATGGTCTTGGTACAATGAATCAGGATCCTGTTGCTATGTACTTGGCGGATCTTTTGACTATTCCAGTCAATTTGGCAGGGCTACCGGGTATTTCGATTCCTGCTGGCTTTGTAGAAGGATTGCCAGTCGGTTTGCAATTGATTGGACCTAAACATAGTGAGGAAACGATTTATCAAGTGGCAGCAGCCTTTGAAGCAACAACCGATTATCATAAGCAACAACCTGTTATTTTTGGAGGTGAGAAATAATGAACTTTGAAACCATTATTGGACTTGAAGTCCATGTTGAATTGAATACCAATTCAAAGATTTTCTCTCCGTCATCTGCACATTTTGGAGAGGATCCCAATGCCAATACCAATGTGATTGACTGGTCCTTCCCTGGTGTTCTACCTGTCTTAAATAAAGGCGTAGTAGAAGCAGGTATCAAAGCGGCGTTAGCTTTAAACATGGCTATTCATAAACAGATGCACTTTGACCGCAAGAATTATTTCTATCCAGATAATCCTAAGGCCTATCAAATTTCTCAATTTGATGAACCAATTGGGTACAATGGTTGGATTGAGATTGAACTAGAGGACGGATCGACCAAGAAAATCCGTATTGAACGGGCACATTTGGAAGAAGATGCGGGGAAAAACACTCACGGGACAGATGGTTATTCCTATGTTGATTTGAACCGTCAGGGTGTGCCCTTGATTGAGATCGTTTCAGAAGCGGATATGCGCAGTCCCGGAGAAGCCTATGCCTACTTAACAGCTCTGAAGGAAATTATCCAGTATACTGGTATCTCAGATGTTAAGATGGAAGAAGGCTCCATGCGTGTCGATGCCAATATCTCTCTTCGTCCGTATGGTCAAGAGGCTTTTGGTACCAAGACTGAGTTGAAAAATTTGAACTCCTTTAACTATGTCAAAAAAGGATTGCAACATGAAGTGGAGCGCCAAGCAAAAATCTTGCGTTCTGGTGGTCAAATTCAGCAGGAAACCCGTCGCTATGATGAAGCAACTGGGGAAACCATTCTCATGCGGGTCAAAGAAGGTTCAGCGGATTACCGTTATTTCCCAGAACCAGACTTACCATTATATGAAATTGAAGATAGTTGGATTGCCGAAGTTGCGACAAGTTTACCTAAGTTTCCGAAGGAACGTCGAGCAGATTATATGGAGCGATTGGGCTTGTCAAGTTATGATGCAAGCCAATTGACGGCTACCAAGATTTTGTCTGATTTCTTTGAAGCAGCAGTAGCCCTTGGTGGTGATGCCAAACTTGTTTCTAACTGGTTGCAAGGTGAGGTAGCTCAATTCTTGAATGCAGAACAAAAGAGCTTATCAGAGATTGCCTTAACTCCTGAAAATTTGGTTGAAATGATTAGCTTGATTGCAGATGGTACGATTTCATCCAAGATTGCTAAGAAAGTCTTTGTTCATTTGGCGAAAAATGGTGGTTCTGCGCGTGAATATGTGGAAAAAGCTGGTTTGGTACAGATTTCAGACTCAGCAGTCTTGATTCCAATTATTCATCAAGTCTTTGCAGATAATGAAGCAGCGGTGGCAGACTTCAAGTCTGGAAAACGCAATGCGGACAAGGCCTTTACTGGTTTCTTGATGAAAGCAACTAAAGGACAAGCCAATC
This sequence comes from Streptococcus sp. zg-86, assembly GCF_017639855.1. Classification (NCBI taxonomy): domain Bacteria; kingdom Bacillati; phylum Bacillota; class Bacilli; order Lactobacillales; family Streptococcaceae; genus Streptococcus; species Streptococcus zhangguiae. Next base: position 1,726,606 of record NZ_CP072115.1, on the reverse strand, counting down.
CGCAAGTGGCTCAACAACTCTTAGCCCAAGAGTTGCAGAAACTATTAGAACAATAAACAGCATTCAAAAACGAGCCAAGTGGCTCGTCAGATTGAAGAAAAAGTCCATTTTGGGCAATTTTCTTCAATCTTTTTTCTTTTACTTGAGAAATAAAAAACTCTTAATAATACCGCTATATCAGCATTTTTAAGAGTTTCTGTTATATGGTAGTCAACCTCAAAAATAAAAATCTTTCTATTCCTAATAGGGTTTGTCTACGTTTTGAATATTACAAACTACTATCTCTCAAGGTTAATTGGGTACCCAGTTTAACCATGCGGGGGTGGTAGTTATTTGGTTTTTTAAGCATAGCATCTACTAGCTCTACAGCTTGAATGCCCATTTCCTCGGTAAAAACGGTGATACTAGATAGGGCAGGATAGACTTGTTTAGCAATGGGTGTATCGTTAAAGGTAATGACTTGAACTCGGTTAGGCACAGCGATTTGAGCTTCTTGTAAGGCGCGGAGGGCACCGACAGCAAGATTATCATTTGCAATGAAAAAGGCCGTTGGCAACTCTTCTTTTAAGGTCTCAATCGCTTCTTTCATGAGCTGGTAACCAGACTGACTAGTAAATGGACCTGTAAAAACAAATCGTTCGTGATATAAATCACAATCAGCTAGGTATTGTTTGAATGTTCGTAGTCTAGGATCTAACAGGATCATTTCCTTATCGTAGGTTTCTTCTTGACCTGCAATCATACCGATTTCCGTAATTCCTTGTTCAAGATAATGATCGAGAACTTGAATGACAGAGCGATTGAAATCTGTTGTCACGCAAGAAAACCCCTCTGCCAAGGTATCAAAATCGACAAATACCAGTTGTTTGTGAAGACTGGCTAATTCTTTCATTTGCTGTTGACTAAATTTCCCAATGGCAATCAGAGCATCTACTTCCTTCAAGAGAGGGGAGTTACTATCGTGGAAACAACGAACGATATCGTATCCTAATTCAAGTGCGCGTTGTTCTAGGCTAATCCGAATAGAATAGTAATAGAGATCATCCAATTCCTTGCTTTCTGTATACCATTGCAGGATACCAATTTTTTGTGGGACACCTTCAATTAGCTGTTTGGTTAAGTGCTTAGTGTAGCCCAGCTGCTTGGCAATTGTAAACACTTTTTGTCTGGTATCAGGGCTAACTGATAGACTCGTATCTTCTTTCAAAACGCGTGAAACAGTCGTAGTTGATAAATTTGTTTTTTGAGCAATATCTTTTAATGTAACCATAATCCTTCTCCTCAGTTCTTTTCTATTATATCATGATTTAGTAAAATTTACTAAAATTATTGACAAAAAAATAGAATCGGTTTACAATAAAATAAAAACGGTTACAAAGGTAGGATGGCTTATGAACACAACAGAGCTTCAACAGGCTTTTAAAGAGATTTTTGGGAAGGAAGCGGATGCGACTTTCTTTTCTCCGGGGCGGATTAACCTAATTGGGGAACATACAGATTATAATGGTGGTCATGTCTTTCCAGCTGCGATTACCTTGGGAACTTATGGAGCAGCCTGCAAGCGTGAAGATCAGTTATTACGCTTTTATTCTGCTAATTTTGAGGAACTGGGAATTATCGAAGTTAATTTAGAGAATTTGGTCTATGATAAGGCGGATAACTGGGCCAACTATGCCAAGGGAGTCTTGCACTATTTACAAGAAGCTGGTCATCGCATTGATACAGGACTAGATGTATTTGTCTATGGCAATATTCCAAATGGTTCTGGCTTATCCTCATCTGCTTCCTTGGAATTATTGATTGGGATTATGGCGGAGGAATTGTTTGACTTAGACTTGACCCGCCTTGATTTGGTCAAGATTGGGAAACAGACAGAAAATCATTTTATCGGTGTCAATTCAGGAATTATGGATCAATTTGCGATCGGGATGGGAGCAGATCAAAGAGCCATTTATTTAGATACAAATACACTTGACTATGAATTAGTGCCGCTTGATTTGGGCGATCATGTGATTGTCATCATGAACACCAATAAACGCAGAGAATTAGCAGACTCTAAATACAATGAGCGTCGGGCAGAATGTGAAAAAGCTGTGGAAGAATTAAATGCCGTAGTAGACATTCAAACCTTGGGTGAGCTAGATACGCAGACCTTTGACGAATATAGCTACTTGATTAAAGATGAAAATCGAATGAAGCGAGCTCGTCATGCTGTTTGGGAAAATCAGCGGACTTTGCAGGCTAGACAGGCTTTGGAATCTGGTGACCTACAACAATTTGGTCGCTTGGTCAATGCTTCCCATGTATCCTTGGAGCACGATTACGAAGTAACTGGCCTAGAATTAGACACCTTGGCTCATACTGCTTGGCAACAAGAAGGTGTATTGGGGGCTCGTATGACAGGAGCAGGTTTTGGCGGTTGTGGCATTGCCATTGTTGAAAAGGATAAGGTGGAGGCTTTCACGACAAATGTCGGCAAGATTTATACAGATATCGTAGGCTATGCACCAAGTTTTTATATCGCTGAAATTGCAGCAGGCTCTCGTGTTTTATCTCGAAAATAATAGGAAACGAAAATGACAAGAAGTATAGTAGATAGATTCGTAGACGGCCTTATTTTAAGTGGTAGCTATGAGGACTTAGATCGTACCTATCTAAAAAACCGTGTGATGGCTCTAGTGGGCGAGGTAGGTGTAGAACAAGATAGCCATGCAGAAACGCTTGTAGAACTAAAAGATGAGTTGGTTGCCCTTGCAGTAAAAAATGGCCGCGTGGGGGACTTGGTAGAAGAGCAGGACATGTTGGGGGCGGAACTAATGGACTTTGTGACTCCTAGCCCTAGTCAGGTGAATCAGCAATTTTGGTCCTCTTATGAAACGAATCCCGATCAGGCTATCGCTGATTTTCATAACCTCAGTAAGCGCAATGACTACATCAAGGTGGGGGCGATTGCAAAGAATATCTACTATCAGGTAGCGACAGAATATGGGGATTTGGAAATTACCATTAACTTATCAAAGCCTGAGAAAGATCCTAAGGCTATTGCAGCCGCCAAACTCGTTGAAGCTTCCAACTATCCTAAATGTCTTCTTTGTATGGAAAATGAAGGCTATCAAGGTCGTGTCAATCATCCTGCACGGGCGAATCATCGGATTATTCGATTGAATTTGGGGCAGGAAAAATGGGGCTTCCAATACTCGCCCTATGCCTACTTTAATGAACATGCGATTTTTCTAAATACAGAGCATGTGCCCATGGCGATTACGCCAAAAACGTTTGAACAGTTGCTTGATTTGGTGGCGTTATTCCCAGGGTATTTTGTGGGTTCAAATTCCGACTTACCGATAGCAGGTGGCTCTATTTTGACACATAATCATTATCAGGGTGGCCGGCATAGGTTTGCTATGGACTGCGCAGAAATTGGGCAAGAACTCGTCTTTGCAGACTTTGAAGATGTCGGGGCTGGAATTGTCAAATGGCCCATGTCCGTCATTCGTTTGTCAGGTGAAGATAAGAGTCGCTTGGTGGCATTAGCCAGTAAGATTTTAGAAAAATGGCGGAGCTACTCTGATGAGGCGGTACAGATTCTTGCTTCTTCAAACGGTGAACCCCATCATACCATTACCCCAATTGCCCGCAGAAAGGGAGATTGCTTTGAGTTGGATTTAGTCTTACGGGATAATCAGACCTCAGTAGCATTTCCAGACGGCATCTATCATCCACATCCAGATGTTCAGCATATTAAAAAAGAAAATATTGGTCTGATTGAGGTTATGGGACTAGCAATTTTACCCCCACGTCTCAAAAAAGAATTGCAAGAAGTTGTAGACTATTTGCTAGGCGAGGTCGACCAAGTTGCAGCTTATCATCAAGAATGGGCAGATAAATTGAAAGCACAAAACGAAGTTTATTCATCAGAACAGGCGACCCAAGTTGTCCAAGAAGCGGTTGGTCAAGTTTTTTGTAGGGTCTTAGAAGATGCAGGTGTCTACAAACGCACGCCAGAAGGACAAGCAGCTTTTCTACGCTTTGCAGATTATGTTGGTTTGTCTAGTACACTTTAAGTATAAGGCAGGAGACTGGAACGAAAAGTCCAGTCTTTTTTTGGAAGTTTTGAGTTCTTTCTCACACCTCTTTATGTTACAATAGAATGACGTTGAAACAGAGGAGAGATAGGGTATGAATGAGAAGATGAAAGGAACGCTCTTGACCTTGATCGCCGGCATTGCTTGGGGCTTGTCGGGAGTGAGTGGGCAGTTTGTGATGGCAAGAGGAGTAACTGTTGAGGCTCTAACTGCTTTACGTTTAGTTGTTTCTGGTGTTCTGCTACTGATCCTAGCTAGCTATAAAAATCCGCAGCAGTTAAAGAGCCTATTGGCTGACCGAAAAGCCTTGATCCGCGTAGCTTTATTTTCCATTTTTGGACTTCTTTTGAATCAAATGGCCTACTTGACCGCGATTTACCATACGAATGCAGGGACGGCGACGGTGTTACAATATCTCTGTCCCATTTTGGTTCTGGTATATGTCTGTGTAAAGCAAGGTCAAAAGCCAACGATGATTGAGCTTCTAGCGATTATTTTAGCGATTGGTGGTACTTTTCTCATCGCAACGCATGGTCAGATAACTAGTCTAGCCTTGACCCCGCAAGGGTTATTCTGGGGGTTATTTTCTGCAGTCACCTATGCACTGTATATTATTTTACCGACGACCATTATCAAACAATATGGCAGTCTAGTCGTCATCGGAGTCTCTATGTTACTCGGTTCGCTTGAAATGGCACTCTTGTTTCAACCTTGGCAGCATAGCGTGCCCTTTACAGGTGAGATTTTCTGGGGGTTGATGGGGATTGTCGGCGTTGGAACTGTTTTTGCCTACACAGCCTTTTTAAAAGGCGTGAGCATGGTTGGTCAAGTAAATGGTAGTTTGCTCGCTTCAATTGAACCACTTGCTTCTGTCTTCTTTGCAGTATGGTTACTAAATGAGACTTTTTATACCAGTGATATGATTGGGATGTTTCTGATTCTAGTAGCAGTGTTGCTCATCTCTGTAAAAGATATACTAATGGCACGCAAAATAGGAATAGCACAAACAAAGGAGTAGGTGAGTCACTTGCTCTTTTTTATGGTATACTAAAAGAAAAGGCTTACATAATGGAGGGCTACGATGAAAGAATTTTGTGCAGAGAATCATGTGCAAGTTGCGCGTGCGATTGCCTTGGGAGCAGGACGGATTGAATTATGTGATAACTTGGCGGTGGGTGGGACAACTCCTAGCTATGGAGTGATAGAGATGGTTTGTCAACTGGCACATGAACAAGGGGCAACCGTTATGACCATGATTCGTCCACGTGGTGGTGATTTTTGCTATGATGCAGTAGAAAAAATGATGATGCTGAAAGATGCTAAAATTGCTAAGGATTTGGCTTCAGATGGTCTAGTTTTTGGTGCTCTGACAGAGGATAACTGGCTCGATGAAGACTTTTTAGATCAGTTAATGGAAGAAGCTGGGAATCGGGAAACGGTCTTTCACATGGCTTTTGACTTGATTCCGCGCAAACGGCAGTTTGAAGCTCTGGATTGGTTGATAGAGCATGGTTTTACCCGCATTTTAATGCGTGGTGGTATTCAGGGATCAGCTGGAGATAATGCAGAATGGCTGAAAGAATTGATTGTATATGCGGCAGGACGGATTGAGATTCTCATCGGTGGTGGTGTAACGAGGGACAATGCCGAGTCTTTGATGAAAGAGCTGGGAATCACACAGGTTCATGGAACTCGTTTATTTTGGTAAATGAAATGGTGGAATGAGAAAGAAAACGATTGTGGTTGTCTTTTTCGTTCCCTTTCTTTTCCATTCGCTATTTGCCCCAAATTATGGTAAAATAAACTAATTGAGTTCTTTTGCTAAAGGACAAAGAGAGTGAGACTGGCAAAATTGAAGGAAGGTCAGTCAGCCTTGTTAGCCCACTCTCAAAACGATGGAGAATAGTGTGACGATTGAGAATTATATGCCAGATTTTGTGCTTGAAAAAGCCTATGATGTGACAGTAGAAAGTTTGCAAAAATACCATATTCGGACAGTTTTTGTGGACTTGGATAATACCTTGATTGCCTGGAACAATCCAGATGGAACGCTGGAGATGCGCAAGTGGCTACACGATTTGCGGGATGCGGGAATCCATGTGGTTGTGGTTTCAAATAACAAATATGAACGTGTAAAGCGAGCGGTTGAACGCTTTGAGATTGACTTTGAAGCCTTTGCCTTAAAACCGTTCACATTTGGGATTGACCGAGCCATTAAGCGTTTTGGAATCGAGCGTGAAGAAGCGATTATGATTGGTGATCAATTGATGACGGATATTCGAGCTGCCAAGCGGGCGGGGATTCGTTCGGTCTTAGTACGGCCGCTCATTGAGACAGACTCGATTAACACTCAAATCAATCGTTGGCGTGAACGCCGTATGATGAAGAGAATTACCGCCAAATATGGCGCATTTGATTACAAGAGGGAAATGTAAGTGGAAGAATTGTATTGTATTGGCTGCGGAGCCTTGATTCAGACCGAGGAAAAAGAAGGGGTAGGCTATACGCCCCAATCTGCCTTGGAAAAGGGATTAGAAACAGGTCAGGTCTATTGTCAGCGCTGTTTCCGTCTTCGTCACTATAATGAAATTTCAGATGTTAATATCTCAGATGACGAGTTTCAAATCTTGCTCCATAGTGTTGGGGAAAGCGATGCCTTGGTGGTTAATGTCATTGATATTTTTGATTTCAATGGTTCTGTTATCCCTGGCTTACCACGCTTTGTTTCTGGAAATGATGTCTTATTAGTCGGTAATAAAAAAGATATTCTGCCCAAGTCAGTCAAAGATGGGAAAGTGACCCAATGGCTAGCAGAGCGAGCGCATGAAGTAGGGCTCAGGCCTGTTGATGTCTTGCTGACATCTGCGCAAAACAAGTATGCCATTAAGGACTTGATCAATAAGATTGAACACTACCGTAAGGGACGGGATGTTTACGTGGTCGGCGTAACCAATGTTGGAAAATCAACCCTCATCAATGCCATTATTCAGGAAATTACAGGGGACAAGGATGTTATTACGACTTCACGTTTTCCAGGAACTACCTTAGACAAGATTGAGATTCCGTTAGATGACGGTTCCTATATCTATGACACACCAGGGATTATTCATCGTCACCAAATGGCTCATTATTTATCTGCGAAACAGTTGAAATTTGCCAGTCCTCGTAAGGAAATCAAACCCAAAACCTATCAGTTAAATCCGGAACAAACCCTCTTTTTGGCTGGTTTGGGTCGATTTGATTTTATTGCAGGAGAAAAACAGGGCTTTACCGCATTTTTTGACAATGAATTAAAGCTTCACCGCACGAAATTAGAAGGTGCGACAGAGTTTTACCAAAAACACGCAGGTAGTCTATTGGTACCGCCAACTAATACAGAATTAGAAGCCTTTCCAGATTTGGTACGGCATGAATTTACCATTACTGAAAAGACTGATGTGGTGTTCTCAGGTCTGGGCTGGATTCGGATCAATGGAGTGGCCAAAATAGCAGCATGGGCACCAAAGGGAGTCAGTGTTGTGACTCGTAAAGCAATTATTTAGAAAAAAGGAAATAGTATGACGTTAACATCGAAACAACGGGCCTTTCTTAATAGTCAGGCGCATAGTTTGAAGCCCATTATTCAAATTGGGAAATACGGTTTAAACGACCAAATTAAGACCAGCGTTCGTCAGGCATTGGACAGACGTGAGCTGATTAAGGTCACGCTGCTTCAAAATACGGATGAAAATATCCACGACGTGGCTGAAACCTTAGAAGACGAAATCGGAGTAGATACTGTACAGAAAATTGGTCGGACCTTGATTTTGTTTAAACAGTCGAGCAAGAAAGAAAATCGAAAATTGTCGATTAAAGTGAGGGAAATCTAGTGGGATTTTCCCAAGGATGGATGAGTGGGATAAGGAGTACAGATGGCAATTGAGCTATTAACGCCCTTTACTAAGGTTGAGTTAGAGATTGAGAAAAAAGAAACAAATCGCAAGCAAGTTGGCATTTTGGGCGGGAATTTCAATCCTGTTCACAATGCTCATTTAATTGTGGCTGACCAGGTGCGACAGCAGTTGAAATTAGATGAGGTCTTGCTGATGCCAGAGTTTCTACCACCTCATGTGGACAAAAAAGAAACGATTGATGAATTGCATCGCTATAATATGCTGAAAATGGCGATTGCAGGAATCGAAGGCTTGAATATTGAAACGATTGAGCTAGAGCGTCGCGGTATTAGCTATACTTATGACACCATGAAACTCTTGAAAGAGAAGAATCCAGATACGGATTACTATTTCATCATTGGCGCAGATATGGTGGATTATTTGCCTAAGTGGCACCGGATTGATGAGCTACTTCAGCTGGTGCAATTTGTCGGTGTCCAGCGCCCACGCTATAAGGCGGGAACCTCTTATCCGATTATCTGGGTAGATGTGCCACTCATGGATATTTCTTCCAGTATGGTACGCCAATTTATCCAGCAAGGCCGAGTACCAAACTTTATGTTACCGCATGAGGTTTTGGACTACATTGAAGAAAAAGGATTGTACAAATGATAGCAGCTGATTTATCCTTTGACCGTGAGAAGGTTTTAGAAAAAATTCGCTCTGCCATGTCTGAGAAACGATTTCGTCATGTTCTGGGGGTAGAAAAAGCAGCACTTGAGTTGGCTCGTCAGTATGGTTGTGATGAACGAAAAGCCAGTCTTGCTGCTCTTCTCCATGATTATGCCAAAGAGGTTGATAATCAGGTGTTTTTAGACCTGATTGACCAGCATCAACTGGGTGAGGACTTGAAAGTCTGGGGCAATAATGTCTGGCATGGGATTGTTGGTGCCTATAAAATTCGTCATGATTTTGGAATAGAAGATCAGGAAATTTTACAGGCAATTCAGCGACATACAGTAGGTGCAGCCCAGATGACCTTGCTCGATAAGGTTCTCTATGTAGCGGATTACATTGAGCCAAATCGTGATTTTCCCGGAGTAGATGAAGCAAGAAGATTAGCCAAAGAATGTTTGGATCTGGCAGTTGCCTATGAGACGGCGCAGACAGTTGCTCATTTGGCTAAAAAAGCGATTCCGATCTATCCCCAAACAATTGAAACCTATAATGCTTATGTGGGATATTTGCAGTAAGTAACCAATAATGAGGTAAAATGTGAAAGAAAAAGAATTAGTAGAATTGGTCGTCAAGGCGGCTGATGAAAAACGTGCAGAAGAAATTGTCGCACTTGATGTAACAAACGTGACCAGTGTAACAGACTATTTTGTGATTGCTAGCTCGATGAATAGCCGTCAGTTAGAGGCGATTGCTGAGCATATTCGTGAAAAGGTCAAAGAAGCTGGTTTTGTAGCGAGCCAACTAGAGGGGGATGCAGCCGGAGGCTGGGTCTTGCTCGACTTAGGTGGGGTTGTTGTCCATATCTTCTCAGAAGAAATGCGTGCGCATTACAATCTTGAAAAATTGTGGCACGAAGCGGATAACCTTGAGATTTCAGAGTGGTTGTAAGTCTTGTCTGATAAGTGTTTCATGTGATAGCCGGAACATTTATCATCCCAAAATCTGTATGACAAGAACGTAATGAGCTGAAATAAATATGAAAAACTCAGTTGGGAGCCGACTGAGTTTTTCAAGAAAAGAAAGGAAATAACATGGCGACTTATGAAACCTTTGCCTCAGTCTATGATGCCATTATGGATGATAGTCTGTATGACAGATGGACGGATTTTAGTTTGAGACATTTTCCGAAAGGCAAGACAAAACTCCTTGAATTAGCTTGCGGTACGGGCATTCAATCGATTCGCTTCAAAGAAGCTGGTTTTGATGTAACAGGTCTTGATTTGAGTCGAGAGATGCTGGAATTAGCCAAAAAACGTAGTCAGGAAGTTGGAGTTGAGATTCCATTTTTAGAAGGCAATATGCTGGACTTGTCTGGTCTTGCTAGCTTTGATATGGTGACCTGTTATTCGGATTCGATTTGCTACATGGCTGATGAGGTCGAGGTTGGTCAGGTCTTTCAAGAGGTTTATAATCATCTCAATGAAGGGGGCCGTTTTCTCTTTGATGTCCACTCGACCTACCAAATGGACGAGGTTTTTCCAGGCTATAGCTATCATGAAAATGCGGAAGATTTTGCCTTTGTTTGGGATACCTATGCGGATGAGCCGCCACACTCGATTGTGCATGAACTGACCTTCTTTGTTCAGGAAGAAGATGGTCGTTTCAGCCGGGTAGATGAGATTCATGAAGAGCGGACCTATGAGTTATTGACCTATGATGTGTTACTGGAGCAGGCTGGTTTTAAACAAGTTAAGGTCTATGCTGACTTTGAGGACAAGGAGCCAATAGAGACCAGTGCTCGCTGGTTCTTTGTAGCAGAAAAATGATAGTGACAGGCATTGTTGCAGAGTTCAATCCCTTTCATAATGGACATGCCTACCTACTTTCTAAGGCCGAAGGATTGAAAGTTGTTGCCATGAGTGGAAATTTTACCCAACGGGGGGAGCCTGCTATTGTAGATAAGTGGGCAAGAGCGCAGATGGCGTTGGAGAACGGTGCAGATTTAGTCGTTGAGTTGCCGTTTTTAGTCAGTGTGCAGGCAGCAGATTTTTTTGCCCAAGGAGCGGTGGATATCTTAGCTCGTTTGGGAGTGACTCAGCTTTCCTTTGGGACAGAAGAAATGTTGGATTATGGGAAAATAGCAGAGCTCTACGAGTTAAAAAGTGCTGAAATGGCTGATTTTCTAGCCAATTTACCTAATCGACTCAGTTATCCTGAGAAAACACAAGCCATGTGGGAGAACTTTGCAGGTTTGAGCTTTTCAGGCAATACTCCCAACCATGTCCTTGCTCTAGCTTATGCGAAGGCAGTGGCAGGCAAAGGGATTGCATTGTGTCCGATTAAACGAGAGGGAGCTGGATTTCATTCGCTTGCCTCACATTTGGAATTTGCTTCAGCTACGGCTTTGAGACATCGCATTGACGATGCAGACTTTATAGCCACTTTTAGTCCAAGTGGGGATTTACTAAGGCAAGTTCCCCATGTGTCATGGGAGAATTATTTCCCCTATCTCCGCTATCAAATTCTCTCCAATCCAGATTTGACGAGTATTTACCAAGTCAACCAAGAAATGGCCAGTCGGATTAGAGAAGCGATAAAGTTGGCTACTTCAATGGAAGAATTGGTCGAGCAGATTGCGACTAAGCGTTATACCAAGGCACGGGTTCGACGACTGTTGACCTACATCTTAGTACAGGCACAAGAAAGTCCACTGCCGCAATCAATCCACTTGCTAGGCTTTTCTGAACAAGGTCGTAAGCACTTAGCTAGTATCAAGCAGGAAGTTGCACTGATTAGTCGAATTGGAAAAGAAGCGTGGGACCCCCTTACCCAGCAGGCAGATCGGATTTACCAACTGGGCAATCCTCAGCTTGTCGAGCAGAATTTTGGCCGATTACCGATACGGATTGACAATTCCTTGCAATAGTTTTATACTATTTTTAAAAAGCAAAAGGAGATAAGACAATGGTCAAAGTAATGATTGTAGGGACGTTTCATATGGAAAGCCAGGCAGATGTTCATCATTTGCAAGATACTGAGCGTATTCATGATTTTGGCACGGAGTTTGCAGAGCTTGTAGAAAAATTCAAGGCTTTTCAGCCAACGAAAATCTGTGTGGAATGGGAAAGCAAGCACCAAGACCAACTGTTGCAGTATTTTGCGAATTGGCAGTCAGGTCAGGTTACTTCCACGAATGAAATTGTTCAGTTGGGCTTTCCCCTAGCTAAGGCCAGTCAAGCAGAGCTTGTTGCGATTGATTGGATGGAGGAGGGACAGGGCTTGTATGGTTTTGGCGATATTATGGATGAACTAGTCAATCAGCCAGCCTTGCAGGCAGAACTGGAGCGTTATCCCTTAGATCAGACAGATTTGGATAAAGGAATTACTGAAAATCTTCGCTTCTATAATTCACCGCAATTCGTAGCAGCTGCGCAGGCTTATTATACCAACGTAGCGCGAGTGGGAAGACCTGGACGAGAAGTTGGTATTGGTTGGCTGATCTGGTGGTATCAGCGGAATCTGATGATTTTTTACAATCTGTTTGAACAGCAAGCAGTAGATGATCGGCTCTTGATTCTAATTGGAGCTTCTCATAAAGGGATATTGGAACAGATGTTAGTAGACAGCCAGCAAGTAGAGTTAGTCGATGTGAATGACTATCTATAAACCAAAGGAGTTCAAGATGATTCGACCGATTATGAAAGACATCCTCTTTTTACAGGTTCCGTCAGAGCCTGCAACAAAGGCAGATTTGGCAATTGGACAGGATTTACAGGATACTTTGTTGGCACATCAAGATGCCTGTGTTGGTATGGCTGCTAATATGATTGGGGTTCGCAAGCGGATTATCATTGTCAATATGGGCTTTACCAATCTTGTGATGTACAATCCAGTTTTGGAAGCTGCTAGGCGACCCTATCAAACAGAGGAGAGTTGCCTGTCTTTAGAAGGAGTACGCACGACCAAGCGTTATGAAGAAATCGAAGTTTCCTTTTTTGACCAGAATTGGCAGGTGAAACGGCTGACTCTAACAGGCTTTACAGCTCAGATTGTTCAACATGAGCTGGATCATTTAGAGGGGATTATTATTTAAAGAAAAAGAACTGGAATGATAAAATCCAGTTCTTTTTCTTTAAAGTCAAGATGATTTGCTGCTATTCCCTATCTCCCAAGAGCCAGCCACTCTAGCTACTGGGGAAACGATTTCGGCTGAAAATAATCTCGCTAAGCTTCTAGGGAAGCTGTTTCAGATAAAACTATTTGGGACTTATTTCTAAGGAATCCATTTCGCAGACAAACGTTCGTGTCTAGCTTTTAGGAAAGTCATTTTAAATGAAAGGATTCTGGCTTCACTTCTAGGAAAGGAAATTCACATTAGAAAACGGGATTCTGACGAAAAGGGAAGCTAATTTATATGGAAAATCGCAAATCTCGTCACTAGGCAAGTATAGTTTCAAAGAAGTAGCTACTAGCATTTGGGAAACAGTTTAGGTATTGTCCATTTCATCAGGTAATAAATTGTAGATACTCTAGCGTTTGGCAGTTGATGTAAAAGTAATTTTATCGGGACGGTAGCTGATACTACCATATTGGAAGGCTTGGCCATTTTCAAGATAGGTGGTACTGGTCACCACAACCACCATGTTATAATCGCCCAAGTCAAGAGCTACTTTTTCGTCATCATTGGCATAGCGGAAGGAGATTTCCCGCTCAGAATAACTGATCGTAAGTCCTAGCTCTTGTTCCAAATAGTGGTAAATCGAATCCTCTGCAATCGTACGGTTCAAGTAAGGAACGATACGACGGTCAAAATAGGAGAGTTCATATTCGACACACTCGCCGTTAATGGTTCGAGTTCGTCCCACACGGTAAAAATCGACACTATCATCTACTTGAAAGATGTCCATCAGAATCGGATTACCCTGTACAATATAAAGGTCTGTCAGTTTGGTCTGGACATCGTGTGTCTGAGGATGATTCAGTTCTCCCATGGTTAGAATCGTTGTGAGAGATTGAGGCTTGTTTAAGGAAGGTTCAAGGACAATGGAATTCCGACCTTGTTGTTTTCGGATATAACCGTCTCGTTCAAGAAGGGCCAAGGACTTACGAATGGTATCTTTTGAGAACTGATAGTGATTCATTAGTTCGTTTTCACTTGGTAATTCATGATGAGCAGGCAATGAGCCTGCGACAATTTGTTCCTTAATGTCTTCATAGACCTGTTTGTATTTACTCATTTCCTAGCCTCCCTTTTTCTCCTAGTATAGCACAAATCATGTAAAATTTATCCGTATAAGTCTTGCTAAGACTAGAGTTTTACGGATGGATTCCAACTGTTACGTAAAAGATATTGACAAACGCAAACGTTTGCGTTAGAATGAAACCATAAGGGAACAGAAAGGAATTGGAATATGACAAATCGTACAAGCGGTGTGTTACTACACATTACCTCTTTACCAGGAAAGTTCGGTATTGGAACATTTGGAAAAGAAGCCTATGACTTTGTAGATTTCTTGGCAGAAACCAAGCAAACCTACTGGCAAATCCTCCCTTTGACAACCACTAGCTATGGAGATTCTCCCTATCAATCCTTTTCTGCGATTGCAGGAAATACCAATTTGATTGATTTTGACTTGTTGGTAGAAGCTGGTTGTTTGCAGGTAACAGATTATGAAACAGTCCACTTTGGAGATGATCCAGAAGTGATTGACTATGCCCAATTATTTACCACACGCCGTCCTATTTTGGAAATGGCTGTCAAGGGTTTTCTAGCTCAAGATAAAAACAGTGCAGTATTTAGAGAATTTGAAAAGGCTAATTCGTCATGGTTAAACGACTATGCAGAATTTATGGCTATAAAAGAATATTTTGGTAATAAGGCTCTTCAAGAGTGGGAGGACAAGAAAGTGCTCGCTCGTAATGAAGAATCGTTGGAAGCCTATCGTCAGGAGCTTGCAGAGCAAATTACCTATTTTAAGGTGACCCAGTATTTCTTCTTTAGCCAATGGAAGGAATTGAAGGCTTATGCCAATCAAAAGCACATTAAAATTATTGGGGACATGCCGATTTATGTTTCGGCAGATAGTGTGGAAGTCTGGACTAAACCCCAGCTTTTCAAGCTAGACCAAGAGCGTAAGCCTCTTTATGTGGCGGGTGTTCCTGCGGATAATTTTAGTGCAGACGGTCAGTTGTGGGGCAATCCAATCTACGACTGGTCAGAACATGAAAAGACAGGTTTTAGTTGGTGGATTTATCGAATTCATGAGAGTTTCAAACTCTATGATGTCTTGCGGATTGACCATTTCAAAGGCTTCTCTGATTTTTGGCAAGTAGCAGGAGATGCGGCTGTTGCCAAAATTGGTACATGGGAACCGGGTCCGGGATATGCACTCTTTAAGGCAGTAAAAGAAGCCTTGGGAGACTTACCAATCATTGCCGAAGATTTGGGAAATATTGATGCGAAAGCAAGAAAACTCTTGAATGATTGTGGTTATCCTGGAATGAAAATCTTGCAATTTGGGCTGGAAGATGTAGAAGGAAAAAGTATCGATAGCCCGCACCGCTGCATTCCAAACTCCGTATCTTATACCGGTACGCATGACAATGAGGTTATCAACGGTTGGTACAATAACTTGACAGTGGAACAACAAGAGTATGTCGATGACTACAGCAACCGCAAACCAATTGAGCCGGTCACTCAGGCCATGCTTCGCGTTTTATTTGCGACAGTGAGTGATACGGTGATTGCCACCATGCAGGATATTTTAGATCTCCCTGCTTCGTCGCGCATGAATAGACCTTCTACGATTGGTGGGAACTGGCAATGGCGGATGAAAGCAGAAGATTTAACTCAAGCTAAGAAAGACTTTTTAGTGAAAATGACAACATTATATCAGCGAGGAAATGAACAAAATGACTAATTTTACAGCATTTGCAGAAGCAAATACAGCAAAAAAGCTAGCCGAATTAACAAATGAGGAAATCTATTTCCAACTATTGGCATATGTCAAGGAAACAGCTGCAAGCAAACCAAAGAATACAGGGAAGCGGAAGGTTTACTACATCTCAGCAGAGTTTCTTATCGGAAAACTCTTGTCTAATAATTTAATTAACTTAGGTGTCTATAAAGAGATTCAAGCAGAGTTAGCAGTAGCTGGGAAATCACTCAGTCAGGTAGAAGATGTTGAGCCAGAGCCGTCATTGGGAAATGGTGGGCTTGGTCGCTTAGCATCGTGTTTTGTCGATTCAATGTCTACACTTGCTATCAATGGTGAGGGAGTGGGACTGAACTATCATTGCGGTCTTTTTAAGCAGGTCTTGCAGCAAAATGAGCAGGAAGCAGAGCCGAACTTTTGGATGGAAGATCAGTCTTGGTTGATTCCGACAGACATCAGCTACCAAGTGCCATTTAAAGATTTCACTTTGACCTCTAAGTTGGATCGGTTGGATATCTTGGGGTACAAGAAAGAGACCAAAAACTACCTCAACTTGTTTGATATTGAGCAGGTCAATTATAGCTTGATAGAAGACGGAATTGCCTTTGATAAGACCAATATTCAAGAAAACTTGACCCTCTTCCTTTACCCCGATGATTCGGATAAAAATGGGGAATTGCTCCGTATCTATCAACAATATTTCATGGTGTCAAATGCAGCCCAGCTCTTGATTGATGAGGCCCTTGAACGCGGTAGCAACCTCCATGACTTGGCAGAGTATGCATATGTGCAAATCAATGACACTCATCCTTCAATGGTGATTCCAGAATTGATTCGTCTTTTGACGGAACAACACGGCCTTGATTTTGCAGAAGCGGTTGACATTGTGCGGAATATGACAGGCTATACCAACCACACTATTTTGGCGGAGGCCTTGGAAAAATGGCCTCTTACTTTCCTAGAAGAAGTGGTTCCACACTTGGTTGCGATTATCAAGGAATTAGATGCCTTGGTGCGGGCTAGTTATTCAGATCCTGCGGTTCAAATCATTGATGAAACAGGTCGTGTTCACATGGCGCATATGGATATTCATTTTTCGAATTCAGTCAATGGGGTAGCAGCACTCCATACGGAAATCTTGAAAAATGCTGAATTAAAAGTCTTTTATGACCTCTATCCAGAGAAATTCAATAATAAAACAAATGGGATTACCTTCCGTCGCTGGTTGGAATTTGCCAACCAAGATTTGGCAGATTATATCAAGGAATTGATCGGTGACGGCTATCTTGAAAATGCGACAGAGCTTGAAAAATTATTGGCCTATGCAGATGACAAGGCCGTTCATGCCAAGTTAGCTGAAATCAAATTCCAGAATAAATTGGCCCTTAAACGTTACCTAAAAGAGAACAAGGGAATTGACTTGGATGAGAATTCTATTATCGATACGCAAATCAAGCGATTCCATGAGTACAAACGCCAGCAGATGAATGCCCTTTATGTGATTCATAAATATTTGGAAATCAAAAATGGCAACCTGCCAAAACGCAAGCTGACTGTTATCTTCGGTGGGAAGGCTGCGCCAGCTTACATTATTGCCCAAGACATTATTCACCTAATTCTCTGCCTGTCAGAATTGATCAACAATGATCCAGAAGTCAGTCCTTACCTCAATGTGCATTTGGTGGAAAACTACAATGTTACCGTTGCGGAAAAATTGATTCCTGCGACAGATATTTCAGAACAAATTTCCCTAGCCTCTAAAGAAGCATCTGGTACTGGAAATATGAAATTCATGTTGAATGGTGCTTTGACATTAGGAACCATGGACGGTGCCAACGTCGAGATTGTAGAGCTTGCTGGTGGCGCAAATATCTATACATTCGGTAAGGATTCAGATACGATTATTGACTTGTATGAAACCGGCGGCTACGTATCACGTGAATACTATGCCAATGATGAAGAAATCAAGCGTGCGGTTGACTTTATTGTGAGTGAGGACTTGGTCCGTCTCGGAAATAGCGAACGCTTGGAACGCCTGTACCAAGAACTCTTGAACAAGGACTGGTTTATGACCTTGATTGACTTGAAAGAGTATATTGCTGTCAAAGAGCAGGTCTTGTTAGACTATGAAGACCAAGATGCGTGGAACAAGAAAGTGATCCACAATATCGCAAAAGCAGGCTTCTTCTCATCAGATCGTACCATTGAGCAGTACAATGAGGATATCTGGCATAGCCACTAATGTTCAATCGTATCATTTTGATACTTTCTAAGTAGTGTGGACGAAAGCTGTTTCCTTACCACAAAGAAAGTATCATCTTTGGCTCACTATGTTCACATTATTTTCTTTCAATAAGTGAAATGGTCGTTTATGAATTGTGGTGAGTAGAAATCGTATGGATATGAAAATAGGGGAACTCGGTGTTGGACCTGCGCCAAGTTCTCTTGTTGAATATATTATATAGTGAATTGAATACAGGTTCTAAAGGTTAGGACATCGTTCAGTCGCTTTGCTTCAATAGTCCAGTGGACTGTTGAAGGTTGGAAATAGGGATTATGGAATAATCCTCAATTAACGCAGTTCTATCTGCAGCTCCTTGCCTTGTCCTATTCCTTTCTCAATCCACTATAAAATCAACCAAAAACAGAAAGGAGGTATCAGAACAGTTGCTATGAAATTACTAACGCTCAATGTTCATGCCTGGTTGGAGGACAATCAGGTGGAGAAAATCAATATCTTGGCTCGGACAATTGCAGACAAGCAATATGATGTGGTGGCCCTTCAAGAGGTTAATCAGTTAATGACTGCACGTCCGGTAACTAGAGATTTAAAAGAAGATAATTATGGCTTGTTACTGGTTGAGAAAATCAATCAGATAAGCAAGGAGAAGTATTCCTTGTTCTGGAGTAATTCGCATATTGGCTATGACAAGTATGATGAGGGAATTGCCTTTCTCACCAAGCTACCTGTCTATGAAGTCGATTCGTTTTACTGCACGGAGCATCAGACGGTGCAATCGATTTTATCACGCAAGATTATTGGTATCACAGTTGCTTATCAGGGGCAACTCATCGATTGTTATTCCTGCCACATGAACCTGCCAAATTGTCAGGAGGAAGATCCTATAGACAATCTACGGACAATCATGGAACGTTCCAGTCGATCTTGTTTAAAGATTCTGATGGGAGACTTTAATACAGATGCGATTTCTGCTCCAAAAGACTATGAGGCGATGAAAGGAGTTGGCTTGCTTGACACCTATGAACTAGCTCAGGAAAAGGATGCGGGGATCACGGTATCAAAAGCTATTGATGGCTGGAGTGGTCATGGGGCACAAAAGCGAATTGACTACATCTTTTTGAGCCAAGAACGCGAAGTACTAACAAGCCAAGTTATATTTAATGGAGAAAATCAAGCAGTTGTTTCAGATCATTTTGGTCTTGAAGTCCATGTGAAATATTAGGAGAACAGAAATGAAAAAATTTCTTAGTTTTGAATTTTGGCAAAAATTCGGAAAATGTTTGATGGTCGTGATTGCCGTTATGCCTGCTGCGGGTTTAATGGTTAGCATTGGAAATTCCTTGCCCTTGTTGAGTGCAGATTCTGAGCTGTTGGTTCGTATTGGCAATATCATTGCTCAAATCGGTTGGGGGATTATCGGCAATCTTCATCTCTTATTTGCTCTTGCGATTGGTGGTAGTTGGGCGAAGGAACGTGCAGGAGGAGCTTTCTCAGCAGGACTTGCCTTTATCTTAATTAACTTGATTACAGGGAACTTCTTTGGGGTCACTGTCGACATGTTGTCAGATGCTGAAGCACATGTCAGCACTATCTTTGGAACGCAGATTCCTGTTGCTAATTATTTTGTCAATGTCCTTGGGCAACCAGCCTTAAATATGGGAGTCTTTGTCGGAATTATTGCTGGTTTTGTTGGAGCGACAGCTTTTAACAAATACTACAATTACCGGAAATTACCAGATGCTTTGACCTTCTTTAACGGAAAACGGTTTGTGCCGTTTGTGGTGATTTACCGCTCAATCTTAATGGCTCTTGTTCTAGCAGTCTTTTGGCCTCTAGTTCAAACAGGAATCAATAGCTTTGGGAAATGGATTGCCAATTCACAAGATACGGCACCAGTTCTAGCTCCATTTATCTATGGAACCTTGGAACGTCTCTTATTGCCATTTGGCTTACATCATATGTTGACCATTCCAATGAACTACACATCGCTCGGCGGAACTTACGAAATCATGACAGGGACCCAAGCTGGTCAACAAGTATTTGGACAAGATCCGCTTTGGTTGGCATGGATTACAGACTTGATTAACCTTAAAGGTGCAGGTGATATGAGTCAGTACAACGATCTTCTAGCAACGGTCACACCGGCTCGTTTCAAGGTTGGACAAATGATTGGGTCAACGGGTATCCTTATGGGCTTGACCCTTGCCATGTACCGCAATGTTGATCCTGATAAAAAATCCAAATATAAAGGGATGTTTGTCTCGTCTGCCCTTGCGGTTTTCTTGACAGGAGTAACAGAGCCGATTGAATACATGTTCATGTTTGCTGCAATGCCACTTTACGTCGTCTATGCAGTCATTCAAGGGGCTGCCTTTGCTATGGCTGATATTGTGAATTTGCGTGTGCATTCTTTCGGAAATATCGAATTCTTGACTCGTACACCAATGGCTCTTAAAGCCGGTATCGGACTGGATGTGGTCAACTTTATCTGGGTATCTACCCTCTTTGCAGTCTTGATGTACTTTATTGCAGATTTCATGATTAAAAAAATGAACCTGGCAACAGCAGGTCGAAATGGAAACTATGATACTGAAACAGTCGAAGATACGCCTGTTTCTGGCAATGCTGGGGTTGCAGATGGCAATTCACAAGTTGTGCAAATTATCAACCTTTTAGGCGGTCGTGAAAATATCGCTGATGTAGATGCTTGTATGACTCGCTTACGTGTTACGGTCAATCATGTTGAAAAAGTCGGCGAAGAAGCTGCATGGAAACAGGCAGGTGCTATGGGCTTGATTATCAAGGGTTCAGGTGTACAAGCAGTCTACGGACCAAAAGCGGATGTCTTGAAATCAGATATCCAAGATTTGCTTGATTCTGGACTTGAAATTCCTAAAACGACTGTAGTCGTTACGGAAGAAGCACTTGTAGAAGACCAGTATAGAGGCATCACAGCTGAAGTACATGCTGTGGCAGATGGTCAAGCAATGGCCATTACCGAAGTGAGTGATCCCGTCTTTGCGCAAAAAATGATGGGGGATGGCTATGCAATCGAGCCTGTAAATGGCAATGTCTACGCACCAGTTTCTGGTCTTGTGACGAGTGTCTTTCCAACCAAGCATGCTGTAGGTCTCTTGACTGATAGCGGTTTGGAAGTTTTAGTTCACGTTGGACTAGATACCGTTGCCCTAAACGGCGCACCGTTCTCTATCAAGGTATCAGACGGCCAACGTGTGGAAGCAGGTGACTTGCTTCTTGTCGCAGACCTTGAAGCAATCAAATCAGCAGATCGTGAAACGACAATTGTTGTCGTTTTCACCAATACAGCTGAAATCAAAGCAGTCCACCTGCAAAATCTTGGAGTGGTAGGTAAAGATACTGTTCTTGCGCAAGTAGAGTTGTAATCTCATTCCTTTTCTCCGTTAGACATATAACACATCAGGCAATAGGTGATAACAAACTCTAAAATTAAAAAAAGGAGTGGACAAGACACCCATAATGGCTACCTTGTCCACCCCTTTTTTCACAAACTTTCGGTTTAATTGATTGTATTTTTTTACAAATCATGCTAGGATAAAATAAATGCAAGAAAACGACAGAATCCCTTAATTGTAAAGGAAATTTGTTGTTAAAACAATCACAATATTTAGATATGCTTGCATAAAAATGAGGGCTTATGAGAAAATTTTTACAAAATGTTGTGACAGAAGTTGTTTATTATTTAGAGTTAATCTTGTCTGCTATTTTGGCTGTAGCACTCTTGATTTTGTCTCTGTTACTTATAGGAGATTTGGTATCTGCTATTCCAAATGGGATACAAGGTGAGAATTTTCTGCAAGAGTTTTTGAATCGGACCATTACCCTAGCGGTCGGTGTCGAATTTATCAAAATGTTGTGTAAACAGTCGCCTCGTACAGTGATTGAGGTGTTGCTGGTTGCGATTGCACGTCAGTTGATTGTCGAACATGCTTCGAGTGTTGATTACCTTATTGGAATGGTTTCGGTAGCGATTCTATTTGCCGTACGGAAATATCTCTTTATTCAGTTTGATGATTCGAATAATATTGTGATGCGTGCTAGTCAGAAAGTACAAGTGGCTAATATCCTTGCACGTGTGAAAATTCCTGGTGAAAAGGGTGAAACCCTGCGCGATTTTGTCGTTCGAAAATTAAACGAAGAAGAAAAAACAATTGCTATTGGTTCCTGTGTTTACTTGAAAAATGTTGCTGTGCGGATTGACAATATGCATGGGGATTTGGTAACCCGGGTTGAAATCATTAAGAGTATGTATTAAAACAGGACTGAACGATTGTTCACTCTTGTTTCAGAATGTAGACAAACCTCACAATTCAGAAAAACATTACAATAATATTTAAATTTCTTTAGTTTTAAGGTTAGAAAATTTGCGAGCGTAGCGCACACAATACCGCACCTCCGCCGTGTTAAAAGTGGGAGTGAGACAGAAGTCGTGATTTCGTTGAAATCGATTATCCTCGCTCCTTTGTTTCTGGGCTTGGGCTAAAATAATCTACTGGATTATTTTACTCAACAGGAAGTCGCTGATGTCCGAAAGCACATGAGGATGGTGGCAATAAAAAGACTTTTTCTTCAAGCTGAACAGGACTGAACGATTGTTCACTCCTGTTTTTTAGGTCTATTTTTATAAGCCATATAGAGGTAAAAAAGGGCGCCTCCTAAGATAATGAGGGATGGGAACATACTTCGTAAAAGGACAAAGGGAGTTTCAAATAGAAAATTCAACCAAAAGTCAAAACCTGATTTTCCCCAGAGGTCAGGAGTTAGATAGAGTTCTTTGAGGTTCCAAACGCTTTGCTGGTGATGAGAGCTGAGTTGGAAGATAATGGTGAAGTTTGCTATAAAGATAGTAAAAAAAGTCAGGACCTGCTGTCTCACACGTTGATAGAGAGCATTGCGGGATTCGTCATCTGAAAAAATATCTGTATCACCATTATTGTCAACATGCGTAAAATACTGATAGCTCCAGCGGTTACTACCAGGAATCAGGGTCCAGCCACATTCTGTAAAGAGAGATAAATAGTCGAAATAAGCCTGTTTAGAAGCAAATTTTCGGTAGTCAATCCGAACGATAGGGATATCTGCTAGTTGTTCGACTTTTTCAAAGGTATAAGCGGCAGTGTAAGGATTGACCTTGATCAATCGATAGCCTTTGGATTGAACTTGGTTAATCCACTTTTCTTCATCTGGAATTGTTACAAAGATTTTATGCTTTTTCATAGGGAAACTCCTTAAAAATCAAAACGGCTAGCGAGAGTACTCAGCTTTCGTATGCGCTCGGTTTCGAGTGCTAGAATACTCTTTCCCGTGGGGGTAATCTGGTAGATTTTTCTCCGGCTGTCTGTGCTTGGTACAGCGACAATCCAGTCCAACTTGAGCAGGTTTTCAATCGCTCCGTACATGGTGCCTGCTGCGATACGAACATTGCCCTCGCTCATGGTCTCCACTTCCTGCATAATAGCGTATCCGTGGTTCGGCTCAAGTAATGCCAGTAGGATATAGTAGGTTGTTTCGGTCAGTGGTAGGTGTTTATTGCGTTTCATAGTTGCTCTTTTCTATTTGTATCGCTGAACTGTATAGTTTTATTATATATCGTTAGACTATATAAGTCAACTGTATACTTAAAAAATAGCAAAAATCTTCTCAAATAGGCAATCTTATGGTATAATAAACCGATTGAAAAAAATGTAGGAGGTTCCTCATGGGACGTAAATGGGCCAATATTGTAGCCAAAAAAACAGCTAAGGACGGAGCAAACTCAAAAGTTTATGCTAAATTCGGTGTAGAAATCTATGCAGCAGCGAAAAAAGGCGATCCAGATCCAGAAACCAATACAGCCTTAAAATTCGTTATTGATCGTGCCAAACAAGCGCAAGTACCAAAACACATCATTGATAAGGCCATTGACAAGGCAAAAGGAAATACAGACGAAACGTTCGTAGAAGGTCGTTATGAAGGTTTTGGGCCAAATGGTTCGATGCTGATTGTTGATACCCTTACTTCAAACGTGAACCGTACAGCAGCAAATGTCCGTGCTGCTTTTGGTAAAAATGGTGGAAATATGGGAGCGAGCGGCTCTGTTTCCTACTTGTTTGACAACAAGGGAGTGATTGTCTTTGCGGGTGACGATGCTGACAGCATCTTTGAGCAATTGCTAGAAGCAGACGTTGATGTAGAGGATGTGGAAGCTGAAGAAGGAACGATTACTGTCTATACTGCTCCAACAGATTTGCACAAAGCTCTTGTAGCCTTGCGTGAAGCAGGTACTAGTGAATTCCAAGTGACAGAATTAGAAATGATTCCTCAGTCAGAAGTTGTTTTAGAAGGTGATGATCTTGCAACCTTCGAAAAATTATATGATGTTTTAGAAGATGACGAAGACGTTCAAAAAGTCTATACGAATGTTGAAGGATTTTAATATAACAATCAATCTCCCTTGGGTAGCAGATGACCAAGGGAGATTTTCTATTGGATACAAGGGGGCTAACAGAATAGTTGTGATACCGCTTACGGTTGGCGCTTTTTCAAAATTTTGGTATAATAAAATACGATTACAAGGAGGAAGTAAAATGAGGAAAAAACAAATTATGGCCTTCTTGATTCTCTTATCCACGTTTCTTTTATTAGCTGCTTGTGGCATAGCTTCAAAAAGATTGTCCCAGACAAGAGGAAGTAGCGTAGAAAGTCAAGCGAATGAAGAAGCTGTCCGAAGAGATGCCACAATTTTGTTGAATAGTGTATTAACTGCAAATGATAAGGGTTTTTCTAGTTTGTATGGAAAATCCTACGAACAATGGACGAAACAGATCGTTTTCCCAAGTCAAATTGAAGCAGCAATTCAAGACAATGGTTGGACACCAGAGAGCAAGTACACTTATCAGTATGCCAAAGAATTTGAAAAGCAGCAGCCTTCGGAGATCTTAGAGCATTATTATGAGACGAGACGGGATAATCTCAAGGATATTCAAGAATATAGGATTACCGATGTAGAAGTTTCAGATGATAAGGCGACAGTCACTTTTTTATCTCGTCAAATCAATCATACTGCGACTGCCAGCGCGATTAATACAATCTATTTGGCTGTGGCAGATGGCACGATTGATGTCTTTGCCGCTCTTAACAAGGCAAATGAGGCTGACAGTAAATTTAAGAAACTCCATACCCTAGTTTCTGATTTTCTCTACTATGCTAATTTTAGTGATCGTTTGGTTGATCATAAAGGCATTTCTAGTCGTTTAAATGAAACACCATTGACAGAAGGGCAGTATGAAGTCAGCTTTGATTTGGAAAAAAACAGCGAGGATAATTGGGTAATCTCAGATAAGAACTACAGGAATCTTGTGTCTGATCTACTCAATTACGATGAAAAGGCAAGCCAAGCCCGTTATCCAGATGGAACGGCTGTAAAAGATATAGTGAATTGAATAAAGGTTAGGACATCGTTCAGTCGCTTTGCTTCAATAGTCCAGTGGACTGTTGAAGGTTGGAAATAGGGATTATGGAGTAATCCTCAATTAACGCCAGTTCTATCTGCAGCTCCTTGCCTTGCCCTATTCCTTTCTCAATCCACTATGATAATGATGATTCATATAAAAAAACGCATAAAATCGGAACGTAGGGAAATCTGATTTTATGTGTTTTTATGATTCGAAGAGTTGTTATCCTATTGTAAATACCCTGCTTGCAGCTACTAATCGACCACTCGGTTATTTCATTAATAGTGAGTGTAGGCTAGTTACTCCGTTGCTGTTCGTTCACAGGCAGTACCATCTCCATCTCGGTCAAGGTGTGGCCCATATCCGGGCTGGCCTCTATAAAGTGGTGCCTTCCCTGCAGCTCTTACTGCTTTACAATTGGGGTAGTAAGGTGTTTCTGTTTGGATTGGTTCTACCGGTGCAGTTGGTAGTGGAATAGGTTGCACAGGTCGTACGACTGGTACTGATTGTGCATACTGCGTTTGGATTGGTGCTCCTAAGGTAGTAGCATAGAATTTGATTCCTTCTTGTTGCCAACCATGGCTCGGTAGAATGGCGTATTCATTTTGATCAGTTGTCCAGTGGTGCAACCCTCTTAATTTTTGATTGTAGACACGGTAGATTGGGATGTCACCTCCAGAATAAAAGACGGGCTGTGCATTGTTATCAGCAATCCAACCATGCTTTGCCGTTAATACCTGTACTTCATTAACATCAGATGTATAAAGATGATTTTGAAGACCTGCATTGTATAAGCGATAGACAGGTGTTCCTGTGTCAGGTGCATTCCAAGCAACGCCTTCGTATCCCCAACCATGCTGTTGAAATAAGACATCTTTTTCATTTTCTGATGTGGTGTAGAGATGTTCACCGTTCATACGGTTGTACAGACGATAGATTGGTGTATCTGCTTTTACCTCTTTGAAACCGACAAGCGCTAAGCTACTTAAGGCCAATAGGAGGAATAGGGATTTTTTCTTTTTCATTAGTGACTCCTTTTGTATTTCATTTGAAATTAGTATACCAAAAAACAGGTCCCGTTAAAAGCGTTTTCAGATTTATCTCATGTAAAAAATAAGTATTTCATTTAGCTTGACATAGCCTTTTATTTTCAAAGGATTACCTGAAAACATTTACAATCAGCTTATCGGTGCTTTTTCTAGAAATCTGTGATATACTTTTTTAGTTAAACTAAACAAAGTAGAGGCAGATATGACAAAATTAAGAAATGATATTCGTAATGTCGCGATCATCGCTCACGTTGACCATGGAAAAACAACCTTGGTTGATGAATTGCTAAAACAATCGCAAACGCTTGATGAGCGTACGCAATTGGATGAACGTGCAATGGATTCAAACGATATTGAAAAAGAGCGTGGAATTACCATTCTTGCAAAAAATACAGCAGTTGCTTATAACGGTACTCGTATCAACATCATGGATACACCAGGACACGCGGACTTCGGTGGAGAAGTAGAGCGGATTATGAAAATGGTTGACGGAGTTGTCCTTGTAGTGGACGCCTATGAAGGAACCATGCCACAAACGCGTTTTGTATTGAAAAAAGCCTTGGAGCAAAACCTGATACCAATCGTTGTGGTGAATAAGATTGACAAACCGTCAGCTCGCCCAGCAGAAGTCGTTGATGAAGTCTTGGAACTGTTTATTGAGTTGGGTGCAGACGATGACCAATTGGAATTCCCAGTTGTATACGCATCAGCCATCAATGGAACCTCGTCTCTTTCTGATGATCCAGCAGACCAAGAAGAAACAATGGCGCCAATTTTTGATACCATTATCGAGCATATTCCAGCGCCAGTAGACAACTCAGATGAACCCTTGCAATTCCAAGTATCGCTCTTGGACTATAATGATTTCGTTGGTCGTATCGGTATCGGACGCGTCTTTCGTGGAACAGTAAAAGTCGGAGACCAAGTAACTCTTTCGAAGCTAGACGGTACAACGAAAAATTTCCGTGTTACTAAGCTCTTTGGTTTCTTTGGACTGGAACGCAAGGAAATCCAAGAAGCAAAAGCTGGTGATTTAATTGCCGTTTCTGGTATGGAAGACATCTTCGTCGGTGAAACAGTAACACCAACTGATGCCATTGAACCATTGCCAGTGCTTCGTATCGATGAGCCAACCCTTCAGATGACCTTCCTTGTGAACAATTCACCATTTGCAGGTCGTGAAGGAAAATGGATTACTTCTCGTAAGGTAGAAGAGCGTCTTCTGGCTGAATTGCAGACAGACGTATCGCTCCGTGTTGATGCGACAGATTCACCAGATAAATGGACTGTATCTGGTCGTGGTGAATTGCACTTGTCTATCTTAATTGAAACCATGCGTCGTGAAGGTTATGAACTTCAAGTGTCACGTCCTGAGGTCATCATTAAAGAAGTTGATGGTGTGAAAATGGAGCCGTTTGAGCGTGTGCAAATCGATACTCCTGAAGAATATCAAGGATCTGTTATCCAAAGTTTATCTGAACGCAAGGGTGAGATGTTGGATATGCAGGCGACAGGAAATGGTCAAACCCGACTTGTTTTCCTTGTCCCAGCTCGTGGCTTGATTGGCTATTCAACCGAATTCCTTTCAATGACTCGTGGATACGGAATCATGAACCATACCTTTGATCAGTACCTTCCAGTCGTTCCAGGTGAAATCGGTGGTCGTCACCGTGGCGCCTTGGTGTCAATTGATGCAGGAAAAGCAACCACTTACTCTATCATGCGGATTGAAGAGCGTGGAACAATTTTCGTTAATCCAGGTACAGAAGTATATGAGGGAATGATTATTGGGGAAAATTCCCGTGAGAATGACTTGACAGTGAACATCACGACAGCCAAGGCTATGACAAACGTTCGTTCAGCAACCAAGGACCAAACAGCGGTGATTAAAACACCACGTATTTTAACCTTGGAAGAATCGCTTGAGTTCTTGAATGACGATGAATATATGGAAGTCACACCAGAGTCGATTCGTTTACGCAAACAAATTTTAAATAAAGCAGAGCGTGACAAAGCCGCTAAGAAGAAAAAATTAGCGGCCGAAGAGGGCTAAGCCTATGTTTTATCTGATTGTTGCTATCATGTTGGTACTGTTCTATATTTTTGCAGCACCGAGCAATATCAAAGGGACCATGAATGTGGTGGGAGCAGTATTTCTCGTCGTAGGGCTTCTGATTGCCCTGCTACTAGGACTCTTGCAAATTTTGCAATCTCCGCCAGAAATGTGGTTGGTGATTGGCATGGTTGTTGTAGGGCTATGGGCTATGCGTGATATCTATTTCTTAGATAGGCTAGACAAACCAGCAGGGCCAAAGAGAAGACCTTATCGGTATCGATAGACAAGGTGTATGAGTCTCTTTAACTGAGAGAACAGAGGGCTAGGGAAATTTTCCCTAGCCCTTTTACTTTCACTTGAAAAAGGAACGCATTCAAGGTAAAATAGATAGGCTAGGTATAGAAAGTATGGTATCAAGATGCATCAGATAAAAGAATTTGAAAATAAAAAAGTTTTAGTGCTAGGACTTGCTAAATCAGGTGAGGCAGCGGCGCGTTTGTTGGATAGATTAGGCGCAATTGTCACTGTCAATGACGGCAAGCCATTTGAGGAGAACCCGACAGCTCAGGCCCTATTAGAAGCAGGCATTCGGGTGATTTGTGGTAGTCATCCCTTGGAATTGTTGGAAGAAGATTTTGCCCTTGTTGTGAAAAATCCAGGGATTCGTTATGACAATCCCATGGTAGCTCAAGCCCTTCAAAAAGGTATTCCAGTTTGGACAGAAGTGGAGTTGGCCTATCTTATTTCCGAAGCTCCAATTATTGGTATTACAGGTTCAAACGGTAAAACAACAACAACGACTATGATTGCGGAAGTCCTTAACCAGGGTCAACAATCCGTCAAACTTTGCGGAAATATCGGTTTTCCAGCTTCATCTGTTGCCCAAGAAGCGACAGCAAATGATGTCTTGGTTATGGAATTATCCTCTTTCCAACTCATGGGAATAGAAGCATTTCGTCCCCATATCGCAGTTATCACGAATCTAATGCCGACCCATATTGACTATCATGGTTCGTTCGAAGAGTATGTCGCTGCCAAATGGCGGATTCAAGAGCAAATGACAGCAGACGATTTTGTTGTGCTCAATATGAATCAGGAAATTGCCAGTTCTCTTGCGAAACAAACCAAGGCACAGGTTATTCCCATTTCGACTCAAGAGGCTGTTGACGGTGCTTATCTGGCAGACGGTCAGCTCTATTTTAAAGGTGAGCAGATTATGGCTGCTACAGACATTGGTGTTCCAGGTAGTCACAATGTGGAAAATGCCCTTGCGACCATCGCAGTTGCTAAACTCATGGGAATTGATAATCAAGCGATTAAAGAAGCCCTATCAGCCTTTGGCGGTGTGAAACACCGTTTGCAACATGCTGGCCAGCTGGAAGGAGTAACCTTCTATAATGACAGTAAATCAACCAATATTTTAGCGACCCAAAAAGCCTTGTCTGGCTTTGACAATAGCAAGGTCATTTTGATTGCAGGCGGTCTTGATCGTGGGAATGAATTTGATGAATTAGTACCCGATTTAGTGGGCTTAAAGCACATGGTCATCTTAGGCGAATCAGCTCCTCGTGTGAAACGGGCAGCAGAACAAGCAGGTGTGCCGTATACGGAAGCACAAGATGTAGCGGATGCAACGCGCAAGGCCTACCAAGTAGCCACAGCAGGGGATATTATCCTACTTAGTCCTGCCAATGCGAGCTGGGATATGTATGCCAATTTTGAAGTCCGCGGAGATAGCTTCTTAGCTACTGTCGAGGAATTGAAGGGGAAGAAATAGGATATGAAAAAAATAGTCTTTACAGGGGGGGGAACGGTCGGACATGTGACCTTGAATCTCCTGTTGATTCCACGATTTCTTAAGGACGGCTGGGAAGTCCATTATATTGGCGACCGTAAGGGAATTGAGTATCAACAAATCATTCAGTCAGGGCTAGATGTCCAGTTTCACGGAATTGCAACAGGAAAGTTGCGCCGGTATTTTTCCTGGCAAAATCTGCTAGATGTCTTTAAAGTCGTCTGGGGAATTGTGCAATCTATTGCCATTTTACTCTCTATTCGTCCCCAAGCTCTTTTTTCAAAGGGTGGTTTTGTGTCTGTTCCGCCTGTGATTGCAGCGCGTGTACTTGGCATTCCAGTTTTTATTCACGAGTCAGACTTATCAATGGGCTTGGCCAATAAAATTGCCTATAAATTTGCGACCACCATGTACAGTACCTTTGAACAAAGTGTGGATTTAGCAAAGGTCAAGCATGTAGGAGCTGTGACCAAAGTTGCACCTGCTACCAATGTGACCCCTATTCAACTACCAGAAATCCTGAGTCAATTTGATGAGCATTTACCAACCCTGCTTTTCGTAGGTGGTTCAGGCGGTGCCAAGGTCTTTAATGACCTCGTTAGCCAACACAAGGAAGCTTTGACAGAGCACTATAATATTATCAATCTGACCGGTGATGCGAGTCTTAATCAACTAGCGCCAAGACTGTATCGAGTAGATTATGTGACAGATTTATATCAGCCCCTGATGAATGAAGCGGATCTTGTGATTACTCGTGGTGGCTCAAATACGATTTTTGAATTAGTTGCCATGCAAAAACTTCACCTAATTGTCCCACTAGGGCGTCAAGCAAGCCGTGGGGATCAGCTCGAAAATGCTCGTTATTTTGAAGAAAAAGGCTATGCAAAACAGTTAGATGAAAGCCAATTGACAGTGGACAGCCTAGTGACCGTTGTTGAACAATTATTCCAAGAAAAAGAAGGCTATATAAAGCGAATGGCTGATTCAAGCGAGATTCAAACCATTGACCATTTTTATCAGCTCTTACAAGCCGATATAGATAGAAAGGTATAAAATGACGGAAAAGGATTCTTTGGAAGAAGTCAAGGAAACTCCACAAGAAGAGGTGGAAGCCGAAGAAAAAGAGCAAGCACCTGATACCGAAAAAGAAAGTGATTTTCTTGTTCAATGGAAGGAACGGCATCAGGCTTATTTGGCGAGCCAAAAAGATGCTAGTGCTGATGAAAAAAGCGAAAATCAGTCTGCCTTGGAGCATAAACCAAAGGCTGTAGAGCCAAAAAGAAAAGGCAGGGCCTTGGTGAAAGAACAATCTGATACTGCTGATTCAGATAAAAAGTCACCAAAAGCTGCTCCTAAGAAAAACAAAGCTCCGCTTCCTCGCAAAGCTCTTTTAAAAGCCTTTCCTATAATTGCG
The DNA here is from genome assembly GCF_017639855.1 of Streptococcus sp. zg-86. Classification (NCBI taxonomy): domain Bacteria; kingdom Bacillati; phylum Bacillota; class Bacilli; order Lactobacillales; family Streptococcaceae; genus Streptococcus; species Streptococcus zhangguiae. The sequence goes on along the minus strand of NZ_CP072115.1, from coordinate 1,695,008 downwards.
GCAGCTCTAGTTGGTCTTTTATTAGCAATCTATTTCATTAGTCCACTTAGTAAGAAAAAGCAGATTGAAGTAGTCGGGAATCACTATTTAAGCTCAGAAATGATTCGTTCCTACAGCCAAATTTCAGAGAAGGATTATGCTTTGACTACTCTTTTGTTGCGAAAAAATATTGAACAAGCAATCAAAAATAGCAGCACTCTTGTCAAATCAGATAAACTAACCTATCAATTTCCTAATCGCTTTACAATCCAAGTGGAAGAGTATGCAGAAGTTGGCTATGTAAAAGATAAGGATCACTATCGTTTAGTGTTATCCAGCGGGAATATTTCTGAAACCGCGCTCTCAGCAGAAGAATTACCAGAACGCCATACCCTCATCAATCTCGCAGATAAGAGAAAGGTAGAGGAACTCGCTCTTCAATTAGCCTCTATTGACCCAAGTATCATCGAGATGATTCAAAGTATTGAGCTAACTCCAAGTAAAGTCAGTGCGGATTTATTGACTATGACCATGCATGATGAGAATACCTTGCTCATACCACTTAGTGAAATTGATATAAAATTACCCTATTACCCTAAAATAGCTAAGCAACTTTCCCTACCAAGTGTGGTGGACATGGAGGTTGGCGCTTTTAGCTATGCAAAATAGAAAAAAATATGAGAAAAAAGCGTTTCTATCCCCATTTTTTAATATTGTATGATATAATGAAGAGTGAATAATTATATTTAAAACATTGAAATTTAAAATTCAAAAAAAGATTGAGAAGTAAGAGAGGACTGACAAGATGGCTAGAAATGGCTTTTTTACGGGATTAGATATCGGTACAAGCTCCGTTAAAGTCTTGGTTGCAGAATATGTAGAAGGTGAAATGAATGTGATTGGCGTGAGTAATGTCAAAAGCTCAGGCGTAAAAGATGGGATTATTGTCAACATTGACGTAGCAGCAAATGCAATTAAAACAGCGATTGCTCAGGCTGAGGAGAAGGCAGGAATTCGGATTGATAAGGTAAATGTTGGTTTACCAGCTAATCTGCTTCAAATCGAGCCAACTCAAGGGATGATTCCAGTCACAACTGACTCACAAGAAATCACCGATATAGATGTGCAAAATGTTGTGAAATCCGCCCTTACAAAGAGTATGACCCCAGAACGCGAAGTAATCTCCTTCATACCAGAAGAGTTTGTAGTAGATGGTTTCCAAGGCATTAAAGACCCTCGTGGTATGATGGGGATTCGTCTAGAAATGCGTGGGATGCTCTATACAGGTCCTCGGACGATTTTGCATAACTTACGCAAAACGGTTGAACGCGCAGGTGTTCAGGTAGAAAATATCGTAATTTCGCCCCTTGCTCTTACCCGCTCAGTCCTCAATGAAGGTGAAAAAGAGTTCGGTGCTATTGTGATTGACCTTGGCGGTGGCCAAACAACTGTGGCAGTTATGCGTGGTCAAGAATTGCAATATACGAATATCTACCAAGAAGGTGGAGACTACATTACCAAAGACATTTCAAAAGTTTTGACAACTTCTCAGAGCATTGCTGAGAACTTGAAATTCAACTATGGAATTGCCTACCCACAAGATGCAACTGAAAAAGAAAAATTCATGGTGGAAGTGATTGGTGAATCTGCTCCTGTTGAAGTGACAGAACGCTATTTATCAGAAGTCATTTCTGCTCGTCTTCGTCAGATTTTTGCCCGTGTAAAACAAGATTTGGAACGGACACGTGCCTTGGATTTACCAGGTGGTATTGTCTTAGTTGGTGGTGTGGCTGTTTTACCAGGTATTACTGAGCTTGCTCAGGAGATTTTTGGAATCAATACAAAACTATACGTGCCGAATCAAATCGGTATCCGCAATCCAGCTTTTGCACAAGTCATTAGCCTAGTGGAATACGTTGGTAGCTTAGATGAAGTAGAAATGATTGCCCAGGCAGCTGTAAATGGGGAAGCGCATCTGCGACAAAAGCCAATTGATATCCCATTTGATGTTCCAAAAGTTCGTCCAGCTATTCAGCCAGTCCAAAAAGAAGTACCGGTCGCTGATTCAGAACCTGTTGAAGAACATCCATATGTACCCTATGCAGAGACAGATTCAGCTGAACCGAAAGTAAAAATCACAGATCGTATTCGTGGTTTGTTTGGAAGCATGTTTGAGTAAGAAAAGAAAAAGGTGATAAAACTATGACATTTTCATTTGAAGCAGCAGCAGCTCATGGTGCTGTCATTAAGGTTATTGGTGTCGGTGGTGGCGGTGGAAATGCTATCAACCGCATGATTGAAGAAGGTGTTTCTGGCGTTGAATTTATCGCAGCTAACACAGATGTTCAAGCACTTAGCAGTTCAAAAGCTGAAACAGTCATTCAATTGGGACCAAAATTGACTCGTGGACTCGGTGCTGGAGGTCAACCTGAAGTTGGTCGTAAGGCTGCTGAAGAAAGTGAAGAAGCACTAACTAATGTATTGACAGGCGCAGATATGGTCTTCATTACAGCAGGTATGGGTGGTGGATCTGGTACAGGAGCTGCACCAGTTATCGCTCGTATTGCGAAAGGACTGGGAGCTTTGACGGTTGCGGTTGTGACGCGTCCATTTGGCTTTGAAGGAAACAAACGTGGAACCTTTGCAATCGAAGGAATTGAAGGTCTTCGTGAACAAGTCGATACTTTATTGATTATCTCTAATAATAATCTCCTTGAAATTGTAGACAAGAAAACACCGCTTTTAGAAGCGCTTAGCGAAGCAGATAACGTTCTTCGCCAAGGGGTACAAGGAATTACAGATTTGATTACAAATCCTGGTTTGATTAACTTGGACTTCGCTGATGTGAAGACAGTTATGGAAAATAAGGGCAATGCTCTTATGGGAATTGGTATTGGTTCTGGTGAAGAGCGTGTGATTGAAGCCGCTCGTAAGGCAATTTACTCACCACTTCTTGAAACAACAATTGATGGCGCTGAAGATGTGATTGTCAACGTAACAGGTGGTTATGATATGACCTTGACAGAAGCTGAAGAGGCATCTGAGATTGTACATCAGGCAGCTGGTCAAGGCGTGAATATCTGGCTGGGAACTTCGATTGACGAAACCATGAAAGATGAAATCCGCGTGACAGTTGTTGCAACAGGTGTTCGTCAAGAAACAAGCGAAAAACCAGCACGTCAACGTGTTGACTATACACCAGTTAGTCGTCCGGTTTCACAACCCATTTCGCAAGTAGAAGCACCTGCTTCGAAAGCATCAGCATTTGGCGAGTGGGATTTGCGTCGTGAAAATATTCTTCGTCCAACGAATGAAACAGCGCATCATTCAACTGTTTCAGTTGAGAAATTTGCGATGGACGATGAAGAAGATGAGTTGGATACTCCACCATTCTTTAGAAATCGTTAAGATGAATTTACAAGAAAATAAAGATGCTGTATTTGCTGCTGTTGAGCAAGCAAAGGAAGCTGCACAAGGTTCTCAAGATGTCGTCAATGTAATAGCTGTCACCAAGTATGTTGACAGCTCTATTACTAAAGACTTGGTAAAGACAGGCATTCAACACATTGGTGAAAATCGTGTCGATCAATTCTTGGAAAAGTACCAGGCCTTATCCAACCAACCTCTTACGTGGCATCTCATAGGGAGCTTGCAAAGGAGGAAAGTGAAAGATGTCATTAACTATGTCGATTACTTTCATGCCTTGGATTCCGTAAAATTAGCTCAAGAAATCCAAAAACGTGCGACAAAATCAATCAAGTGCTTTTTACAGGTCAATATTTCAAAAGAAGATAGCAAACATGGCTTTTCCCTAGAAGAAATAGAAATAGTTCTAGAAAACTTGCGTCCTCTTGATAAGATTGAACTGGTTGGTATCATGACGATGGCTCCTTTTGAAGCTAGCTCTGCAGAACTGATGAGTATTTTTTCAAAAGCAAAAGACCTGCAAGAAAGATTGGCAGCACGTAACCTACCTCATATGCCCTTTACAGAACTCAGTATGGGGATGAGTGGTGATTTTGTAGAAGCCATTGCGTGTGGAGCAAGCTTTATCCGTATCGGAACAGCATTTTTTAAATAAGGAAGAAAAACGTGGCTTTTAAAGATACATTTAGAAATATAATTAACTACTTTGAAATAGACGATGATACAGAGCAAGAAGGATATAGCATGGAGAATGAAAGTCCTAAAATGAGAGTAGCTCCTCTACCAGCTAAAGAACAAGAACCAGTTGCAACTACTTCTCCATTTAGTAGTCGTTCTCAGTCTGTTCCTACGCCTTTGACGCGGTCTCAAGAAGATTCGTCAATAGCAAAGACTGGAGTTGGAAGATCAACGATTGATATTAAGTATCCGAAACGATATGAGGATGCACCAGAAATGGTTCAACTATTGATTGATGATGCGAGTATCTTGATTGATTTTCAACACATGTCTGAAACGCAAGCACGCCGTTGTTTAGATTATTTAGATGGGGCTCGTTCTGTCTTATCTGGAAATCTGAAAAAAGTGTCCAATACGATGTGGCTCTTAACACCGGCTAATGTGACAGTCAATATGGAAGACTTGCGAACAAACACCTCCCATCATACGCAAGAGGCATCATTTGATTTTGATATGAAACGGTAGAGAATATGGCACTGGTTATTTCGATACTACTAAAAGTAGTAGAAATTTACTCCTATCTTTTGCTTGCTTATGCCTTTCTATCATGGGTTCCAAATGCCTATGATAGTGCTATTGGACGTTTCATAATAAGTCTAGTAAGACCGATTTTGGCACCTTTTCAGCGCTTGAAATTGCAATTCTTAGGGATGGATTGGACAGTTGTCATTGTCTTGCTCTTGCTCGAACTCGTATCGAACCTGTTGCACTATCTATTGTATTATGTATAAGATATGACAAGAGAATATAAGCAGTTGTTGCAACATTTCCCCCGAGAAGAAAAGGAGTTTATCGAAAAAATCATTGACATCTGTCAGCAGGTGGAGATGACCTATTCCTATCGTCTGACTGCTTTTTTAAATCCTAAGCAAGATGAGATTGCACACTCTATTGCAGGCTATTTTCAATTGCGGTATTTTACCAGTCGCTCACTTGTCTCAACAGAATTTTCAAGGGGTATTATTGCTCCAGATTATTATAGGCTTGATGAGCAGGATTTTGACATGGCTTTTGTTGAGCTTTCCTATCCGCGCAAGTATGCATCATTGACCCATTCCCAAATTTTAGGGACCTTGGTGAATCGCTTAGGCATTAAGCGACAACATATTGGGGATATTTTATTAGAAGAAGAGCATACCTACGTTCTCCTTGATCGTCGTTTTGTTCCTCTTTTAGTATCAGAAGTCCAAAAAGTTGCTAGGACACCTGTTGAGTGGACGGAAGTTGATAGAAAATCTATTTCAGTGAAGCATTCCTTTGATGCTGAGACAGAACAGATTCTTGTATCGAGTTTACGGATTGATAAGTTAGTGTCTACTGTCTTTCGGATTCCACGTTCAAGAGCTAGTCAGCTGATTGAAGCAAGACAGGTAAAGGTCGATTATCATATTGTGGAGCAAGTGGGAAAGACAATGGAAGAGGGGCAATTGATAAGTGTCAGAGGTTTTGGGAGAGTGCGTGTCGCAAAATTGATTGGTTATTCTAAGCAGGGTAAAGTAAAACTAGAAGTAGAAGTTATTAGAAAGTAGGGAATTATGGTACTGACATCATTAGAACTCAAAGACAAGACATTTGGTACAAAATTTAGAGGCTATGATCCAGAAGAAGTTGATGAGTTCTTGGATATTGTGACAGAAGATTATGAGCAATTGGTTCGTATCAATCATGAGCAAGAAATGGAAATCAAGTCTTTGAAAGATCGTCTTGCTTATTTTGATGAATTGAAAGAGTCGCTCAGTCAATCGGTTATTTTAGCTCAAGATACTGCTGAAAAAGTGAAGATTGCAGCTAAAGAACAATCTTCTAATATCATTAAGCAAGCAGAATATGACGGACATTCCTTGTTGAATGCTTCAAAAGAAAAGGCAAATGAGATTCTTCGCTTAGCGACTGACAATGCGAAAAAAGTGGCAGTTGAAACAGAAGAACTTAAAAATAAGACACGTGTCTTTCATCAGCGCTTGAAATCAGTAGTCGAAAGTCAATTATCATTGGTGAATTCGCCAGAATGGGAAGAATTACTACGTCCAACAGCTTCTTATTTACAAACAAGTGATGAAGCCTTCCGTGAGGTTTTGGAAGAAGCCTTGTCTGAGGCCATTGATGTTCAAGATGATGAGCTAGAAGTGACTCGTCAATTAACAGCTGAGGAAATGGCTGAATTGGCTAAACAAGCAGAAGCACTAGAGCAAGCAGAAGCTGCGGAGAAACAAAATTCGCTTGGTGTAGCCATTGAATTTAATAGTGAAGATGAGTAGAAATACGGTAAGGTAGAAATAGTTTTAGCGAGTAGGTGATGGTGGAAGACCTGCACTCCCTTTGTATCTTATTATCATTCTATAGGATTTTCTTTGAACAAAGTAGGGGAAAACGGTTTGCTCCCGTTAACGAGCAACAGAAGGGATGGGCATTTTGCCTATCTGAACTAAGGTGGTACCACGAACTTTCGTCCTTTTTGGCGGGAGTTTTTTTATTGTCATGCCCTAAAATATAAGCAACCACTTGCTATTCACCAAGTGACACCAATAGCCACTTTATCTTAAATGCGCTACACGCTGAGAGAACGAAGTGAGTTAAATAGGATACTTTTGCAATGAGTAAAATGATACGCAAGATCAAAGAGTAGCCTGCACGGTACTACTACAGAAAGTATTTAAAATGGGAACCTTGCTTTTGATTGGGTATAAGTAAGGAAACTAAGCTAGAAGAGAATGCTAGCAAGGTGAGTGAACGACATCAGAATAGGATATGTGATGAAGTATCCAAAAGAATGTGTGTTACAGATGATTAGATTAGCATTAGTAGATGAGACAACATTTGAAGCTGTTATCCAGCTATCGGTCAGCTCCAAAGATGAGCGACGTTTGGCTTCCAATCTCTATTCGCTAGCTCAGGCGTGGCTCTATCGGGATAAGGATCAGATTGAGCCCTTAGCGGTTCTTGAAGGGGATAAGGTGGTTGGTTTTCTCTTGTTATGCAAAGAGAAGCAGGAATACTTGATTTGGCGCTTGATGATTGACCAAACCTATCAGAATCTAGGCTATGGCAAAGAGGCTCTGAAATGGGTCATTCGACGAGCAAAGGCAGATCCGACTTGTCGTCATGTTTTGGTAAGCTATGTTGTCGGTAATCATCGTATGCGAAGCATATTAGAACGGTTGGGGTTTCATTCTGTAGGTCTATCTAAGAATGAAATAGTAATGAAATTAGACATCAAATAAAGGAGAACTTATGAAATTAAAAGATACCTTGAATCTTGGAAAAACAGCTTTTCCAATGCGTGCAGGCTTGCCAACCAAAGAACCAGTTTGGCAAAAAGAATGGGAAGAGGCAGAACTCTACAAAAAACGTCAAGCCTTAAACGAAGGTAAACCGCACTTTGTCTTGCATGATGGCCCTCCCTATGCCAATGGAAATATACACGTCGGACATGCCATGAACAAGATTTCAAAAGACATCATTGTGCGCTCAAAATCCATGTCTGGCTTCTATGCACCCTACATTCCAGGTTGGGATACACATGGTTTGCCAATCGAGCAAGTCTTGGCCAAACAAGGAGTGAAACGCAAGGAAATGGGCTTGGTTGATTACCTCAAGATGTGCCGTGACTACGCCCTCAGTCAAGTCGATAAGCAACGGGAGGATTTCAAACGCTTGGGTGTATCTGGAGATTGGGACAATCCTTATGTTACCTTGACACCCGATTATGAAGCAGCACAAATCCGTGTCTTTGGTGAAATGGCTAAGAAAGGCTACATCTATCGCGGAGCTAAGCCCGTCTATTGGTCATGGTCCTCTGAGTCAGCTCTAGCAGAAGCAGAAATCGAATACCATGACTTGGTATCTACTTCCCTCTACTATGCCAACCGTGTCAAAGACGGTAAAGGAATCTTGGATACAGATACCTATATCGTCGTTTGGACAACGACACCATTTACGATTACAGCTTCTCGTGGATTGACAGTCGGCCCTGATTTTGAATACGTAGTGGTGAAACCTGCAAATGACGACCGTAAATTCCTTGTGGCTGGGGAATTACTGCCTAGCTTAGCAGAGCGCTTTGGTTGGGAAAATCCACAAGTTGTTGCCAGCTATAAGGGGCAAGAATTAGACCGAATTGTGACGGAACACCCATGGGATGTGGAGCATGATGAGTTGGTCATGAATGGTGACCATGTTACCCTTGATTCAGGTACAGGGGTTGTCCATACGGCACCAGGATTTGGTGAGGATGACTACAATGTTGGGATTAAATATGGCTTGGAAGTGGCTGTGACTGTCAACGAGCGGGGGCTTATGACAGAAAATGCTGGTCCAGACTTTGAAGGCCAGTTCTATGAAAAAGTTGTTCCAACTGTTATTGAAAAATTAGGTAATTTACTGCTTGCCCAAGAAGAAATCTCTCACTCCTACCCATTTGATTGGCGGACCAAAAAGCCAATCATCTGGCGTGCTGTACCACAATGGTTTGCCTCTGTATCAAAATTCCGTCAGGAAATTCTTGATGAAATCGAAAAAGTAACCTTCCATTCAGAATGGGGCAAGGTTCGTCTGTACAATATGATTCGTGACCGTGGTGATTGGGTGATTTCTCGTCAACGTGCTTGGGGTGTGCCTCTTCCAATCTTCTATGCGGAAGATGGAACACCAATTATGACAGAAGAAACGATTGAACATGTCGCAGAGCTCTTTGCTGAGCACGGTTCGATTATCTGGTGGGAGCGTGAGGCCAAGGATCTCTTGCCAGCAGGCTTTACTCATCCAGCTTCTCCAAATGGTCAGTTTACCAAGGAAACAGACATTATGGATGTTTGGTTTGACTCTGGTTCATCATGGAATGGGGTCGTAAATACCCGCCCAGAATTGAGCTACCCAGCTGACTTGTATTTAGAAGGATCTGACCAATACCGTGGTTGGTTTAACTCCTCATTGATTACCTCAGTAGCTGCAAATGGTGTTGCACCTTACAAGCAAATCTTGTCACAAGGATTTGTCTTGGATGGAAAAGGGGAGAAAATGTCCAAATCTCTTGGGAATACCATCTTGCCAAGTGATGTCGAAAAACAATTTGGAGCAGAAATCCTGCGTCTCTGGGTAACGAGTGTTGATACTAGTAACGATGTGCGGATTTCAATGGATATTTTGAGCCAAGTTTCAGAAACCTATCGGAAGATTCGCAATACGCTTCGTTTCTTGATTGCCAATACGTCTGATTTTGTTCCAGCAGCAGATGCTGTTTCTTATGAAGAATTGCGTTCTGTTGATAAATACATGACCATTCGCTTTAATCAAGTCGTGTCAAGCATTCGTGAAGCCTATGCGGACTTCAAATTCTTGGATATTTACAAGACAATTGTGAACTTTGTGACGGTTGATTTATCAGCCTTCTACCTTGATTTCGCCAAAGATGTCGTCTATATCGAAGGAGCAAAATCATTGGAACGCCGTCAAATGCAGACTGTTTTCTATGACATGCTTGTTAAATTGACTAAGCTCTTGACGCCAATCTTACCACATACGGCAGAAGAAATCTGGTCTTACCTGGAGCATGAAGCAGAAGACTTTGTCCAATTAGCTGAATTGCCAGAAGCACAAACATTTGATCATCAAGCTGAAATTTTGGATACTTGGTCAGCCTTTATGGATTTCCGTGGCAAAGCGCAAAAAGCCTTGGAAGAAGCACGTGCTGAAAAAGTGATCGGTAAATCGCTTGAAGCACACTTGACGATTTATCCTGATGAAGTAACAAAAGTGCTATTAGAAGCAATCAATAGTGATGTAGCACAACTCCTCATCGTATCTCAAGTGACGATTGCAGAAGGAGCAGCACCAGCAGCTAGTGTAGCCTTTGAAGATGTAGCCTTTACAGTTGAACGGGCAGCAGGAGAAGTCTGTGAACGTTGCCGCCGCCTTGATACAAGTGTCGGTACACATGCAAATCCGCACCTTGCAACAGTCTGCGACCACTGTGCTACCATTCTTGAAGCTAACTTCCCAGAAGCTGTAGCAGAAGGATTTGAAGAGAAATAAAAAATTTCCCAGTTTTTTAAAAAAATATCCAGTAATCCCTTATCAGCCCTTGATTTTTATAGAACACGAAAAGTGATACCATACAACAATACTCCCTGCAACATAGACCGTGCAGGGAGTTTTTACTGTCAGCGATTGGCAGAATGGTAAGTCTGACATTTTTCGATGAAAAATAGTTTCCTAATTTCTAAGTCTGTTTTTCTTTGATGAAAAAAATTCTTCCTAACTTCTCAGTCAGACAATATTCATTAAAAACTCCTTCCCTATATTTCAAGACTCACATTTTTGGGTGAGATATTGTTCTCTAGCATTCCAGTCTGGCATTTTTTATTTGGAATTACGAATAGAAAAGGTGAACCATAAAAATATAAAGGAGAGATATATGATCTATACGTATGGTATTAAACATTTGGCGGTTCGAGCTTTAGATAACACTAGCTTTCTTCAATTGATGATAGAGAGCAGAGATGCTGTTTCAGCCTTTGTCAGTAAGCATAAGGTAGAAGCTGTTTATCCCAAGGAGTTGGAGGACTTTTCGAGCCTGTTAGAGAGGTTTCGACTAGTGCAACTAACCAAAAATACTGGTAAAGCAGTGCAGGACTTGGAGTCAGCAGATAGGGAACGAGATGCGGCAATGCTCACCCTTTCCAATTTGATTCGTGCCTTTTCTCGCGTTAAGGAGCCAGCGACCAAGGCAGCTTATGAAACCTTATCGGCTGTCCTCAAGCAGCACAAGGTGAGCGTTACAGACAGCTATGAAAAAGAAAGTGCCAAGATTAACCAACTGCTCAAGGCCTTGTCGAGTGATGACTGTCAACAAGCTATAGCAAATCTCTATCTAACCGTTTATCTGAATCAATTGATGGAGGCACAAGCGACTTTTGACCGCAGGTATAAATTACGTTTGGAAGAACAAAAGGAACACCTACCTAGTCAGTCTAAAGCTTTGCGAGCGCAATTATTTGATATCTATCATTTCTTTGTCGATTTTACGGCGGTCATGGCTTCTGCCTATCCGGAGCGGACAGAACTTACCGATTTACATCATCAGCTCAATATCATTCGTCAGCGCTACAAAAAACGCAAGACAGTAAAGAAAGAAGAGGGCGTAAGGACCAAATTAGAAGTTTTATAATAGAATAAGAAAGAGAGTGGGATTCAATCGTGATTTTGTAGAAATTGACTTTATAGTCCTACCTCGGTTGATTAGGTACTCTTGAAAGGTTGAAGAGTAAACAAAGTTGTCAATCAACTACTGCGCCAACCTGTGTTTCCTAACTTTGATAGGAGAAGCTGGATTTTCCGCCTAGCTTCTTTTTATTATACGTAGATAATTGATTGAAACAACTAAGAATAAGTTACAAAAGCTTGTTATATTCTATAGATGAATCTTTAGAATTATAGTATACTTTTAGTAAGAATATAGATGCTGGTTTATACGATATGAGGAGGTAATGCTAGTGAATCATTTAATGAAACAAATTGATCAGTTTCGAGATGAGCGTAATTGGAGACAATTCCATAATGAGAAAGATTTGGCGATTTCAATTTCTCTGGAAGCAAGTGAATTACTGGAACTGTTTCAATGGAAATCATCTGAAGAAGTGCTTCAGACAAATAGTCTAGAACTAAAGGAAGAACTGGCTGATGTACTCATCTATTCCTTTATGCTAGCTAGTAATCTAGGTTGTAGTGTTGAAGAAATTATGGAAGAGAAATTAGCACGTAATATGGAAAAATATCCTGTTGCAGAGAGTTATGGCTCGAAGAAAAAATATACAGAGTTAAGAGGAGAGAAGTAAGAATGGCGAAATTTACTTCTTTTACGTTGAAAATTCATGAAGGAAAGTTGCAAGGGCTCGATCAACTACAAGAGAAACAGAGAAATGTATTGATTGGTGGCAATGTGATTTATATCTATCGTAGTAAGCAATCAAGAAAAATCTACATAGGTCAGACGAGGCAATTACTTACTCGGCATCAGCAACATTATTCTGGGAAGGAAGAAAAGTTTCAGTCGGCTAATTTTGATGAAGTGATGATTTTATTGTCACAGTATTTTCATAGATCAGCCTTAGATGATGTTGAAAATCAGCTTATTACTTACTTTATGGCTGATAATTCTAAGTTTAAAGCAGGACAAATTGAATTTAATCGAGATGAAGTTATTAATGGTAATCGCGGAAATGCAGTTCATGATTATCCAGAACGTGATGATATTTTCCAAAAGGTTTTATTGCCATTTTGGGAGCAAGTTCTAGTAAAAGAACAGTGGGTTCAGACAGATAGTTTAGATGAATTGCGAAATAGAGCACTTGTTAAATATAGTCCTATAAAACAACTCACCGAGCAACAACAGAGCTTGATTGATGAGATTATCAACCATTCACATAAAAACTATGTGATTAATGGCGATGCTGGTACGGGTAAGACCGTCTTATTAACTCACTTGGTTGCATCCTTACGCAATGCTAAACCCCACTCTCGTATCGCTATTGTTGTTCAACCTAATTGGACCAATGTGGCAGAGGAAATTTTTAAGATTTATGGACTGAATGATGACAATCTCATAATTGGTAGTTCGACTCAAGTAATCAATACGATGAAAAACTATGATATCATCATTGTAGATGAATCCCATAAATTATCTCGCAGGGGAGCGAAACAACATCCATCTTTTAATACAATCTACCACCACAAGGTCTTTAAACACTATCAAAATCATCTGGAACCTCTAATTGATTTGTCAAATCAGTTAATTTTAATGTATGATGTGTTACAAGCCATTCGTCCAGCCAATATTTCACGGGCAATCTTTACATCATTAACATCTGACTTTGAACAATGTTATTTGAAGACCCAATTTCGTATTCAAGCACCTGTTTCTAAAAATTATACCTCAGATGACTATATTAATGGGATTAAATATTTACTTTACAAGGATACAGGATTGCTTGAGTATACAAATTTTAATCCGAATTTTAATCGTGAGGTTTTTCATGATAATAGTCCAGATGCTTATTTTGGCTATTTTGAGAATCAGCCACTACAGCATTTAATTGATTGGATTGAGGAGGATAGAAATTATCATCCAAATCATTTGAATCGTGTATTAGCAGGTTTGGTAGAAGATTGGAAACAAAAAGAGGGTAAAAATCCAACTATTACGCATTTTCATGAAGGAGATATTAAAAGACGTTGGAATTCTACCCAAGTTAATTGGATTGCTTCGAAGGATGCTGATGGGGAGGATCAGATTGGATCCGTTTTTGCTGTTCAAGGAATTGATTTAAATAAGGTCGGTGTGTTAATTGGAAATGACTTACTGGTTGATTCACAAGGTAGATTGTATGGAGAGCCAAAGAATTTTAAAAATGTGAATGGAAAGCATACGGTCGCAGAATTGGAAGTGCCTGAAAATAGGCAAGAGTTTACCATCTTTGTATTGAATATTTATTATGTTTTACTGACAAGAGGTATAGACGGTATTCGGCTTGGTTTTTGGCATAATGACGATTTTAAAGAATATTTAAAATCTGTTTTTAAGATAGAAAAGTAAGGAATGGCTGATATTCGGTGAGAGATAAAAAAGTACCTCGTTACGGAGTAGTCATCTTTTGATGCTTGAGGTAGTTATTCATAACGGAAAGTTCAGTCAATAACTTTAGTAGAAGACTGAATAATTGGTCAAGTCGGCTGTAAATCGCTCCGAAATTTTCCAGCCTACAGCAGCCAAATGCAAGTGAATGAGACAATTGTGACAAGCTCATAATCCTTTGCTTGTTGGTCAAATGTAGTCATCTCACGCTTTGGAGTAGAAGGTGTAAATAATACAAACAATGATAGGACAGTAACGTTTACACAGGTTTCATAGAGAACCTCCATTATAAAATTAGAGAGCTTATCTGCCGAGTATGAGTCGTATTTTGTGAGAGATACTCGTCAATTCATCTTGCTGATACTCGTTTCTATATTTTATAGTTTGTGTGTTAGAGTTTCAACCATTATGGATAGCCTTTTCACCCCCCCCTATTAAAAACGAGGCTAGGGAAAATTCTGCAAATAATAAAAACGCATAAAATCACGTTCTGTAAAACGTTGATTGTATGCGTTTTTTATAGTGGGTTGAGAAAGGAATAGGATAAGGAAAGGAGCTGCAGATAGAACTAAAGCGACTTAGCGATGTCTTAACCTTTATTCAATTCACTATAATATGAATCGTCGCTATATTGTAACTCAAAATTGCGTTTTTGTCCATCCTCTCTTTTGAGGTGTATTTCTCATAATTGATAAACTAGTCAGTCTAGTAAGAAGGAATCAGTTCTTGTAAATAAAGGACAACCAGTTCTCTTTGCAACTCTTCTAGAGGTTATCCAGCGAAAAACGATATGTTTTTCTGGATTGAGTAGGACAGGGCGCCCCGTATGGATAGCAGAAGTATAGACTAGGCATGTCTTTTTTTCGGTCAAACTGACTGTCTTCGTGGAGAATACCAGAAATAGTAATAAGCTGATTGGTTTCTTCAAGGGTTTCACGTAGCGCAATGTCTTGTAGCAATTTACTCACTTCAACACTTTCGCCTGTAAAATCGTACAGTCAAATCAATACTGACAGAAACTATATTCGAGTCATGTAGGGAAGCTTATTATTGATATGTTTAATTCCCTAAATATTTAATGTAAATTTGGCAAGGATTCCATTCATCCCATAAGGTTGGAAATACTTCTAACTCCTTATAACCTACCGAAGTATAAAAACTATTTGTAATATCATATTCTTTATAGTGGCCAGATTGAACTGTTTTTACTTGGGAATATATGTACCCTAATTTCTTAGCTAGTTTTTCATACTCTTCATTTAATTGTGTTGCTGCACCTTGTCGGTGGAACTTCTTTTTGATTCCCATTACAAATATGTCTGCACAGTCTGGACTTGTAGTATTTAAAACTATAAATCCGACAATTTCATCTTGATAAAAAGAAGCCAAGAAAGGTTTGTCTTGTGAATCAGTGACATATTCTTCTGTGCTTTCTGGCATGCCAAACCATTCTGGAAGATCGTAAAGAATTTCCTTAGAAATCTTTTCCTTTTCTTCTTTATCTTTTATTTCTTTAACGGTAAACTTCATATGTTCTCTCCAATTTATTTGTTTTATATTTTTGTAGAAGGTTGCAAAGCCTGATTTTGAGGGTAAACATTTGCTTGTCCTCTTTTGATACTAGAACGTTTAAGGACAAGGTAGCTGTGTTCCTTTTTCATCAAAGCGACTTAACGCTATCTTCACCTTTATTCAATTCACTATATTGTCCTTTTCTAGGAGCAGTTGGGATAAGATCGTAGAGATAAGGTACAATCTGTTCTCCCTCTAATTCCTCCAAAGATTTAATCCAGCGGAAATCGGTGTGTTCTTCTGGGTCAAGCTCAATAGGGCGTTTCTCTTTTAGGTGAGTGGCGTAGACCAATCGTGTAAAAACGGTCTGTTTATCAGAATCAAACTGGCTATCTTCGTGGAGAATGCCAGTAATCGTGATGACTTGATTGGCTTCTTCAAGTGTCTCCCGAAGAGCAGCAGCCTGAGGCAATTCATGTAATTCGACACCGCCTCCAGGAATATCCCAGTAGTTTGGGTAAACATTGGCTTTTCCTCGTTTGATACTAGAACGTTTGAGGACAAGGTAGCGGTGTTCCTTTTTCATCAAAGCATGGGCAATCAGTTTGACAGACATGGTATCCTCCTATTTTCCGAGACAGAACTGGCTAAAGAGCTGGGTAATCAGTTCATCGGGTTTGGCGTCTCCTGTGCTTTCTCCGAGAATCTGCCAGCAGTGGATCAAATTCACTTGGAGCAAGTCGACAGGCTTTCTATTTCAAGTCCGTCGTTTACCGCCTGCAGAGCCTCTATGGCTTTACCACCGTGGCTCAGCTTCAAAAATCCAGCAGCGTTTCCAGCTAAAGGATTGGCCAGGTGCAACAGTGATCTTTTGGATAATTTCTGGACTGATGATATGATCAGTCGCCCAGAGTAGGAGGCTAGTCGGTTGGACCTCATCAATTCCTGTTACGCTGGCCTTAGCCCCCTTGTGGAGTAAGGTCCATGTGAAGGTGGTCTTGTCTGTCTTGGGAATGGGCAAAACACTGAGCGACACATCCGTCTCGCATTGCTTAAAAGCGATAGCTTTGCCATCTGCTACAAAATTATTGTGGTCATAACCGCCAAAACCTTCCAGTCCCTGATGACCCAAGTCAGGCATATCAGGCAATTCCAAGCGGTAGTCAGGTGAAATAGCCATACCGTCAATGCTAAGGAAATTATGGCAATATTCTTCGGTCTCGATGACCTTATCCCCGACATTGGTGATGGAGGCTTTCAGAGTCACTCGATTTTCCTCGATGCTGATGGTTTTTTTAATAGTAGCTGCGATACCGAGGCAAGGCACTGCCTTCGTGACAAAACTGGCACTAGTCTGCGTGTGTTTCATCGTTACAGGATAAGGCTCAACCTCATCATACTGATGAGCAAATTGGTAGCCTACATCTGAATCCTGCTTGATGAGCCCAACGCCTAATTTCGGGAAAAATTCGCCAACGGTAGCTCCAGAGCTGAAATCTCCACTAAATTCACAACACAATCCTCGACCACCAGAAGACAAATGCCGTAAGTTCATGGGCTCATTGGCACAAAAATGGGTATCTCCGTCAAGCGTAACTTCCGAAATGAACCCTGCCCTGTCAAAGCGGAAAGTATCATTCGGACGCTCACCAGGTTCGGAAATTTCCACCCGCAAGCGGTCATTGGTTAGTACAATCATAGCAACCTCCTATGAATTTTATGATTACATTACTTTATTTCCCAGACTAAATCATTGAATCCTGTTACTTTGAATTTTTTAAATATACTAAAGTTTCTTTTTTAACATTGTAAAACATGATGCACACTTACATTATACGCCAATTTTTTACCCGTGTAAGGCATAGTTGTTCAATAGGATAATAGGATTCCTGATCCCAATACAAGTAGTTGGAGTCTCTTTTGAACGTCTATTTTCCTAAACAGAATTGGCTGAATAGTTGGGTAATCAGCTCATCCGGTGCAGCATCTCCAGTAATTTCACCAAGAATTTGCCAGCAACGCGTTAAATCGACTTGAAGCAGATCAACTGGCATGCCCATTTCCAGTCCCTCATTGACTGCCTGCAAGGCTTGAACTGCTTGCTCAATGAGAGAGATGTGTCGGGCATTGGAGAGATAAGTGGCATCTTGTTCAACGAGTCCTGCATTTTCAAAGAAAAGTTGATTGATTCGCTCTTCAATCTGATCAATATTTTGATTGGTTAAGACAGAGATAGAAATCGTATCAGTAGGTAGCTGGTCTTGCTCAATTTGAATCGGTAGGTCCGTCTTGTTTAGAAGAACAATCCGATTGCTATCTTGACTGATTGCTAGCAACTGGCGATCTTGTTCTGTTAAGAGCTCACTAGCATTGAGGACTAGAAGAACTAAATCAGCTTCTTCGAGGGCTTTTTTGGAACGTTCTACCCCAATTTTTTCTACTAAATCGTCAGTCTCACGAATCCCTGCAGTATCAATCAGTTTGAGGGGGACACCGTTGATGTTGACATATTCTTCGATGATGTCACGGGTAGTCCCTTCAATATCAGTGACAATAGCCTTATCCTCTCGTAGGAGATTGTTTAACAAACTTGATTTGCCAACATTAGGACGTCCAATAATAGCTGTTGCAATTCCCTCACGTAGAATTTTGCCTCGGCGTGCTGTTTTGAGGAGGCGTTCTAGCAAGGCTTGAAATTCCATGGTTTTCTCACGGACTAGCTCGGTTGTAGCTTCTTCGACATCGTCATATTCAGGGTAGTCAATATTGACCTCGACCTGGGCAAGTGTATTGAGAATTTCCTGGCGAGTGTTGTTAATGAGAGTAGAAAGGGAACCGTCTAGCTGCCGAACAGCTTGATGCATAGCCTTATCTGTCTTGGCTCGGATAATATCCATAACAGCTTCTGCCTGAGTGAGATCGACACGACCATTTAAAAAGGCTCGTTTCGTAAATTCTCCGGGTTCTGCTAGTCGTGCTCCTTGACGGATGACTAGTTGGAGAATTTCATTGGTCACCGCAATTCCGCCGTGGGTATTGATTTCAACGATATTTTCCCGTGTAAAAGTCTTAGGAGCTTTCATGACAGAGACCATAACCTCGTCGACCACGATATTATCCATTGGATCCAGAATGTGGCCATAGTGAATGGTATGGCTGGCTACTTCCTGAAGATTTTTTTCTTTAAAAACGCTGTTTGCAATCGTAATTGCCTCACTCCCAGACAAACGGACAATTCCAATAGCACCTTCTCCCAGAGGAGTAGAGATGGCTGCAATCGTATCAAATTCTTTTGTAATCATATCTCTATTGTAACGTAAAATACCCTCTCTATCAAGAAAATAGAAAGGGTAATAGGAGGACTATGCTTTGGCGATGAGTGGTGAATGTTTAAACAATGAATAGGTTGCGCGATAGATATGTTTTGCAACGTAGGGGTTGTTCATTGTGTAGAGATGAATCCCTGCTACATCATGTGTTACCAGGTCTACAATTTGGTCGATAGCGTAAGCTAGACCTGCTGCTTTTAAGGACTCAGGGTCGTGTTCATACTTGTCTAAAATCGCACGAAACTTACGTGGTAAGCGGATATTTTCACAGGTATTGAGCAAGCGCAAGGCCTGATTGCGGTTGATGATGGGCATAATGCCTGCCAAAATAGGAACATCAATATCTGCTAGATGACATTTTTCTTGAAAATCGTAAAAGACATCATTATCAAAGAAGAGTTGGGTGACCAAGGTCGAGCAACCAGCATCGACTTTTTTCTTTAGATGTTTAATATCAGAAAGCTGATTCGGTGAATCAGGGTGGACTTCTGGATAGCAAGCCCCGATAATATCAAAGTGTGGTGCTTCTTCTTTTATAAAGGAAATCAAGTCAGTCGCATACTGAAAATCCTTTTGCGGAGTCACATCAGGCAAGATATCCCCACGGAGGGCCAAGATTTTATGAACTCCAATCTGATCAAGTGCAGCCAGAATAGTGGTTACTTGTTTCTTGGTCAGATAAATCGCTGGTAAATGGGCAATAGAAGGGATACCCAAGTCATTTTGAATATAATCGGTTAAGCGAACTGTTGTTTCTTCAATATTGAATGTATTATTACTTGCAGTCACGCTGATAAAATGTGGTGCAAGACCCTGCATATCCTGAAGGGCAGAGAGAATTTTCTCATTTCCTGCGGCGGGATTTGGAGGGAATACTTCAAATGAAAGACTGGGAGTATGAACCATTGTTGTTTCCTTTCTTTCTATACTATATACGATGTAGAGGAAAAACAATGGCTTTTCCTCATTTGAGTGTTGTACGAGCAGATTTAGCAGCTTCTACAAGCCGAACGAGACTTTCACGCGTTTCTTTGATACCACGCGTTTTTAATCCACAGTCGGGATTGATCCAAACTTTGCGACTTGGAACTTTTGTTAGAATAGCTTGAATGGTCTGGTCAATTTCCCCTTCAGCTGGCACGCGTGGTGAATGGATATCATAGACTCCAGGACCAACCTGTGTTTGGAAATTCTGTGCTTTTAATTCGTCCAAAATCACGAGATTTGATCGACTTGCTTCAAATGAAATGACATCTGCATCCATATTATCAATAGCAGGAATAATATCAGTAAATTCACTGTAGCACATGTGGGTGTGAATTTGTGTATCTGGTGCGACAGTTGAATGCACCAATCGGAAGGCTGGAATAGCCCAATCGAGGTAATCCTCGTACCAGTCGCTTCTACGCAGTGGCAATTTTTCACGTAGTGCTGCCTCATCAATCTGGATAATCTTGATACCCGCTGCTTCCAGATCCAAGACTTCTTCTTTTATAGCCAGTGCAATCTGTAGGGTAGATTCTTTTATGGAAATGTCTTCACGAGGGAAGGACCAGTTAAGAATAGTGACAGGACCAGTTAGCATACCTTTGACAGGTTTTTTTGTCCTGCTTTGCGCATAGCTAGACCATTTTACAGTAATTGGTTGCAAGCGAGTGACATCTCCCCAAATAATCGGGGGTTTTACGCCACGCATACCGTAAGATTGAACCCAACCGTTCTTACTAAAGAGGTAGCCAGATAGGTTTTGTCCAAAGTATTCCACCATATCGTTGCGTTCAAATTCACCATGGACCAAAACGTCAAAGTCAACTTCTTCCTGCCAGTGAATCCAATCATCAATCTGTTTTGCGACAAATGCATCGTAGGCTTGGGCTGAAATATTTCCCTTTCTGAAAGCGAGGCGTGTATCACGTACTTCAGCTGTTTGTGGGAAAGAACCAATGGTTGTCGTTGGTAAATTTGGCAAGTTCAAGCGCTCTGCTTGTAATTTTTCACGCTCTGAAAAGGCTGGCAGACGAGTATAGTCTTGATCGGTTAAGCTGGCGATACGATTTGCTAAATCAGTATTTTTTCCAACTCGTTCTCTGGTAAATAAGGCTTTGTTAGCAGCCAAACTATCTGTACCACCACCAGCGAGAATGGTATCCAAATCACGTAACTCCGCTAATTTTTCGACTGCAAAGGCAAAGTGTTGTAGAATATCTTCTTCCAATTCTTCATTAGCGGTTGTAAATGGAACGTGTAGCAGTGAGCAAGAGGTCGTTAAATAGACCTTGTCAGCAGGGATTTTTTCTAAAATAGCTAGACTGTTTGCGTAGTCATTGCGCCAGATGTTTTTTCCGTTAACAATTCCTGCGTAGAGTATCTTATCAGAAGGGAATCCTGTTGAGACGAGATCAAGCGTCTTTTTCCCTTCAACAAAGTCAAGTCCTAAGCCGTCAATTGGTAAGGAGATTAAGTCGGCGTACACATCACGCACATCCCCAAAGTAGGTTTGTAGAAGAATGGCCAAGCCTTTCTTATCCGATAAGAGTTGCTTGTAAATCGTTAGGAAAAGCCTTTTTTCTTCAGAAGATAGATCCTTGACCAAGCTCGGCTCATCGAGTTGAATCTTTTCAGCCCCAAGTCCTGCTAATCTTTCAAAAACTGCTTGATAGGTAGTGACAATGTCATCCAGATAATCAGTAGCTACCGTACCTTCTTCATAGTCTGCTAATTGGAGGAAGGTAAATGGTCCAATCAGAACAGGACGTGTTAGTAACCCTTGGGCTTTTGCTTCTGTAAATTCCTCAAAAATTTTCTGGCTAGCCAGTCCTATTTTCGTCTCTTTTTCAAATTTTGGTACGATGTAGTGGTAGTTCGTATTAAACCATTTTTTCATCGGTAGTGCACGGACATCCCCTTTTTCTCCCTGATAACCACGCGCAAGAGCAAAGTAACGTTCCAAGTCCGTTAAGTCCAAGTCTTGTACGGCTTTTGGCACGACATTGAGGAGAAATGCGGTGTCTAAAACGTTGTCATAATGGGAGAAGTCATTACTTGGAATTTCAGAAATACCTGCTTTCTTCACCAAATTCCAATGCTTACTGCGGAGATCCTTTGCTGTTTCTACTAATTCTGCTTCTTCGATTTCTCCCCTGAAATATTTTTCAGTTGTAAATTTTAATTCACGAAATTCTCCCAAACGTGGGAAACCAATAATACTTGTTGTCATAGGTTGCCTCCAATCTTATTCTTGACACTATCCTAACAGAAAATGGAGCATTTGTATAATTGAAAATGATTAGGAATAGATATAGTTATAAACTATATAACATTTCGTGTTATATTAGTAAAATAGGATAAATGATATAGTTTTTAAAAATGATTGCGCATAAGATGGTATGAAAAGTGATAAAATGTGAAGCTGTTTATTCCAAAAGATAAAAAATTTTAAAGAGCCGATAAAACATCTATATTAGACAGAGGGAATGGCGCATGATACTATAACAGATACATCCATAGAAAGGTGGCATGAAGATGAAAAAAGTGATTGTCGGAATTACAGGAAATGAAAAGGAACTGCCACCGATGTCTGGCTTGACATATGTTGCGGTTGTGAAGGATTTGGCTGAAGGGGTGAAAGCTGCGGGTGGTCTGCCAATTGTCATTCCAATTGGGACACCTGAAATGGCGAAAGATTATGTTCAGATGATTGATAAATTAATTCTCTCAGGAGGACAGCATGTCAGTCCACAATTTTATGGTGAAGAGCAGTCAGTCAATAGTGATGATTATTTACTCGAGCGAGATCAATTTGAACTGGCCTTAATCAAAGAGGCACTGAAACAAGAAAAGCCGATTTTTGCCGTTTGTCGTGGCATGCAACTGTTAAATGTTGCGCTAGGTGGTAGTTTGAAGCAAGACGTCAAACACCATTGGCAGCCACAATTAGAGGGAACATCGCATGACTTGCAAGTAAGACCAAACAGCCGTGTGAGTCAACTCTTTGCTGAGGGGAGCCAAATCAACTCTTTTCATCATCAAAGCATTAAGGATTTAGCGCCTGTGTTAAAGGTGACGGCTCGTGATCCGCGTGATGGGACTATTGAAGCTGTAGAAGGGCGTGGGAGATTACCGATTTTAGCAGTCCAGTGGCATCCGGAATTTTTATGCAGGGATTGTGACAGTAACCGACAGTTGTTTGACTATCTGGTTCATCAGTTGTAAGTGATGATTGGAAAATAGGGAAAAGTGAGGGAAGTCCAGACTTGAAAGGTGGGCTTGGCCTCACTTTCTTTTTGTATCCGCTGTCACACTTTAGTGCCCATATCTAGTGGCTTTTTTTAGCCTTAGGAGTAGACTATAGGTAAAGAGGGTTCGTGTTTCTAGCTTAACTTGATGGAAGGAGGCTGTACTATGTTTGAATCTGCTCTACCTCATATTAAAAAATATTATCCCCTACTTATCATTTGGGGTTTTCTTTTCTGGATTAGTCCCTTCTTTCTTCCAGATGAGTTGACCATTACAACGCAAAATCATCTTGGTTGGGGTTATGTTGTGATCTTGTTTATTTTGCCGATAGTAGGTGCGCTCAGCTTTCCATTTTCTCTTTATTTCAAAGAGAAGAAGTGGATGCTACCGAGTCTAATGCTCTTATTAGCTTTTCCAATTTCAATCGCACTTCAGATTTTTCTTATTTTCTTCGTCTAAAGGAGGTTTCTTATGTCACACTCTTATTCTCTTTTTATTAAAAAACATACGGCTCATCTTATCGGGCTGGGATTTTTCGTCTGGATTGCACCGGTTTTAATGCTCTTTACCCCTAAAGTGGTACGAGCTCCATTTTTCGCTACCGCAGATTGGCATACGGTTACAATCGTTTGGCTGGTTCCGATTATCGGTGTCCTTGCCCTTCTTTGCTCTCTCTATCTCAAACGCAAGAAATACCTATTTTTCAGCGCTTTCTTAATCTTTGCCCAACCGATTTCCTATCTTCTGTGGTTTGCGAGTTTCTATCTCTTTTTCTGGGGTTATGGTGTCTTCTACTGGCTATCCAATCTGTTTCATTAAGCTAGATAGCCTTGCAGTTGAATGGCGTACTAGGCAAGGAGTCGCAGCCAAAACTTGAGTTAGTTGAGGATTATGGTATACCCTCCATTTTCAACCAGGCTGAGACAAAAGTGTCCAGCCTTGCTTCTTTTATAGCTTTAATAGTTTGATGCTTGTAAAACGTTGATAAATCAGCATTCTATTAGAAGAGGCTAGCGAACGTTTTTTTACTACCCTTATTTCCAACCTTAACAGTCCATTGGACTGTTGAAGTAAGACGCGTTAACGATGTAATCAATGCTAACTGACATATCTCAGAATGTAGACAAACCTCACAATTCAGAAAAACAGTCCAACAATATTTAAATTTCTGTAGTTTCAAGGTTAGAAAATTTGCGAGCGTAGCGAGCACAATACCGCCACCTCCACCGTGCTAAAAGTAGGAGTGAGACAGAAGTCGTGATTTCGTTGAAATCGATTATCCTCGCTCCTTTGTTTCTGGGCTCGGGCTAAAATAATCCACTGGATTATTTTAGCCCGAAGGAAGTCGCTAATGTCCGAAAGCACATGAGGATGGTGGCAATAAAAAAACTTTTTCTTCAAGCTGATCTATAGTTAAAAACTATAGAGTTTACAAAATACCCATAAAAGATTTTTAAGTGGCACATAAAAATTCTATATTGGTCAAATAGTCGCTCCTGTGATAAGCTATGTATAGTTCATTTTTAAGGAGTGTAAAATTATGAAATTGAAAAAATTAGCTAGCTTAGCAGTAGTCGCTTTTGCTTCAGTTGCAGCTTTGGCAGCATGTGGTTCAGGAGCTTCCAAAGAAGCAAAGAATGACAATGTTCTTCGTGTTGGTGTGATGAGCTTGAGCGATTCAGAAGAAGCGCGTTGGGATAAGGTTCAAGAGCTTCTTGGTGATAAGGTGAAATTAGAGTTTACTCAATTCACAGACTATTCACAACCAAATAAAGCAGTTGCTGAAGATGAGGTAGACATCAATGCTTTCCAACACTATAATTTCTTGGAAAACTGGAACAAGGAAAATGGTCAAGACTTGGTAGCGGTTGCTGATACCTATATTGCTCCAATTCGTCTCTACTCAGGTACAGAAAACGGAAAAAACAAATACAAATCCGTTGATGAAATTCCAGATGGTTCTGAAATTGCAGTACCAAATGACCCAACAAATGAAAGTCGTGCCCTTTACCTTCTTCAAGCAGCAGGTTTGATTAAACTAGATGTATCTGGTACAGAATTAGCAACAGTAGTTAATATCAAGGAAAACCCTAAAAAGTTGAAAGTAACAGAATTGGATGCCAGCCAAACAGCGAGCTCACTTCCATCTGTCGCAGCAGCAGTTGTTAATAATACCTTTGTTCGTGAAGCGGGACTTGATTATAAGAATGCCCTTTACAAAGAGCAAAAAGATGAAAATTCACACCAATGGTATAACTTGATTGCAGCGAAGAGTGATTGGGAAAAATCATCAAAAGCAGATGCGATTAAAGAATTAATCAAAGCCTACCACACAGATGATGTTAAAAAAGTCGTAGAAGAGTCTTCTGACGGTATGGATGAGCCAGTTTGGTAAAAAATACAAAATGCTATGGTGGATTTTCCCCATGGCATTTTAAAATAAAAATCACTTGATTTTAAAAGGGTATCGCGAGAGAAAATCATGATATAATGAAAAGGAATATCATCAGTCAATTTCCCAATTCAAACGGATTGTCTTGGGGAGTAATTGATAGAAAGAAGCTGGAAAGTAGTAATCCAGTAAGGAGAAACGATGTCAAGACAAGAGGAACAAATCAAAAAATTCGAAGCAGATGCGATTGCACAAGCTTATTTTGAAAAACTGAAAGTGCTGATTTCAAAGAAATCGATTTTTGCCCAGCAAGTTGGCTTGTTGGACGTTGCGACCTATCTGAAAGAAATCTTTGAAGAAGCGGGGGCCGAGGTCATTTTGGATGATAGTTATGCAGCTCCTTTTGTCATGGCAACCTTTACCAGTTCGGTACCAAATGCGAAAACACTGATTTTCTATAATCACTATGATACGGTTCCAGCAGATGGTGATCAGGTTTGGACAGACCAACCGTTTGAAGTTAGTGTGCGGAACGGTTACATGTATGGTCGCGGTGTAGATGATGATAAGGGTCATATTACAGCTCGCTTATCTGCTGTCCAAAAATACCTAGCTAATCATGAGACACTACCTGTCAATATCATCTTTATCATGGAAGGTGCGGAAGAATCCGCTTCGGTTGATTTGGATAAGTATTTGGAAAAACACCGATCTCACTTGGTTGGAGCTGATTTGTTAGTCTGGGAACAGGGCGCTCGAAATATCTTAGGTCAACTGGAAATTGCTGGTGGAAATAAGGGAATTGTGACCTTTGATGTGGCAGTTAAGAGTGCAGAGCGAGACATTCATTCCTCTTACGGTGGTGTGATTGATTCAGCTAGCTGGTACCTTATGGCAGCTCTGCAATCTATGCGAGATTGTGATGGTCGTATTTTGGTTGAAGGGATTTATGAACAGGTAGAAGAACCAAATGAACGCGAGCTGGCTTTGGTTGAAGAATTTGCTCTAGCAAGTAGCGAGTCAGCGACAGAGATTTATGGATTGACCTTACCAACTTTAGAAACCGAGAGAGCAGCATTTTTGAAACGTCTCTTTTTCGAGCCGTCTATTACGATTGAAGGATTTTCAACAGGTTATTTAGGGCAAGGAGTAAAAACGATTATCCCTGCTGAGGCTAGTGCTAAAATGGAAGTTCGCCTCGTACCAGGTTTAGAACCGCAGGATGTCTTGGATAAGATTCGCAAGCACTTAGTTAGTCATGGTTTTGAACAGGTTGAAGTGACCTTTACGTTGGGAGAAATGAGTTACCGTAGCGATATGTCAGCTCCGTCTATTTTGAACGTGATTGAGCTTGCAAAACGCTTGACACCAGAAGGAGTAGCTGTTTTGCCAACTTCACCAGGTACTGGACCAATGCATACAGTCTTTCATGCCTTAGGTGTACCAATTGCAGGCTTTGGAATCGGAAATGCCAATAGTCGCGATCATGCAGGTGATGAAAATGTTAGCCTTGCAGATTATTATAGCCATATTGAGTTAGTAGAGGAGTTAATTGCAAGTTATGAGTAAGGAGATTATTACACTAGATAATATTGATGTGACCTTTCATCAAAAAAAACGCACAATTGAAGCGGTAAAAGATGTGACGATTCATATTGAGCAAGGAGATATTTATGGGATTGTTGGCTATTCTGGTGCTGGAAAGTCAACCTTGGTGCGGGTGATTAATCTTTTGCAGGTTCCAACAGCTGGTCGCATTTGTATCAATGATGATGTGATTTTTGAAGGGAATAAAGTGACCTTAAATTCAGCTCAATTGCGGACCAAACGTCGTGAAATTGGAATGATTTTTCAACATTTCAATCTCATGGCTCAGATGACGGCTGCTGAAAATGTTGCCTTTGCCTTAAAACATTCTGGTTTGTCTAAGGAAGAAAAGAAGGCCAAAGTTGCTAAACTATTGGACTTGGTTGGCTTGGCAGATCGTGCAGAGAATTATCCAGCGCAATTATCCGGTGGTCAAAAGCAACGTGTAGCCATTGCTCGTGCTCTTGCAAATGATCCGAAGATTTTGATTTCAGATGAATCGACATCTGCCCTTGACCCAAAAACAACCAAGCAGATTTTGGCCTTGTTGCAAGAACTCAATGAAAAATTGGGCTTGACCATTGTCATGATTACGCATGAAATGCAGATTGTCAAGGATATTTGTAACCGTGTAGCTGTCATGCAGGACGGTCGCCTAATCGAAGAGGGGTCTGTTTTGGAGATTTTCACCCATCCAAAAGAGCCGTTGACACAAGACTTTATCAAAACAGCAACAGGAATTGATGAAGCCTTGGTTAAAATTTATCAGCAAGACATCGTTCGACATCTACCTGAAGATAGTCTCTTGGTGCAATTCAAGTATGCGGGTTCTGCAACGGATACAGCCATTATCAACGATTTATACAAGACCTACCAGGTGTCTGCAAACATCTTGTACGGTAATATTGAAATTTTAGACCATACCCCTGTTGGTGAAATGATCTTGATTTTGTCGGGACATAGAGAACAGTTGCGCGAAGCCTTAACAGCAGTTACGACAGCTAAGGTAGAGGTGACGATTTTGAAAGGAGAGTATTAGGATGAATGAAGTGCTTTCATGGATTCAGGCCAATTTTCCCCATATTTATAAAATGGGTTGGGGTGGTCAGACGGGGTGGGGAACAGCGATTTATAGTACCTTTTATATGACCTTTGTTTCCTTTGGAATCGGTGGGGCAATGGGTTTGATTTCAGGCTTGTTCCTCGTCTTAACAGGTCCTCGTGGGATTGCAGAAAATCGTGTCGCCTTTTGGATTTTGGATAAGGTTGCTTCTATTTTACGTGGAATTCCCTTTATCATTTTGCTCTCAGCTATTTCGCCATTAACCAGGGCTATTGTGGGAACCTCTATCGGAATGAATGCTGCCTTAGTGCCATTGTCTCTATCGGTCTATCCTTTCTTTGCTCGTCAAGTTCAAGTTGTTTTGTCTGAGCTAGATGGAGGGGTTATTGAAGCAGCACAGGCCTCTGGTGCAACCTTTGGTGATTTGATTATGGTTTATTTCCGTGAAGGATTACCAGACTTAATCCGTGTGACAACTCTAACCTTGATTTCCCTTGTGGGCTATACAGCGATGGCTGGTGCAATTGGAGCAGGTGGTTTGGGACAAGTGGCTCTTTCATATGGCTATTTACGCTCAAATGATGATGTTACTTTCCTTGCGACACTTCTTATTCTGATTTTTATCTTTGTTATCCAGTTTGTGGGTGACTTGATTACTCGAAAAATTAGTCATAAATAGAATGAAGCTGGACTTAAGTCCAGTTTTTCTTATCAAGGTTAGTAAAAACAAGTAGTTGATGGAGATGATGTTCGCTTTTATAGTGAATTGAATAAAGGTTAGGACATCGTTCAGTCGCTTTGCTTCAATAGTCCAGTGGACTGTTGAAGGTTGGAAATAGGGATTATGGAGTAATCCTCAATTAACGCTAGTTCTATCTGTAACTCCTTGCCTTGTCCTATTCCTTTCTCAATCCACTATAAAGTTCCAAAGATATCTAATTACCTGTTGATACCCGATTCTAAAAATGAACAATGACAGCTTCCTATTCTTTCTACTTTTGACCCGAAACGTATTGCTACTTGTAAAAACATCAAGTTATGCAGGCTATACGTTTTACTGTTGCTCGCGTTGTTTAATTAGATGGTGAATTTTATAGGGGGATGTGTG
This sequence comes from Streptococcus sp. zg-86, assembly GCF_017639855.1. NCBI lineage: Bacteria > Bacillati > Bacillota > Bacilli > Lactobacillales > Streptococcaceae > Streptococcus > Streptococcus zhangguiae. Next base: position 1,666,010 of record NZ_CP072115.1, on the reverse strand, counting down.
TCCCAATTTTAAGGAAGCTTATGTGTTAAGTGGGGAGGGATTTACTGAGTAGTGCAAACATGATATGATTAGTTTAACACTATATTTTAGTGTCTGTCCTATAAGGAGAAGATAAATGACAAACTTTTATATAGCAGATACTCATTTTTCAGATGAGAAATGTCTAAGATATGATTGCCGTCCCTTTCAGAGTATAGAAGAAATGAATGAGCGAATGATTCAATCTTGGAATCGAACAGTTAGTCCAACAGATACAGTATATATTCTGGGAGATGTAGGGGGTAGAAAACTGGCTCCTCTCAAGAAAATCTTACCGAAGTTAAGAGGAAAGAAACAGTTAATTGTGGGAAATCATGACGGAACGATTCTAGCACATTCTTTCCTGAGTAAGTATTTTGAATCAATTAGTGATTATCGAGAGATTACAGACCGCTATAAGGGAAAAGACTACAATATCATTCTTCATCATTATCCTAGCCCTTTTATTAAGGATCATTATCAAGGGAATACGATTTATTTTTATGGGCATGTCCATAATAGCCATGAAGAAGACTATACGCTAGTGGCACGTCTTTACCACTTTTTGAATCATGAGGACAGTATTCGTTGTCATAAAATGCTTAATGTAGGTTGTATGATGCCCTATATGGGCTATCGACCAAGACGATTAGAAGAGTTAATGCCAGTGATGCTCGAGCAAAATCAGGCGCTCTATGATTATGCTAAAGATAAACAAAATGCACTGAAAGAAATCTGGCAAGATATTCATCAGAGTTTAAATTCTCAACGGCCCTTTGAACAGGCATTCATTGCTCATAAAAATGGGGAAATATGCCATGAAAATCCTAGATAAAAAAATTATGAAAGGCATTGCTAAGGTAATACTTGGAGCGTAAGCTTCTTTGTTTCCTGTTGACACATGAACTTAAAATCAATCGAAGTTCTTCTTGTTGCTTGCTATTGAGATTATGAAATAAATGAGAGGAATGACGAATAGGAATACAAAAAGAGAGTAGTGTAAAATCTAGGTTCAAAAGCCGCATGAATTTTTTATAGACAGCGGAGGAATTTTCTGTTATACTAACATGTAAGAAAGAGGGTCTCTTGATACAACCTATAGCGAGTTTGGGATAGTGAAAGCCGAACGGAAGTAAGAGTGATTGGCGCTTTCTCGCTAGTTTTAAGAACAAAATGAAGTAATAAATTAGGGTGGAACCGCGTTTCAACGCCCCTATGGAAACATAGGAGTGTTGGCGCGTTTTTTGCTGTACTATAGTGAATTGAATAAAGGTTAGGACATCGTTAAGGCGCTTTTACTCGTCAAAAATCAAAATCTGACGTCGTTAACTCACCTTGCTTCAACAGTCCTGTGGACTGTTGAAGGTTGGAAATAAGGATTATGCAATAATCCTCAGCTACCATTAGTCCGAACTAGTGGTTCAAAGGGGCGAGCTGTGCTCGTTCTATTTCCAGCCTTCCACAATTCTCAATTGTGGAAGCTAGTCAGATTTTGATTTTTATAGAGTATTGATGAATGCCAGTTCTATCTGCAGCTCCTTGCCTTGTCCTATTCCTTCATAAGATACGAGGGCGTATAAAGCACAAAGTGAAAATAGGAAGTCAGACGAAGAGCCAGTAGACTCTAGGAAGACTTATCTTTTTCACACAGAGCTTAGCCCGAGTTCAGTTTCATAAGATACAAGGGCGTTAATCAACTCCTAGACAAAATAGGAAATCGAAGCAGGTTGGCTTGCAACCAACAAGATTTATCCCTAAAGGGAGCCTCAGCTGTAACCAACTGAAGTTGGAACATCTGCGTCTCTTTTTTACACGGCTCTTAGTCCGTGTTCAGTTCTCAATCCACCATATATGTTTTACAGGTAGGGAAAAATAAGTCTATCCATTCTACATTTCTTCAAATCGTATCGTCCATTATCAAATAGAAAGAGAGAAACCAATGTCTAAAAAATTAACCTTTTACCTAGCCACACTTGCTAACAAATCTAAAGGTTTGAGCAACTAACGGCAATCGCTATGGCGAATTGCCTAGGCTATGCACTTGTTTTCCTTTCAAAAGATGGTTGTTTTTGAAAGAAAAACGTCGCAAATGATAAGTATTAAGAAAGAGAGAAACCAATGTCTAAAAAATTAACTTTTCAAGAAATTATTTTGACCTTGCAACAGTTTTGGAATGAGCAGGGCTGTATGCTGATGCAGGCCTATGACACAGAAAAAGGAGCAGGAACAATGAGTCCCTATACCTTCTTACGTGCAATCGGTCCTGAGCCTTGGAATGCAGCCTATGTAGAACCAAGTCGTCGTCCAGCAGACGGCCGTTATGGAGAAAATCCAAATCGTCTCTACCAGCACCATCAGTTCCAAGTGGTCATGAAACCGAGTCCAAGCAATATTCAAGAATTGTATTTGGAATCACTAGAACGCCTTGGTATCAATCCGTTGGAACATGATATTCGCTTTGTAGAGGATAACTGGGAAAATCCTTCAACTGGTTCAGCTGGTTTAGGATGGGAAGTTTGGCTTGATGGGATGGAAATCACACAATTTACCTATTTCCAGCAGGTTGGAGGTCTAGCGACAGGTCCAGTTACAGCTGAGGTAACCTACGGTTTGGAACGTTTGGCTTCTTATATCCAAGAAGTTGATTCAGTATATGACATTGAGTGGGCAGACGGAGTGAAATACGGTGAGATCTTCCTTCAGCCAGAATATGAGCATTCAAAATACAGCTTTGAAATCAGTGACCAAGATTTATTGCTCAGCAACTTTGAGAAATTTGAAATCGAAGCAAAACGTTGTTTGGATGAGCATTTGGTTCACCCGGCCTTTGACTATGTGTTGAAATGTTCGCATACTTTTAACCTACTGGATGCCCGCGGTGCAGTTTCAGTAACAGAGCGAGCCGGATACATTGCACGTATTAGAAATTTGGCGCGTGTGGTTGCAAAGACCTTTGTAGCAGAAAGAAAACGTCTTGGTTATCCACTTTTGGATGAGGCAACAAGAGCCCAATTATTAGCAGAGGAGGCAGAATAAGATGACGAAAAATTTACTGGTAGAACTTGGTTTAGAAGAGATTCCAGCTTATATTGTAATGCCTGCTATGGTTCAATTGAAGAACAAAATGGCGCAATTTTTAACAGATAATCGTTTGGCTTTTGAAGAAATCCAGATGTTTTCGACACCTCGTCGTTTAGCAGTGCGTGTGCGTGATTTGGCAGACCAGCAGGAAGATTTGACAGAGGATTTTAAAGGGCCAAGTAAGAAGATTGCCTTGGATGCTGATGGTCATTTTACCAAGGCTGCAGAAGGATTCGTTCGTGGTAAAGGGTTGACAACAGCTGATATTACCTTCCGTGAAATCAAGGGGGAAGAGTATGTCTATGTGACCAAGCATGAGACAGGAAAGACAGCTAAGGAAGTTTTAGCAGGCATTCCAGATCTTCTTGCTTCGATGACTTTCCCAGTCAGCATGCACTGGGCTTCAAATAAATTTGAATACATCCGTCCCGTCCATACCTTGACAGTTCTCTTGGATGATGAAGCACTTGAGATGGATTTCCTTGATATTACTTCAGGTCGTGTGAGCCGTGGTCATCGCTTTCTCGGACAGGAAACGGAAATTGCAACAGCAGATAGTTATGAAGACGACTTGCGTAAGGAATTTGTGATTACAGACAGCGCAGAGCGTGAGAGAATGATTGTAGAGCAAATCAAGGCGATTGAAACGGCACAAAACGTAGTCGTTGAAATTGATCAAGAGTTACTGAACGAAGTCTTGAACTTGGTCGAATACCCAACTGCTTTTATGGGTGCTTTTGATGCTAAGTATCTGGATGTTCCAGAAGAAGTTTTGGTAACTTCTATGAAAAATCACCAACGCTACTTTGTTGTCCGAGACAAGGACGGTAAACTCTTGCCGAACTTTATCTCTGTCCGTAACGGGAATGCGGAATTTCTGGCCAATGTCATTAAGGGAAATGAGAAAGTTTTGGTGGCACGTTTGGAAGATGGTGAATTCTTCTGGCGTGAAGACCAGAAGTTACAGATTGTAGACCTTGTGGAACGCTTAAAAGCCGTGACCTTCCATGAAAAAATTGGCTCATTATATGAACACATGGCACGTACAGCTGCCATTAGTAACCTTTTGGCAGATCAAGCAGAACTTTCTGATGAAGAAAAGACAGATCTCGCGCGTGCAGCTGCTATCTATAAATTTGATCTGTTGACAGGTATGGTTGGCGAATTTGACGAATTACAAGGGATTATGGGGGAGAAATACGCACTTCTTGCAGGTGAAACCCCAGCAGTTGCAACCGCTATTCGGGAACATTATTTGCCAAATAGTGCAGAAGGTAATCTTCCTGAAACCAAGGTCGGTGCGGTATTAGCGCTTGCTGATAAACTGGATACAATCTTGTCTTTCTTCTCAGTTGGTCTTATTCCAAGTGGTTCAAACGACCCCTATGCCCTTCGTCGTGCAACCCAAGGTGTGGTGCGGATTTTGGAAGCCTTTGGCTGGACGATTGCAATCGATGAATTGGTTGAAAAACTTTATGCCCTAGAGCATGATAGCCTTGCTTATGAACATCAGGCAGAGGTTCTTGAATTCTTCCGTGCTCGTGTAGAGAAAATGATCGATAAGAGCGTTCCGAAAGATATTGTGACAGCAGTCTTAAATAGCACAAACTTTGTGGTCAGCGATATGGTTGAAACAGCTCGTATCTTGGCAGAACAGACGAAAACAGCTACTTTCAAATCAGGCGTTGAAAGTCTTTCTCGTGTCTTTAATTTGGCAGAAAAAGCAGCGGCAGATGTTGCAGTAGATAGCAGTCTCTTTGAAAATGAAGCAGAAACAGCCCTAGCAGATGCAGTGGTAGGACTTACCTTCACCCAAGATTTAGCAGAAAATATCCAACAATTCTTTGGACTTCAGCCTCTGATTGACGCTTTCTTTGACAATACCATGGTTATGGTAGATGATGAAGCTGTGAAAAATAATCGCTTGGCCTTGCTTGCAACCCTAACTCAAAAAGCACAGAAAGTTGCGCAATTTAACCAAATCAATACCAAGTAGGAGAAAAAATGGAACAAGCAAAAATTGATCGCATCAATGAATTGGCCAGAAAGAAAAAAGAAACAGGCTTGACAGAAGAGGAATTAAAAGAACAAGCAGCCCTCCGAGAAGAGTATATCGAAGGCTATCGCCGTAGTGTTCGGGCTCATGTCGAAGGGATCAAAATTGTCGATGAAGCGGGCAACGATATAACTCCAGAGAAACTCAAACAAGTCCAACGCGAAAAAGGACTGCATGGCAGAAGCCTAGATGACCCTCATTCATAACAGACGAAAACCAGCTAGCAAGAATCTAGCTGGTTTTGTTTTGCGATATAGTGAATTGAATAAAGGTTATACTCTATAAAAATCAAAATCTGACTAGCTTCCACAATTGAGAATTGTGGAAGGCTGGAAATAGAACGAGCACAGCTCGCCCCTTGCAATTGAGAATTGTGGAAGGCTGGAAATAGAGCGAGCATAGCTCGCCCCTTGCAATTGAGAATTGTAGAAGGCTGGAAATAGAGCAAGCGCAGCTCGTCTCCACTGAACCATCGGACTAATGTTAGCAGAGGATTATGTCATAATCCCTATTTCCAACCTTCAACAGTCCGCTGGACTGTTGAAGCAAGGTGAGTTAACGACGTCAGACTTTGATTTTTGACGAGTATTAGGACATCGGTAAGTTGCTTTGATGAACACCAGTTCTATCTACAGCTCCTGGCTTTGTCCTATTCCTTTCTCAACCCACTATAAAATACTGATTTTTGTAGGATAGAACGATTAGAACCTGTATTCACAGCTCAGCAACACTATTCAGGACTTATTTTTCACTACTCATCGTTGCTTTTTTCGAAATACAGTCAGTATTCCTTCAAAAAAACCGCCTTGATTATCGTAAAATGAGCTCCTGATTAGAATTACTTCACTTATGAATGCAGGTCCTTAGATTTGCCCTTTTCTTAGTTTTCTTGTCAACATAATACTACTTGGAACCAAGACCAGAACGCTTCCGATCCAAGCAGCAGGATTGGCTGCAGCAACACCATAAAAGCCGAAATAGATCAGTCCGACAATAGCAACTCCAGCCCGCATGACTAATTCCATGATACCTGCTAGAGTTGGGACAAAGCCTCTTCCAAGTCCTTGGATGAAACTCCGTAAGACAAAGAGAATCGACAAAATCCAGTAGCAAGAGCCATTAATAATATAGTAGGCTAGTGCGAGAGAATAGACTTCTTGATTGCCGTCTGCTAGAAACAGCCGTGAGAAAAATTGATTTGCTGTCACTAATAAAATGGCAAAGACAATAGCCCATGCAATATCAATCAAAACAGCTTTTTTTAGGCCCTCTAAAATTCGCGAGTACAGCTTGGCGCCATAATTTTGAGCAGTAAAGGTTGAGACTGCCAAGCCAAGATTAATCATTGGGAGCATGGCGAGTTGGTCAGTCTTACTAGCAATGGCTTGAGCTGCTATAGCATTGGTGCCTAATTGATTGAGCATGACCTGTAAGGTAATGGCGCCAATAGCGATAATGCTAGCTTGAAAAGCCATGGGAAATCCTAATTGAGCATGTTTGATTAGATTTTTTCGGTCTAATCGAATGTCTGCTTTCGTGATATGGAAATAAGGAATTTTTTTATAAATATAAATGGCAAGATAAAGGACAGAAAAGGCTTGAGCTGTAATCGTTGCTAGACCTGCTCCGAATACTCCCAATCCGACATTTAAAATAAAGAGAAAGTCAAGGGCAATATTGATGAAACAGGCGATAATAAGAGCAATTAGCGGTGTAGTTGAATCACCGAGACTGCGGATGAGATTAGATAGATAGTTAAACAGCACAGAGAAAATCGTCCCACCAAAGATGGCTGTTAAAAACTGCTGCGAATGGGGAAGTAATTCCTCAGGAGTTTGCATGAAAATGAGCAGAGGACGTAGAAAGGTGAGGGCTAAAATGGTCAAAACAAGACTAACCCAAAGAGAATAAAAGAGTCCATGGACAAAACTTTTTTTAACTCCGTCAAAATCGCTTGCTCCAAACCGTTGAGCAGTGACAATGGTCAGTCCGCTGGTTAAGCCTTGTGCAAAGCCAAGAATGAGAAAGACAATGCTCCCAGTAGCTCCGACACTGGCAAAAGCGACCTTTCCTAGGGTATGCCCTACAATAATACTATCTGCAAAATTATAGGCTAATTGAAAAAAACTGCCAATTAACAGTGGCACAGTAAAGCGTAAAATCACGCGAATTGGTTTGCCTTGGGTTAAATCCTGCATAAAAATTCCTTTGTAAAGAGTAGAAGAGCGTGAGACTTGATCATGATTTTCTAGCAATCGCTTTTCCCCACTCCGGTATTTCTAGGTTTGTCAATGTGTAAAAATCCGACAATCCTCGTCTAAATTCGGGTAGCGACGGTTTACGGGACTGTGGTAGCTGCATCAACTTACTTAAATACTTGAGTGAAAGTGATCGATTTTATTGCCTGCAACCTATAGTTTATTTGTGTATTCCTCAAAGTGATCAACCGTATGGTTATCGGTTACAGCCATAATCAATTCGTGCTCGTTAAAGGTATAGTCTGGTGAAAATTGCACATTTAATTTATTGGTTTGTGCATCGCGGTAGCCAATAATATTGAGATTGTAATGCTGGCGTAGCTGGAGTTGGGCTAAACTTTTGCCAATCCATTTTTTAGGAGCATGAAATTCAATAATGGTCACATCCCCGTCTAATTCAATCAAATCAGTTGTATCACGGTGAAGAAGATGCTTAGCTAGGGATACACCAGTTTCTCTTTCTGGAGAAATGACTCGGTCTGCTCCGATTTTTAGTAACACTTCCTTTGCTGTCTTGCTTTTTACCTTAGCAACGACTTTTGGGACATTGAGAGCTTTACAATGGAGAACGGCAAGGACGCTTGATTCTAAGTTGCGACCAGTAGCGACCACAACCGTATCGCATCGGTCAATCCCTGCTGCGCGTAATAAATCCTTATCTGTAATATCTCCCACAATTCCTTTGGTTAAGATCATTTCAAGTTGATTGATACGATCTGCATGGTTGTCTACAGCAATAATATTACAATCGTAATGGTGTAAGGTTTTAGCAATGGTGGTACCAAATACACCAAGACCTAAAATGCCAATCGTTTGCGTTTTCATAATAATCTCCTTAAAGCAAGATACGAGGGCGTTAAAAAAGCGAAAGAAAAATAGGAAATACGACGAAGAAGCACAAGCTTCTAGGAGCATTTATCTTTTTTCCGAGCTTTTAGCCCGAGTTCAATTACGTAAGATACGAGGGCGTTAAAAAAGCGAAAGAAAAATAGGAAATACGACGAAGAAGCATAAGCTTATAGGAGTATTTATCTTTTTTCCGAGCTTTTAGCCCGAGTTCAGTTAAAAACAGGATACAAAGGACGTCGAGAGCAAAGTATACCCCTAGGGCATCCGTATCTGTAGAACGAGTAAGCTCGTAGCAGCTACGGCAATCTATCCCTAAAGGGGAGGCACAAGCTGTAACCGACTAAAGTTTGAACACCTACGTCTCTTTTTCCGAGTTTTTAGTTCAAATTCAATTAACAAGACACGAGAGCTTTTAGCCCAAATGCCGTTACACAATCATAGATGATTTAGCGTATTGTATGGTTTCTTCCTTCGATAATTTCCGAGAAGAAAGACTGATTAAAATTGACATCGGTCCAATTCGGCCAAAGAACATGAGCGCCATGATTACCAGTTGTCCAAGTTGCGATAGTTGTGGAGTTAGATTAGCCGTTACTCCAACCGTTGCTAGGGCTGACATGACCTCGAAAATCAATAAAAGCATGGGTTTGTGGGGGTCTGTCATGCTAATGGCAAAGAGCCCAACTAGAAAGACCATAATGAAAACAATAAAGGTTGCAAAAGCCTTGCGGATGGTTTCATTATCAATGGTTCGTGCCTTAAAATTCGTATGTGGTAAGCCGATAATCTCACTTCTAGCGTAGAGGATTAAGGTCAAAAAGGCTGTAATTTTGATACCTCCAGCTGTTCCACCAGGCGCTCCGCCCAGCATCATTTGAAAGGTATAGAGTAGCAAGGTGACAGGATTGGCCTTGGTGTAGTCAATCGAAGCAAAGCCAGCTGTCCGCATGGTAACAGTCTGGAAAAAGCTAACCAAGATCTTTTGTGGCAAGGATAAGGAGCCAATTGTATCAGGATTTCGATATTCTGTCAGCAGGGTCAGTAGGGTACCAAGCAGCAGAATGGCAGTCGTCATGGTTAGGACAACCTTGGTATGGAAACTGAATTTACGAAAGCTCAAGCGTTTTTGAATTTTTGTCTGCATATCAAACCAGACCGAAAAACCGAGGCCTCCCATGATAATTAGAGAAGCGATAGTTAGGTTAATCAGTGGACTAGTCGCATAATTCACAAGGCTAGTCGCACCAAAGTTATCAAATCCAGCATTACAAAAGGCAGAAATGGCTACAAAGAAAGCTGAAAAAAGCCCACGTTGCCAGCCAAATTCAGGTACGAACTGAAAGGAGAGTATAAGAGCTCCTATCGTTTCGATGGCAAAGGTGAAACCAAAGACAGACTTGATAAAACTACGGAAATGCTTGGTTTCGGTCACATTAAAACTCTCTTGTAGCGTAGCCATATTGATGAAGCTCAGTTTCCGTCCACCTCTTAGAGCAAACAGTCCGATGAAACTAATCAAGCTCAGCCCACCGATTTGAATTAAGAGCATACAAATGAGTTGCCCAAAAGTATTGTAGGTTTCTGCAACAGGAACGGTAAACAATCCTGTCACACAGACCATGGAAATAGTTGTAAAAAGATGATCCCAGTATCTAGCTTCTGAGCTAACCAGTTGTGAAATGGGTAAGGATAAGAGGAGCGAGCCAATCAGAATAACGCCTGCAAAACTGAGGACGATCCGTTGGCTCGGTGTGAATTTTAAACTAAAAGAAGACATATTTCCCTCTCGATAGTAGAATGTGAGGCTATTGTAGCACAAATTATAGTGAATTGAATAAAGGTTATACTCGTCAAAAATCAAAGTCTGACGTCGTTAACTCACCTTGCTGAACTTCAGTTCTAGCTACGATTTCGTTGCCTAGTCAGATTTTGATTTTTATAGAGTATTAAGACATCGTTCAGTCGCTTTGCTTCAATAGTCCAGTGGACTGTTGAAGGTTGGAAATAGGGATTATGGAGTAATCCTCAATTAACGTCAGTTCTATCTGCAGCTCCTTGCCTTGTCCTATTCTTTTCTCAATCCACTATAGTAAAAATGAAAGAAGAATTTACCAAATTAGTAGGAAAGATAGACTACTTCCATTCTGCTAAAATGATTTGATTATAGTGACGCAAGGGACCAACTTTTTGGAGGAGATAGTTGGCAGTTAGACCAACGAGAAAGCCAGAAAGGATACCGGTAAAGGATAAGATGGGTAGATAGTTGAGGACCAAGAGAGATTGGCCAATCAGAGCAAAAACTAAGAGCTGTCCAATGTTATGGAGCATGCCTCCTAGGATAGAGATGCCGATTGCGCTGACCCGATTTGGCCCGAGTTGCTTAGCAGATAGCATACCGATATAACTGAGTGTAACTCCAGCGAATCCATACAAAAAAGTGGAAAATGTTCCGCCTAAGAAAGTAGAAATCAGTAAGCGAATGCTAACGACTTTGACACTGTCTCTAGCTGGAAGAGTAAAAATAGCAATGAGGCTGATGAGATTTCCAAGTCCAAGTTTCGCTCCAGGAGCAAAGGAGAAGGGAGTTGGGATCAGTCTCTCTACCAAAGAAATAACGACTGCCTGAGCAGCTAGCATAGTAATAAATAATACGGTTTGATGTTTTGAATTCATAAGCGTTCTCTATTTAAAGTTTGCCTTACAATACAGCAATCAGATGACAAACTTCATATCCTATATACTATCTGTTTTGGAGGAGATATGCAAGTTTTTTCCGTCAAATCGTTGGCTAAAAACGAATGATTTGATTGTTTAATTTTTCGAAAAAGTGTATAATAGACCTTGTTAAAAAACAGACAAACTAATCGGAGGTTATGTTTTGACTAAAAATATTGTGATTGTAGGGGCTGGTTATGCAGGGATTGCAGCAGCACGCCTACTCGGGAAAAAATTCAAGAAAAACGATGATATTACCGTTACCTTGATTGATAAAAATTCATTCCATACCTATATGACAGAGTTGCATGAGGTGGCAGCTGGACGTGTGGAAAAAGATGCAATTAAATATGATTTGAAACGTATTTTTAACAAGTATCCAAAAGTTGATCTAGTGACTGACAAGGTTGTTGAGATTGACTATGATACAAAGCAAGTCATCGCCGAGCACCAAACCTTGCCGTTTGACTATCTCTTACTTGCTATGGGTGGAGAAGCAAACGACTTTGGCATTAAAGGTGTCAAGGACAATGGCTTTACGCTCTGGTCTATCGAAGCAGCAGAACGCTTGCATGATCATATCATTGATGCTTGCTACCGTGCCATGCGCGAACACGATGCAGAAAAACGCCGTGCTCTTTTAACCTTTACGGTTATCGGTGCTGGTTTTACTGGTATTGAGATGATCGGTGAGCTGATTGATTGGGTACCAATCTTGGCGCGTGAATTTAAGCTAGATCCAGCAGAGTTCTCACTCAAAGTGATTGAAGCAATGCCAAATATCTTGCAAATGGTCACTGAGAAAGAACAAGTTAAGACACGTAAATACCTTGAGAAAAAAGGTGTTGAATTAGTGCTTGGTGATGGAGTTGCAGCTGTTGAAGCAGACAAATTGATTCTGTCATCAGGTCGTGAAATTCCAACCCATACGTCTATCTGGACAGCAGGTGTGCAAGCAAACAGCGACGCTAGCGACTTCGGAATTGAAACAGCACGTGCAGGTCGCTTGATTGCCAACGAATACATGGAAGCTAAAGGCAAGGAAAATGTCTATGTAGCAGGTGATTTGGTATATTATGAAGAGCCAGGAAATGAGGGCAAACCAACACCACAAATCGTTCAAGCTGCTGAGCAAACTGGACATACTGCTGCCCAAAACATTATTGCTGCGATTACTGGTGGTGAAAAACATAGCTACAAAGGGAAATACGATGGCTTTATGGTTTCAATCGGTTCCCATTATGGCGTTGCCTTCTTAATGGGCAAATACCACTTGTCAGGCTTTATGGCGATGTTTATGAAGCATATGGTCAACTTGCTTTATTTCTTTACCATTCGCAGTTTCTTCTATATGGGCTCTTATGTTCGTCATGAATTCTTTGACATTAAGAACAAACGCAACATTTTTGGTGGCCATACATCAGGGAAGGGAAATCTTCTTTGGTCAGCACCACTTCGTGTTTTCTATGGCTCTGTGTGGCTTTATGAAGGGGTGAAGAAAGCCTTTGGATTATTTGGTACAACTTCATGGCTGGGAGATCAAGTCGTTTTCCCATTCCCATGGCTAGCAGATCCTGTCTCTGGTGCATCAGCTGCTGAAGCAACTTCTGGTGCTTCTCAAGCAGTTGCTGAAACAGCCCACGCTATTTTTGGACTTAGCTATGCTTATGGTGAGCAACCTATGACTGTTTTGGACGGCATGCCAGATTGGTTTGCTTCAATCATGCAATTCATGATGCCAAACCAAGAAGTTGCCCTCTTTATGCAAAAATTCATGACCATTGCTGAGATTGGAATTGGTCTTGCTTTGATTGCAGGTGCCTTTGTCTGGATTGTCAGCGCAGCAACAGTAGCCTTGGTTATCATGTTCAGTTTGTCAGGTATGTTCTACTGGGTCAACATCTGGTTCATTCCAGTAGCCATTTCATTGATGAACGGTGCAGGCCGTGCTTTCGGTCTTGATTACTGGATTATGCCATGGTTGGGTCGTTTCCTTGATAAGAAGATTTATGGCAAGCCTAAGCATATTTACACCGTAAAAGAAAAACGATAATGAATAGTGGTTCTTAATTCCATTATCATTGAAAAAAAGATAAAAATGATAAGGACTATTCAAAAAACGAGAAAAAAGTTTGCTGAATAGTTCTTTTTCGATGAAGTAGGAGAATTGTGGTACATCAAATTTGGGAGAATCATCCAGAAATACAAAGGGGCTTAGAACAAGTCAAGCGCATTATGGTGACAGAGATGAAGATGATTCATCCAACTGTGCGTGACAAGATTGTAGAATATATGGAAGCACCGGGGAAATACCTACGTTCTGGTTTGTGCCTTTTATTTGCCCAAGCTGTAGACGGAGAGATTAGACCGGAAAAGCTCTATTTTGCTGCTTACGTAGAGGTACTGCATCTGGCAACCCTGATCCATGATGATGTCATTGATGAGGCAGATGTGCGTCGAGGAATCCGTGCTGCTCACCGTCAATTTTCAAATCGCATTGCTATTTATGCAGGAGATTATCTAATGGCTTATGCAGGGCGCCTCTTAGCAAAAGGAATCAGAATACAGGGGTTGGAGCAGCAGGAAACGACATCTGTCAATGAAAAACTCATGGAAGGTATTTTAGCTGGGGAGTTGTCCCAGCTCATGAATCAATTTAATCCGCAGATGACAATGAGGCAGTATTTGAAACAGATTCAGGGCAAGACTGCTTTCTTATTTGGCATAGCCTGTCAATTGGGAGCACTTCAGGCAACTGGAAGAGTTCGGGAAACGTATCGAGCCTTTCAAGCAGGCCGTTCTTTTGGCATGGCCTTTCAATTACGTGATGATCTGATTGACTACCACTTGACGTTCCAAGAATCGGGGAAACCAGCCCTGCAAGATATCCAAAATGGCATTTATACAGCGCCCCTCTTGTTTGCAATAGAAGAAGATAGCAGTATTCGCCAAAATCTGGTTGATAGCATTGAAAGTGGTCAATGGGAGGCAATTGAGAACTTGATTGAGAAAATGAACCAGACCCAGGCGCAAAATCGAACAGAGAAGTTGATGCGAGCCTATCTCGTCAAAATGGAAAACTATATCTCACTCGTTGAAACCCAGTCTGGATTGGCAATCGACGGACAATGGCTTATCAAAAAGATGCTGAATTGGTCAACTTAACCTTTTTAGTAAATCTTAAATTTTACTTAAATGTATGGCAAACATTGGACAATTTTGCCAAAATGGTATATTATTATAGAGTAAGAAAACGCTTCGGCTTGTGAACTGAAGTTTAAAAAAGGAGTTTTATTTGTAATGAAAACAACAAAAGTCGTTTTAAAAAGTGTTGCAGTTTTAGCAGCTGCTTTTGCCTTGGTAGCATGTGGTGCTAAAGAAGAAAAAAAAGACACAATGATGTCTTCATCTGAAACTGCTATGTCCTCATCTGAGACAAGCATGTCTTCATCAGAAGCAAAAATGATGGCTGAATTGAAAGACGGTATGTATTCAGCAGAATCTGGTGCTGATGAGCGTGGCTACAAGATTGTTCACACAATCACTGTAAAAGATGGAAAAATTACAGAATCTAAGTTTGACTACGAAGACAAAGATGGTAAGATGAAGTCTGAAAACGAAGAATACAACAAAATGATGAGCGAAAAAGCAGGCGTTTCTGCGAAAGAAGCTATTGAAAAATTGAATGCTGGCCTTGTTGAAAAACAAGATGTTGAGGCAGTTGAAGTGGTTTCTGGTGCAACTCATACTTCAGAAGACTTCAAGAAGAGTACAACAGCTCTCCTTGCTGCAGCTGAAAAAGGTGACACTGCTAAAGTGATGCTTGACAAATAATCTAGCACAGAATAGATAGAAATAGGAGGCTGAGTACATAATCCAGCCTCTTTTCTAGTGGATTTTTGGTAAGAAGATGGTACAATGGTATGTAGAATTCCATGAATACTCGTCAAAAATCAGTTGTTTCTGTCGGTAACTCATACTCATTGAAATGCAAGCATAACTAACTTATTTACTATTTAGAACCTGAAAAAATAGAAATTAGTTGCGTTGATAACGTTAGGATAGTGATTGTATCAGGTTGGAAATACGGTAAGCCGAAGGCATTTAAATCTAGGATATTTTTGCAATATATGAATAGAGTATCATCTTATTGAATGATTGAGAAATGGTGTTGCTTTTTCAAGCGCAATCATTCACCGTTTTGTTGCCGAATTCAGCTGTTGATTCTTATAGAGTATTAGAGTATAAAGTAATGAAGGAGAATGAGAATATGAAATTGAAATGGCTAGCACTTCCCTTGCTTATCTGTAGTTTTTTTCTAGTTGCTTGCCAACCCAAACAGATAGCAAAAAATAGCTTACCCGTTATCGAAAAACCGCTGACTCGCACAGAAACCTTGCTTCATACGGTTGTTCAAATTAGTATCTATCACAAGGACCAGGAAGAAGCGATGGAAGACGGGCTTGCCTATGTAAAAGAGATGGAACGACTCTTATCAACGAATCTGGAAGGTTCAGATATTTACCGAATCAATCATGCGGCAGGAAAAGAAGCGGTGAAAGTAGACCCACGAACTTTTGAACTGATCGAACGAGCCTTGGAAACAAGTGAACAGAGCCAGGGACGTTTTGATATTTCAATCGGTGCAGTTAATAACCTTTGGAAAATCGGTTCAGAAGACGCACGTAAACCGAGCGATGCAGAAATCAAGGCGGCCTTGCCGCATATTCACTACCAAGATGTCCAGTTAGACAAGAAAAATCAGACAGTCGCAGTAAAAGAGGGCATGGTCTTGGAGCTGGGAGCTATTTCAAAAGGCTATATCGCTGACGGCTTAAAAAAACTGTTTGCTGAGAAAGGGATTACCACAGCTATTATCAACCTAGGGGGAAATGTCGTTGTTATGGGCTCATCCCCTGCCCATAAAGAAGGTTGGAAAGTAGGAGTGCAAGATCCAGATCAAGTACGTGGAACGGTGGTAGGCTCTGTTTATGTAGTGGATGGCTCTGTTGTGACCTCGGGCATCTATGAACGCTACTTAGAGGTAGATGGTGTAATCTATCACCATATTCTGGATCCTGCAACAGGCTATCCTGTTGAAAACACTATCTCAGGAGTAACCGTCTTTACCAAGACTTCTACTCAGGGGGATGCCTTGTCCACTACCTTGTTCCTCTTAGGAATAGATAAGGGGATGGAATTTATCGATCAACTGGATGGAGTAGAAGCGGTTTTTATTGATAAGAATCGTGGGGTGCATGTTAGTAAAGGGCTCAAGGATCAATTTGAATTGAGTAATGAGGAGTATCATCTTGTCAATGACTAGTCAAAAGGGAAGAATTACCCTACCGATTTTTTTAGAATTTATCGAATTACGGACGAAAGTAGCGAGTGTTTTTCCTATGCTACTAGGTATTTTGTGGTCATTGTATCGCTATCATGTGTTTACTCCCCTCAATACCTTTTTGTTTGTCCTAGCTGTCTTGAGCTTTGACATGTGTACGACAGCCATTAATAATACCATGGACTATGTCAAAGCCAAGGATCAGGTCTACCGTAAAGAGAAAAATGTCATTGGTCGTCATCAACTCGATTTTCGGCAAATGGTAGAGATTATTTTTTTCCTCTTGTTTTTCTCAATTGCCATTTCGCTCATGTTAGTTTGGCGGACGGACTTGATGTTGCTACCGCTGGGTGCCGTGTGTTTCGTGATTGGAATCTGCTACACCTTTGGGCCAATTCCCTTATCTCGGATGCCACTCGGTGAGATTTTCTCTGGCGTAACAATGGGTCTTGGAATTTTCTTTTTAGCTGTTTTTGTCCAGGCTCCTCCTCAACTTTTAGTCAGTCGCTTTGTGGGTCAATGGTTTCAGTTGCAAGTAGCCTGGGGAAAATTCCTTGAAATTGGCTTGATGAGTCTTCCTTTGGTCTGTTTAATTGCCAATATCATGCTAGCCAATAACTTGTGTGACTTGGAAGAGGATATTCGAAATGACCGCCATACCTTGGTATTTCATATTGGTCGTCAAAAGGGCTTGTTACTTTATACCTGCCTTTCCATGCTATCTTGGATCTTGTGGCTGCTCTACCCGCTTCTTGGCTTCTTGCCTTATTGGGCTTGGATAGGATGTGGTGTTGCTTTTCTCTCTTACAAAAGTCTAGGACGTTTTTTAGAAAAGCAAATCAAAGGGGAAACCTTTGTTGAAGCAGTTAAAAGTTTCGTTTTGTTTGCACTGATGTATCTAGTAGTTTTAATCTTAGCAATAGTATTTTAGTGAATTGAATAAAGGTTAGGACAGCCTTCAGTTGCTTTGATGAACGTAGCTCCTTGCCTTTTCCTATTCTTTTTCTCAATCCACTATATAAAGTATTCAAAAGGTCCTGAACTTTGCTCCAGGACCTTTTCTAATTAAATCGGTAAAATCAATTCTTCCTCTTCATCGGATTCTTGGTCTTCAGGGACACGGATTTCAATGATGAGATTGTGTGGGAGGCAGACAGCAATTTCTCCTGGCCGACTAATCCAGCCAGTATTAACAGCTATTTGATCAGGGCTATTGTCTTCTTTGTCACGAATCCGTTCTCCGTCTACTTCAATGATATTGTACTGACCAGGCTTGGGATGGTAGGTGACTTCCTTATGGGGTGTATCTTTTGACAATTTAAATTCTTCAACGACCTCGCCATTAATCCGAATTGAAGCAATCAGATAGGGTTCATCTGTCTGCTGCTTGCTATGGAGATAGGTAAAGGCTGCTGGCGTAAAAGATAGTAGGAGGGTCAAGCCAATCAAGATAAAGTCAAAGGGTTTTAATTGCCGTAAAATCTGTTTCATTCCAATTCTCATTTTCTTGCTAATAAAGAATATTGTAAAGGAATTCTGCTACTTTGTAAACTGTTTGGGGGTTGGAAGGGTTAGTCTGTGTTTCTCTCTAAACTGTATAGTGAATGGAATAAAGGTTAGGACATCGTTAAGTCCTAGTTCTATCTGCAGCTCCTTTCCTTGTCCTATTCCTTCATAAGATACAAGGGCGTATAAAGCACAAAGTGAAAATAGGAAGTCTGACGAAGAGCCAAAGGAGAGTTTGCTCTGCAAACTCCTATCACTCACCTCCAAAGGTATACTATACCTTTGGAGCTAGGAAGACTTATCCCTAAAGGGAGCCTTAGCTGTAACCAGCTAAAGCTGGAGCATCTGCGTCTCTTTTTCACACAGAGCTTAGCCCGTGTTCAGTTTCATAAGATACAAGGGCGTTAAGCAACTCCTAGACAAAATAGGAAATCGAAGCAGGTTGGCTTGCAACCAACTAAAGTTGGAACATCTGCGTCCCCACTAAAGGGAGCCTTAGCTGTAACCAGCTAAAGCTGGAGCATCTGCGTCTCTTTTTCACACAGAGCTTAGCCCGTGTTCAGTTTCATAAGATACAAGGGCGTTAAGCAACTCCTAGACAAAATAGGAAATCGAAGCAGGTTGGCTTGCAACCAACTAAAGTTGGAACATCTGCGTCCCCACTAAAGGGAGCCTTAGCTGTAACCAGCTAAAGCTGGAACATCTGCGTCTCTTTTTTACATAGCTCTTAGTCCGTGTTCAGTTCTCAATCTACTATAGATTCCAAGTTTCGTAATTTTTGTTGAAAAAATGCTTCCTAGCATCCAAGTCTTGTAATCTTCGTTGAAAATTTGTTCCCTAGGTTCTAAGTCTTGCTCTCGTTTGTAGGAACCTGTTCTCTGCAAGATGGAGTGTGTCGCTCGTGCCCAAGCCTGTTACTCATCTATTTCGCAATCTTGATTTCTCTGGCAAATTGTAGCTTTTTATGTCAGCTAGATGCGACATCAGATCTAAAATAGTGTTGAAAATAGTTTTCCGTCTCTTTTTGCCATGAAATGTGGTACAATAGTAAAGATATGATGAAGGAATTTAACCATACGACCGTTTTATTGCATGAGACCGTGGATCTGTTGGCGGTTAAGCCTAATGGGATTTATGTGGATGCGACTCTGGGCGGAGCCGGTCACAGTGAGTATTTATTAAGTCAGTTAAATGAAGACGGACATCTCTATGCCTTTGATCAGGACGAGACGGCTATTTTGAATGCCCACAAACGGTTAGCCCCCTATATTGAAAAGGGAATGGTAACCTTTATTAAGGACAATTTCCGCCATTTACAGGCTCGATTGAAAGAGCAAGAAGTAGAAGAAATTGACGGGATTTGTTATGATTTGGGAGTCTCTAGCCCTCAGTTAGATGAGCGCGAGCGTGGATTTTCGTATAAAAAAGATGCGCCTCTTGATATGCGCATGGATCGTACAGCAGCCCTCACAGCCTATGAAGTGGTCAATCACTATGATTACCATGATTTGGTGCGGATTTTCTTTAAATATGGGGAAGATAAATTCTCCAAGCAAATCGCACGAAAGATTGAGCAGGTGCGTGCCATCAAGCCGATTGAGACGACAACAGAATTAGCAGAAGTGATCAAGTCAGCCAAACCAGCTAAGGAATTAAAGAAAAAGGGCCATCCTGCTAAGCAGATTTTCCAAGCCATTCGGATTGAAGTGAATGATGAATTAGGTGCTGCAGATGAGTCGATCCAGCAGGCTATTGAACTGCTTGCGGTAGACGGTCGGATTTCTGTTATCACCTTTCATTCCTTGGAAGATCGGTTGACCAAACAATTGTTTAAAGAGGCTTCGACAGTCGATGTTCCAAAGGGCTTGCCGTTTATCCCTGATGAGTTGAAACCGAAATTGGAATTGGTCAATCGCAAGCCAATTTTGCCGAGTGAAGAGGAATTGGAAGCCAACAATAGGGCTCATTCAGCCAAATTGCGCGTGGCACGAAAAATACACAAATAGGTGAAGAAGATGTTACAAGAACAGCGAAAAGATGCGACAATGCGGATTATCAGTGAAAAGATTAAAACCTTTTCTCGAGTAGAGAAGGCTTTTTATGGGAGTATTGTCTTATCTGGCTTGACCTTAGCGATTGGGATTGTCTTTATGCAGACAAGGCTCTTACAGGTACAAGCACAAATGGCTCATGTTAATCAAGAAATTAACAATAAGCAAGTGGAGATTGATGATGCGGAGCAGGCAGTTAATGAATTGATTCGGGATTCAAGGCTCTTAGAAATTGCTGAAAAAGCAGGACTCACCTATAATAATGACAATGTTGGAGTAGCAGAATAATGTCGAAACGAAAGAAACAACTTTTGCGCTATGTCTTAAAAAAACGCTATATTCCGTCGCAAAATCGTCGGAGAGTGGGGCAAAATCTCATTCTTCTGACGGTTTTCATCTTTTTTATCTTTTTGATTAACTTTGCCATCATTATTGGAACAGATAAAAAATTTGGCGTTGATTTATCAGAAGGGGCAAGAAGGGTTCATCAGACTGAAATCACAGTGCAGGCCAAACGAGGGACTATTTATGATCGAACGGGTGTTCCCATTGCAAAGGATTCGACAACCTATACTCTTTATGCGATTATTGATAAGGAGTATGTATCAGCCTTACAAGAAGTTCTCTATGTTGAAGCAAGTCAATTTAGTCGAGTAGCGCAGATTTTAAACAAGCATTTGGGTCTTGAAATGGACTATGTGATGCAGCAATTAAATCAACCGAAACTCAAGCAGGTTTATTTTGGAACCTTGGGAAAAAACATTTCATATAGCAAGATGACGGAAATCCAAAAAGAAATGGAAGCTGCTGGCATTAAGGGAATTGCCTTTAATACAAATCCTGGACGCCTCTATCCAAATGGAAACTTTGCCTCAAGCTTTATTGGTTTAGCAAATTTGGTAGAGGATGACAAAGATGGCAGTCAGAGCCTGCAAGGTCAAAGAGGAATGGAATATGCCCTCAATAGTGTTCTAGCAGGTCAGGATGGGAAGATTGTCTATGAGAAAGATAGCAGAGGTCGGATTGTTCCTGGAACGGAAAATGTGAAGGAGGCAAGTGTAGATGGTCAGGATGTTTATACAACGATTTCAGCTGTATTACAGCGTTCTCTTGAGACCAATATGGATGTCTTCTTTGGGAAAACGAATGGTAAATATGCCAATGCAACCCTAGTTTCCGCTAAGACGGGTGAAATTCTAGCAACCACGCAACGACCGACTTATAATCCAGATACCAAAGAGGGAATTGATGATAAAGACATCTTGCAACGTTCCCTTCTCTATCAAGAAAATTTTGAGCCAGGATCTACAATGAAGGTCATGACAGTTGCTGCTGCCATCGATAATGGAACCTTTGCGCCGAATGAATACTACAATCGCTCTGAAATTAAAATTGCCGATGCAACGATTCGGGACTGGGATGTGAATGCAGAGGAAATCTTTGCTCCAATGACTTTGACCTATGCGCAGGGATTTGCCCTATCTAGCAACGTTGGAATGACCATTTTGGAACAAAAGATGGGAGACGAACGTTGGCTAGATTATTTGAGTAAATTCCGCTTTGGATACCCCACTCGATTTGGCATGTCCGGTGAGGAGGCAGGGCTCTTACCAGAAGATAATGTGGTGTCTGTTGCCATGACTTCTTTTGGTCAAGGGATCTTAGCGACCCAGACTCAAATGTTACGCAGTTTTAGTGCAATTGCCAATAATGGAGTGATGTTAGAACCTAAATTTATTACGGGCTTGTATGATTCAAATACGGATTCGGTAAGGCTTGCTCAGACAGAAGTGGTAGGAAAACCTGTTTCAGAAAAAGCAGCAGCAGATACCCGCCAATACATGATTGGAGTAGGGACAGATCCAACTTTCGGAACCTTGAGAGGATCAGGAGGGCCGGTCATTCAAGTAGATGGTTACGATATTGCAGTTAAGTCAGGTACTGCCCAAATTGGTAAAGAAGATGGAACCGGTTATTTGGAGGGACCCAATGATACAATCAACTCAGTTGTTGCCATGATTCCAGCAGAAAATCCTGAATTCATTATGTATGTGACGGTTCAGCAACCAGAGAGTTGGAGTATAGCCTTTTGGAAGGATATTATTAATCCAACCCTAAAAGAGGCCATGCTGTTAAAAGATAGTTTGAATTTGACAACGCCGGCTCCTGCTTTGACGTCAGTTACCAAAGAAACAAAATATAAGCTAGACAATATTATCGGTCAGCAACCGGGTGTTACGGCTAGTAATTTGCGTCAGCAGTTGGTGCAGCCAATCATCCTTGGAAACGGTGCAGAGATTAAAAAAGTATCCGTTGAAGTTGGCTCTAATCTTTCAGCAAATCAACAGATTTTGTTACTGACAGATCGTTTTACAATTGTTCCAGATATGTATGGCTGGACCAAGGAAAATATGGATATTTTCGCCGACTGGACAGGAATTGAAGTTGAATATACTGGAAATGGATCGCGGGTAGTGGGTCAAAATGTCCCAATCGGCAAGGACTTAGAAAAGACGAAAAAAATAAAAATTAACCTAGGAGACTAATATGTATTCTGTCATCATAGCAGGACTGGTCGCCTTTGTGGCGACGATTCTGTTGATTCCGAAATTTATCAAGTTTTATCAAGCAAAACGCATCGAGGGACAGCAAACCCATGAAGATGTAAAGCAACATCAGTTTAAGGCTGGTACTCCAACTATGGGTGGGACGGTGTTTTTGGCAGTAGCCATTGTTGTGACCTTCCTTGTTGCCTTGCTGTCTCAAATGCTGACAGGAGCAGTTTTAGCTATTTTGTTTATTTTATTGCTATATGGAATTGTTGGTTTCTTAGATGATTTCCTAAAGATTTTTCGCAGGGTTAATGAGGGATTAAATCCTAAGCAGAAACTGGCCTTGCAGCTTCTAGGTGGGATTGTCTTTTACCTAGTTCACATGCAGGGTACAGGAGGCGGTACGCTAAATGTCTTGGGCTATCCTCTCCATCTTGGGATTTTCTATGTTGGTTTTGTCCTTTTTTGGCTGGTTGGTTTTTCCAATGCGGTTAATCTCACGGACGGAATTGATGGCTTATCTTCGATTTCTGTGGTGATTAGTCTGTCGGCTTATTCGGTCATTGCCTTTGCTGAGGGACAATTTGATATTTTATTGGTCTGTGTGACTATGATTGGCGCCTTGTTAGGTTTTTTCTACTACAATCACAAACCAGCTAAAATTTTCATGGGGGATGTAGGAAGCCTTGCTCTTGGTGGGATGCTTGCAACGATTTCTATTGCACTTCATCAAGAATGGACCTTGCTTTTTATTGGACTTGTGTATGTAATCGAGACTTCTTCGGTTATGCTTCAGGTGAGCTATTTCAAATATACCAAGAAAAAATTTGGCGAAGGTAGGAGAATTTTCCGTATGACTCCTTTCCATCACCATTTGGAATTGGGAGGACTAACAGGTCGCGGTGAAAAATGGAGTGAATGGAAGGTCGATTTCTTCTTGTGGGGAGTTGGTCTAGTCATGAGCTTAGTGACCCTTGCCATCTTATATTTCTAATACCTAGTCAGTATCAAACAGCAGTCAAATGCTGTTTTTTTTGGTATAATAAGGGGAAGTAGAAAAAAGAGGATCTTATGAAATTTACAGAACTGACTTTAAAACCTTATATTCAAGAAGCACTGAAAGAAATTGGCTTTGTCACGGCAACGGAAGTTCAGGAACGCTTGATTCCCATCGTTTTATCTGGCCGTGACTTGGTCGGCGAATCAAAAACAGGATCTGGTAAGACCCATACTTTCTTGATTCCTATCTTTCAACAATTACAAGAAGATTTGGATCAAGTGCAGGCAGTGATTACTGCGCCATCACGGGAACTTGCTACACAGATTTACCAAGCGGCACGCCAAATTGCCCTTTGTTCTGAGACAGAGATTCGTGTGGTCAACTATGTTGGAGGAACAGACAAGCAACGCCAGATTGATAAGTTGCAGGCCAATCAGCCACATATTGTTATTGGTACGCCGGGACGAATCTATGACTTGGTAAAATCAGGAGATTTAGCCATCCATAAGGCGACGACTTTTGTGGTTGATGAAGCGGATATGACCCTTGACATGGGATTTTTGGAAACAGTAGACCGCATTGCTTCGAGCTTGCCAGCAAACTTGCAGTTCATGGTCTTTTCAGCGACGATTCCACAGAAATTACAGCCCTTCTTAAAGAAATATTTAAGCAATCCAGTAATGGAGCAAATCAAGACACAAACGGTCATTTCAGATACTATTGAAAATTGGCTGATTTCAACAAAGGGGCGGGATAAAAATGCTTTAATCTTGGAGCTGACGAAGCTCATGCAGCCTTATCTTGCGATGATTTTTGTCAATACCAAGACACGGGCAGATGAATTACATAGCTATTTAACAGCGAATGGTCTGAGGGTGGCCAAGATTCATGGGGATATTCCACCACGTGAACGCAAGCGAATCATGAA
Source organism: Streptococcus sp. zg-86 (assembly GCF_017639855.1). NCBI lineage: Bacteria > Bacillati > Bacillota > Bacilli > Lactobacillales > Streptococcaceae > Streptococcus > Streptococcus zhangguiae. The sequence continues at coordinate 1,641,652 of NZ_CP072115.1, read as the reverse complement.
TCAGGTTAAAAATCTAGAATATGAATACATCGTTGCCACTGACTTAGCGGCGCGTGGTATTGATATTGAAGGGGTCAGCCATGTCATCAATGATGCGATTCCACAGGATTTGTCTTTCTTTGTTCACCGTGTAGGACGGACTGGTCGAAATGGTTTGTCAGGAACAGCCATTACCTTGTATCAACCGAGTGATGATGCAGACATTCGTGAACTGGAGAAACTCAATATCCGTTTTGTCCCTAAAATGATGAAAGACGGAGAGTTTCAAGATACCTATGATCGTGATCGCCGCGTGAACCGTGAAAAATCAAGGGAAAAATTAGACCTTGAAATGATTGGTTTAGTTAAGAAGAAAAAGAAAAAAATTAAGCCAGGCTATAAGAAGAAGATTCAGTGGGCAGTTGATGAAAAACGACGTAAAACGAAGCGTATGGAAAATCGCGCTAAGGGACGAGCAGAGCGTAAGGCTAAGCGCCAGACTTTCTAGGACGATGTTAAAATAAAATAGGAAGATATATGTTACAAATACTATTAGGGCTATATATTAAAAGCCTATTGATTGCAACAGTCTTGGTTATCCTTGTCAGTGTTGGATGGTTTTTACTCCGCCTCCTCAAGAAAAAAGACAAAACGCTCCAAGAACGCCAAGAGGTTCTCTTTGATTTATTAATTATCAATGTTATGACCATTCCCATTTTATCATTTGGGATTGTCGGCATTTTGTTGATGATGAGAGTATAAGTATAAGAAAGAAGGAAAATAGATGTACGATACCATTATTATTGGAGCAGGTCCAGCAGGAATGACCGCAGCTTTATATGCTGCTCGTAGCAATTTAAAAGTAGCTCTTTTAGAACGTGGAATTTACGGTGGGCAGATGAATAACACTGCTGAGATTGAAAATTATCCAGGTTACGATAATATTAGTGGACCAGAATTGGCTGAAAAAATGTTTGCACCCCTTGATAAATTTGGTGTAGAGCATCTTTTTGGTCAGGTCGTTCGTGTGGAGACAGATGGACCTGTCAAACGGGTTGTGACAGAAGACACAACCTTGGAAGCCCATACGATTGTTCTTGCGATGGGGGCAAAACATCGTTTGCTAGGAGTACCTGGTGAAGACACCTACAATAGCCGTGGTGTGTCTTATTGTGCAGTCTGTGACGGAGCCTTTTTCCGTGGTCAGGACTTGTTAGTTGTTGGTGGTGGTGATTCTGCCGTTGAGGAAGCCCTTTTCTTGACTCAGTTTGCCAATACTGTGACTATTGTTCACCGACGTGATGAATTACGTGCCCAAAAAGTTATCCAAGAACGTGCCTTTGCCAATGAAAAGATTCAGTTTATCTGGGACAGCGTTGTCGAAGAAATCAAGGGTGATGACATCAAGGTACAAGAAGTCTTGATAAAAAATGTGAAGACAGGCCAAGTAACAACTCATGCCTTTGGTGGTGTATTTATTTATGTTGGTCTTGATCCAATGACAGAAGCAGTCCTTGATTTAGGAATTACCGATGAGCAAGGTTGGGTTGTGACAGATGAGCAAATGGCTACTCGCCAATCAGGAATTTTTGCAATCGGCGATATTCGTCAAAAACAATTGCGTCAAATTACAACAGCTGTTGGGGATGGAGCAATCGCTGGTCAAGAGGTCTACCACTATATCACAGACCATGTGAAGTAAGGGAGAAGTTATGTTTCATATCTATGATATTCAGAAAAAACCAGAAGGAATCTCCTTTGAAGAGACCCTTGAACTCTCTGGTGAGTTAATGGAACGAAATACAGATATCTTAGCTCTTTCACCGATTAGAGTGACAGGCCGAGTGAGTTTTGAAGCAGGACTCTTTCTTTTGAATTATCAAATGGCCTATGACATTACCCTTGCTTCAAGTCGTTCAATGAAACCAGTTGTGCTCTCGGAGGACTTTTCTGTTGACGAAATCTTTGTAGCGAATGAACAAGTACTGAAAGACCAAGATTTGGTGGAAGAGGATTTGGTGCTTGTCGTTGAAGAAGATACCATTGTGCTAGCTGAAAGTGTAGCTGATAATATCTTATTGCACATTCCACTCAAGGTATTGACACCTGAAGAAGCAGCTGGAGAGGATCTCCCGTCAGGAAACAATTGGACGGTCATGACAGAAGAGAGTTATGCGGCAGCAACTCAAGAGAAAAAAGAAGCAAGCAGTCCCTTTGCCCAATTACAAGGACTTTTTGAGGAAGAATGAAATTGACAGAAAATTGGAAAAATCTTGTCAATGGGTCGATTTCATTGTATAATGAAAAGGATATTAAGAAATAGGAGTAGAATATTCATGACAAAAGCAAATTTTGGTGTTGTAGGAATGGCCGTGATGGGTCGCAACCTCGCACTTAACGTAGAATCAAGAGGGTATACTGTTGCGATTTACAACCGTTCAGCAGACAAGACAGAAGATGTTGTGGCAAGCAATCCAGGTAAAAAATTGGTGCCAAGCTATGATGTTGAAAGTTTTGTTCAGTCTATTGAAAAACCACGCCGTATCATGCTCATGGTGCAGGCTGGTCCTGGAACAGATGCGACCATCCAAGCCCTTCTTCCTCATTTGGATCAAGGAGATATCTTAATTGACGGTGGAAATACCTTCTATGAAGATACAATTCGTCGCTCAAAAGAGTTGGCTAATTCCGGTATCAACTTCATCGGAACAGGTGTATCAGGTGGTGAAAAAGGAGCTCTTGAAGGACCTTCTATTATGCCAGGGGGTCAAAAAGAAGCCTATGACTTGGTAGCAGATGTCCTAGAAGAAATTTCTGCTAAAGCTCCTGAAGACGGTGCACCATGTGTGACTTACATCGGTCCAGACGGTGCTGGTCACTATGTGAAGATGGTTCACAACGGTATCGAGTATGGGGATATGCAGTTGATTGCAGAAAGCTATGATTTGATGCAACACTTGCTAGGACTTTCTGTAGAGGAAATGGCAGACATCTTCACTGAATGGAATAAGGGTGAGCTGGATAGCTATCTCATTGAAATTACAGCAGACATTTTAAAACGCAAGGATGATGAGGGCCAAGATGGACCAATCGTTGACTACATTTTAGATGCCGCTGGAAACAAAGGAACTGGTAAGTGGACAAGTCAATCATCTCTTGACTTGGGTGTCCCATTGTCACTGATTACAGAATCTGTCTTTGCCCGTTATATCTCAACCTACAAAGAAGAACGTGTACATGCTAGCAAGATTTTGCCAAAACCAGCTGCTTTCCAATACGAAGGAGACAAGGCTGAGTTGATTGAAAAAATTCGTCAAGCTCTTTACTTCTCAAAAATCATGTCGTATGCTCAAGGCTTTGCCCAACTGCGTGTAGCGTCTAAAGAAAATAATTGGAATCTTCCATTTGGTGAAATCGCAAAAATCTGGCGTGCGGGCTGTATCATTCGTGCACGTTTCTTGCAAAAGATTACGGATGCCTATGGTCGCGATGAAGACCTTGCTAACCTTCTCTTGGATGAATACTTCCTTGATGTGACAGCTAAATACCAACAAGCTGTTCGTGATGTGGTGACCTTGGCAGTTCAAGCAGGTGTTCCTGTGCCAACCTTCTCAGCAGCGATTACCTACTTTGATAGCTACCGTGCTGAAAATCTACCAGCTAACCTCATCCAAGCGCAACGTGACTACTTTGGAGCCCACACTTATGAGCGCAAAGATAAAGAAGGAATCTTCCATTATTCATGGTATGATGAAAAATAAGATATGGTAAAAAAAATCTTAATTGCAGGTCGGGAGCGCAATCTATCTCATTTTGTGTCCATGGAGTTGCAAAAAAAAGACTACTTGGTGGACTATGCTTCAACAGGAAAAGAAGCGCTTCTGCTTGCCCATGAGACGGATTTTGATTTGATTCTCATGAGTTTTCAGCTGTCAGACATGTCAAGCCATGATTTGGCGACTGAATTGTTGACAATCAAACCGTCAATGGTCATGATTGTTGTCGTGGATAGTGAGGATGCGAAAGAGCATGGTGTTGCGATTCAACGCTATGCGGTTTCCTATATTATCAAGCCCTTTGTCATTAGTGATTTGGTTGATCAGGTGACGTCTATCTTTAGAGGGCGGGATTATATTGATGAACATTGTAAACAAGTCAAGCTCCAAGCAGCTTATCGTGATGTAAAGATTGATTTTCAAAATCGCACGGTGACCCGTGGCCGAGAACCAATCAATCTGACCCGTCGTGAATATGATCTTCTTGCGACCTTGATGAATAGTCAAGAAATTCTAACTCGTGAGCAATTGCTAGAACGAGTTTGGAAGTATGAAGCAGCAGCAGAAACCAATGTCGTGGATGTCTATATACGCTATCTGCGTGGAAAATTAGACTTGCCAGGTCAAGAATCCTATATTAAAACAATTCGCGGTGTTGGTTACGCCATGCGAGAAGAATAAATGAGGAAGGTTGGATAAAAGTCCAGCCTTTCTTGGTTTATGAGAGAATCAAAATATAGTGATGTATGGATACTCATACTTATCAAAAATACTATAGTGAATTGAATAAAAATTAGGACATCGTTATACTCTATAAAAATCAACATCTGACTAGGCAACGAAATCGTAGCTAGAACTGAAGTTCAGCAAGGTGAGTTAACGACGTCAGACTTTGATTTTTGACGAGTATAAGTCGCTTTGCTTCAATAGTCCAGTAGACTGTTGAAGGTTGGAAATAGGGATTATGGAGTAATCCTCAATTAACGCCAGTTCTATCTGCAACTCCTTACCTTGTCCTATTCCTTTCTCCATCCACTATACTATCGAGCTTCCTTGAATAGGATTTCCTTGACATCACGATTGTCGATGTTATATAAGGTGCCTTCTGATATGCAAAGAGGCTAAATTATGCTATGATAAAGAAAATATGGATGAAAAGGAAATGAAAAGATGAAGAAAAGTTCGTTTACAGAGAAACTATTATTGATAAGCTTTGCGGCTTTGGTTTTATTGGCAGTACTGAATTATTCGGATATTTATAGTAGCATTAAGGTCTTGCTATCTAGTATGCATGCCTTGTTTATCGGAGCTATTTTCGCTTTTATTCTCAATGTTCCGATGAAAAAATTGGAAGATATGATTGAAAAAGTGTCTTTTTTGCGAAAAAGTAAGCGGACACTCGCTATTATTGGGGTTTTAATTGCTTTTATCTTGATTGTCACAGGAGTAGTCGTCATTATCTTACCGACCTTAGTCACGACGGTATCACAATTAGTCACGGTTACCAATCAAGCGATTCCGCAGCTGATTGCTACCTTGCAGGACAGTGGATTTCTATCAAACAAGTTGGGAAGTCAGCTGAACACCTATGTCACTCAGTTTACAGACTGGTCGAAGTTGTCAGGTTTTGCGACAGCTTTCCTTGCAGGATTAGCCAATAATGTGACTGGTATCTTTTCAAATGTATTGACCTTAATTATGGCTTTCTTTTTTACTCTGAGTATTCTAGGTAGTAAAGAGCAGCTACAAGATATGACTGTTAAGTTACTCCAAGCAGCTTTTCCAGAAAAAGTTGTTCGTGTGATTGCTTACATTGGAGAAGTCATTGTAGAGACCTATGATCGCTTTTTGATGAGTCAGATTGTTGAGGCCGTGATTATCGGTTTACTCGTTTTTGTCAGTTATTCGCTCTTTTCCATTCCATACGCTGGGATGGCAGGGATTTTATCGGGTGTCTTATCTTTTGTGCCTTATATTGGTCCGCTTTCTGCCTGCCTTATTAGTGCCTTATTTGTGTCGGTTCAAAATCCTTGGCTGGCCTTATGGTCTGTTGTGTTATTCCAAATTATCCAGTTAATTGAGGGAAATGTCATCTACCCTCGTGTAGTCGGGCAATCTGTTGGTTTGCCAACCTTGTTTACTTTGGCAGCTGCTTTAATTGGTGGAAATCTATTTGGACTCTTAGGTATGGTCTTTTTCACGCCAATTTTTGCGGTGATTTATCGTCTTGTCAAAGAATGGACCTATGCAAGACTAGAAGCGAAAGAAGCTGAGGGGCAAACGGTTAAGCAAATGGAATAAGAGAGTATTAAAAATTAAATCAGCAGTAGAGCAAGTCGTAGCTTGCTCTCTTTGCTTATCCCATGAAATATGATACAATGAAGTGATAATGATAAAATGGGAGAAGTAGCATGCGTTGCCCGAAATGTACCAGTATAAAATCCAGTGTTGTTGACAGTCGTCAGGCAGAAGATGGCAATACCATTCGCCGCAGAAGAGAGTGTGAGCAGTGTGGTTACCGTTTTACCACCTATGAGCGAGTAGAAGAAAAAACCTTGGTTGTTGTTAAGAAGGATGGGACTCGTGAACAATTTTCCCGTGAGAAAATTTTCAACGGGATTATTCGTTCTGCCCAAAAACGCCCAGTATCCAGTAGTGAAATTGAAGAGGTTGTTAGCCGAATTGAACAAAGAGTGCGTGCCCATAGTGATAGCGAAGTTGAGAGTGATTTGATTGGGAATCTGGTCATGGAAGAATTGGTCGAATTGGACGAGATTACCTATGTTCGGTTCGCTTCTGTTTATCGTTCTTTTAAAGATGTCGGTGAACTGGAAAACCTGCTCAAACAAATTACCAAGGGTAGTAAGGCTAGAAGATAGGACAAAAAATGAAACCAAATGATCTCTATTCTTACATCCGAAAAAATGTGGTGAGTCCGAATTGGCTGAGTTTTATTCTTTGTTATCAACCGATTATTGGCTTAGAAGCAGCGGCAGTCTATCAATTTTTGTGGGCTAGCTATGACCATGGTGCAGGTAAATACCCACTTAGTCGTATTCTGAATCATGTGAATATGGGAATTCCTCATTTAGAACAGACACTAGATGTTCTTGGAGCCATGCAACTGTTAGCCATTTATCAGAAAGGTGATAGCTATGTTTTTCGCTTAGCAGAACCGCTAGCCAAAGAAGATTTTCTTGACAATCCCCTGTATCAAAAACTATTGGCTAAGAAAATTGGTGAGCCAGCTGTTGAGGAACTCATTGTGTCTAAACCAGTAACTGACACGGAAGTGACTAAATCATTTTCAGACGTCTTTAGTATGACGGGAGATATTCCCCTAAAACCCTTCCAAAATTCAAGTTTTGATTTACAGGCTTTCAAAACCATGATGGCGCGTGATCAGTTGCGTTTTCAAAATGAAAGAGATGATGTTATTGCCTTGTATCATTTGGCAGAAAAAAATGGTTGGGATTGGACGCAGACCTATACTATCGCAAAAGAGACTGCAAATGGTCAGGTGATTAGGGTCAACCGGATGGAGCAAAAGGTTGAAGTAAAACCAGTTGTTGTGACGGGGTTGACTAAGCAAGAACAAGCTATTGTTCGAGAGAGTCGTGCAAAAACTGCTCTTGAATTTTTAACGCTCTTAAAAGAAACACGTCATGCGACAGTAACGATGTCAGAGCGTAAGTGCTTGCAGCAATTAGTCGATTTGGGCTTGCTGGATGAGGTGATCAATGTGATTGTTCTCTATACTTTTAACAAGATTGACTCAGCCAATTTACAGGAAGCCTATGCCTTAAAGTTGGGGAATGATTTTTCCTATAAGCAGATTAGGAGTGCGGAACAGGCTGTCCAACATTTACGAGATAGTAAGGGACAGGGCCGTAAGAAACAGGATGCTCCTGCTAAAAAAAGCAATGTGCCTGAATGGAGCAAGCAAGAAGTGAAAACCGAGCGGACTGAGCAAGGACAGGCAGAACTGGCTGCACTCTATCGTGAATTAGAGGCTATGGAAACGAAAGGAGAGGGATAGATGAAGGCTGTTCAAGACAAGGTACCACAGGGCGCTGGACCGGGGAGAAAATCTTACCAAGAACTCTATCAAGAGATTGTCCAAGATAAGGAAGTAGCTGATTTTATCCGTCAGCACCAGTTATCAGAGGATGTAGTGACACGGTCAATTTCAAAGTTCTTTGAATATGTAACAGAGCGCAATAAGTTTTTGCGTAAAGATGCGTCCTACGTTGCAGTGGGTTACCAACCTGTTCTTGTGATGAATGCAGGCTATGCAGATGTTTCTTATTTAGAAACGCCAGAATTGGTGGAATATCGCAAGGCAGAGGCGGTTAAAAATCGTATTCAGCTCATCAATCTCCCTGCTAGTTTAAAAAATATTACGATTGCAGATATTGATCTCAAGGATGAAAATCGTGTAGAAGTTGCTAAAGCCATTACGGAATTTGTCAAGCAGGCAGGTCAGGACAATAAGGGCTTGTATCTCTATGGCAATTTTGGGGTTGGAAAGAGTTATCTCATGGCCTTTTTAGCCAATCTTTTATCCAAGACCCACCAACTATCAACCACTATGTTGCATTACCCAACTTTTGTAGTTGAAATCAAAAATGCCATTGGCGAAGGGTTGGTCAAGGAGAAAATTGATGCCACTAAAACGGCACAAGTATTGATTTTAGATGATATTGGTGCCGAGCAACATAGTTCGTGGGTACGTGATGATGTATTGCAGGTCATCTTGCAACACCGTATGCAGGAAAATTTACCGACCTTTTTCACCTCGAATTTTTCCTTTGCAGATTTAGAACGTCATTTTGCTGCTGGTCGCTCAGGTGATGAAACCTGGCAGGCCAAGCGTGTAATGGAACGCATTCGATTCTTGGCAACTGAATTACAACTAGGAGGAGTGAACCGCAGATGAATGAAACCATTGATTTGATGTTATCCCATAGTTCTGTTCGTCGATTTACGGAAGAAGCTATTTCAGAAGAACATTTACAAGCAATCATCAGCGCAGGACGTGCAGCTTCGACATGGAAGAATTTTCAGTCGTATTCCATTATTGTTGTGCGTTCAAACGAGAAAAAAGAAGCACTTCATGCTCTGACTCCTCAGCCTGCGATTTTACAGGCCGATACGATTTTGCTCTTTGTAGGAGATCATTATCGTGCTAGTAAGGCAGCTGAATTGCATCAATCTGATTTCGATGCGAAAGGCCCAGAAAATCTTTTGATTTCATCGGTTGATGCGGCATTAGCTGGGCAAAACAGTCTCCTAGCAGCTGAAAGTTTGGGCTACGGAGGTGTATTTATTGGAATGATTCGCCACGTAGCCTGCGAGGTAGCAGCTCTCTTTAAGTTACCAGACTACACCTATCCTATTTTCTGTATTGCTTTAGGAAAACCAAACCAGCATTTTCCTGTTAAACCGCGTTTACCTCATGACGCCATTGTCTTTCAGGAAGAATATAAGGAACAGGGACTAGAGACGGTTCTTGCTTATGATCAAATTCAATCAGACTATGCAGGAGCTAGACAGAAAGAAACCTGGTCGGAACGTCTGGTCGCTCAGTTTGGTCAAGCAGAGCAGGAAAGCACGAAAACACTTTTGAAAGAAAAACACTTATTGTAGAAAAGGAGGAGCAATGGCTCTACCAACTATTGCCATCGTGGGACGTCCCAACGTTGGAAAATCAACCTTATTTAATCGGATTGCTGGTGAACGCATTTCCATCGTAGAAGATGTGGAAGGTGTCACTCGTGACCGAATTTATGCAACGGCTGAATGGCTCAACCGTCATTTCAGTATCATTGACACAGGGGGAATTGATGATGTCGATGCACCCTTTATGGAGCAAATCAAGCATCAGGCAGAAATTGCCATGAGTGAGGCGGATGTCATCGTCTTTGTTGTATCTGGAAAAGAAGGTGTGACAGATGCGGATGAATATGTTGCCAAAATCCTATATAAGACTAATAAACCAGTTATTTTAGCAGTGAACAAGGTCGATAACCCTGAAATGCGTAGCGATATTTATGATTTCTATGCCTTGGGCTTAGGAGATCCTTACCCAGTATCATCGGTTCATGGAATTGGAACAGGTGATATTTTGGATGCCATTGTGGAAAATCTTCCAGCAGAGCTTGAAGAAGAAAATCCAGATATGATCAAGTTCAGCTTGATTGGGCGTCCAAATGTTGGGAAATCTAGTCTGATTAACGCTATTTTGGGAGAAGAACGCGTGATTGCGAGTCCCGTTGCAGGTACGACTCGAGATGCGATTGATACAGTTTTTACAGATAGCGAAGGTCAAGAATTTACCATGATTGACACAGCCGGTATGCGTAAATCTGGAAAAATCTATGAGAATACGGAGAAATACTCTGTCATGCGTGCTATGCGTGCCATTGACCGCTCTGATGTGGTTCTCATGGTTCTGAATGCTGAAGAAGGAATTCGTGAGTATGATAAGCGGATTGCTGGTTTTGCTCATGAAGCAGGAAAAGGAATCATTATTGTTGTCAATAAGTGGGATACCCTTGAAAAAGATAATAAGACCATGCAGAATTGGGAAGCAGACATTAGAGATCAGTTCCAGTATCTCTCTTATGCACCGATTATCTTTGTGTCAGCTCTGACCAAACAACGTTTGCATAAATTGCCTGCCATGATTAAGCAAATTAGCGAAAGTCAGCAGACGCGGATTCCGTCTGCGGTCTTGAACGATGTGATCATGGACGCCATTGCCATCAATCCAACACCAACTGACAAGGGTAAGCGCCTCAAGATTTTTTATGCAACCCAAGTGGCAACCAAGCCACCTACCTTTGTCATTTTTGTCAATGAAGAAGAGCTCATGCATTTCTCTTATCTCCGTTTCCTTGAAAATCAAATCCGTAAAGCCTTTATCTTTGAAGGAACACCGATTCATCTGATTGCCCGCAAGCGGAAATAATCCTAGTCAGGAGCTGTCATGTTGCAAGAGCTCATCTTTTTTACAATCAATTATATCTTAGTGAGATTATCTAAACAGTTGCTGAATGGCAATGCTGCGACGTATGTGCCCTTTTCATGGAGGTACTAGGCGAGTTTGTGTGCCTATGCCTACCTCGTCCTCATTACAGTATTTGTAGGTATTCTAGGTATCAATGCAATGATTTCCCTGCTAGCAGGGCTTCAATTGGGCTTAGTAATGGTGTTGGGCTTATCCGTCTGTTTAGCCCTTGTCTGTTGCCGATTATTGCTGACCTATGGCAAAAAGCTAGCCGATGATACCTGCTATTATCGAGCGATGTGGAAAAAGAAGAATGATAGATAGACTGCCAAATACAATTGAAGCGGACATTTCCTATTTCCTTCAATTAGAGCAGTAATATAGTGGATTGAGAACTGAATATGGACTAAGAGCTGTGTAAAAAAGAGACGCAGATGTTCCAGCTTTAGCTGGTTACAGCTGAGGCTCCCTTTAGTGGGGACGCAGATGTCCAACTTTAGCTGGTTATAGCTGAGGCTCCCTTTAGGGACAAATCTCGTTGATTGCAAGCCAACCTGCTTCGATTTCCTATTTTGTCTAGGAGTTGCTTAACGCCCTCGTATCTTATGAAACTGAACACGGGCTAAGCACTGTGTGAAAAAGATAAGTCTTCCTAGCTCCAAAGGTATAGTATACCTTTGGAGGTGAGTGATAGGAGTTTGCAGAGCAAACTCTCCTTTGGCTCTTCGCCAGACTTTCTATTTTCACTTTGTGCTTTATACACTCTTGTATCTTATGAAGGAATAGGACAAGGCAAGGAGCTGCAGATAGAGCTGGCGTTAATTGAGGATTACTCCATAATCCCTATTTCCAACCTTCAACAGTCTACTGGACTATTGAAGCAAAGCGACTTATACTCGTCAAAAATCAAAGTCTGACGTCGTTAACTCACCTTGCTGGACTTCAGTTCTAGCTACGATTTCGTTGCCTAGTCAGATTTTGATTTTTATAGAGTATAACGATGTCCTAATCTTTATTCAATTCACTATAAAAAGTAAACCCAAAACCGAGCTGGTCGTTCCACCTCGGTTCTTTTATCGGTTCATTTTGCGGCTTTTACAAACAAAACGGAATACGGATGAAAAATGAAAAGCCTCTCCTTTAATGTATTGGGGAAAGTATGCTATAATGAAGAGATAAGATAAAGGAGTTTATATGGGTCGATTGATGCCGGGGCGGATTCGCCAAGAAGGAATCTTGCTCTATGAAACAGGACAAGTAGAGGTAAAACAGGTAGATGATAGGCAACTCTTTTTGCGAATTGCTGAAGAGGATTTTTGCTATACCCTAGATGAGACGAATCTTTCTTGCAGTTGTCACTTGTTTTCGCAAAAGGGCTACTGTCAGCACTTGGCAGCTGCCGAATATTTTTTAAAAAATGATATTGAAGGAAAACTCCTAGAAGAAGAACTTTCAACAGACCAAGTAGAACATGAGGAAACCATACGCAGAACCTATTTTGGTGGCTTATTTTTAGATGATTTACTGGCTTCGGATAAAGGGGGAGGTATTCGCTATCGTCTAGCCATAGAAGGTCAACTACTCCTCTTTGATACCAATATCGATTGGAGCTTGAAAATTGAACGTTTGCCAGATCAACGGAGCTATGTAATCCGTGATATTGGAGCATTTTTACAGGCTGTAAAAAAGGGAGGATACTACCAAATTGGTAAAAATTACTATGAGCCTCTCGTTTTTCAACAGTTTGATGTGGCAAGCCAAGATGTACTAGAGTTTTTATGGCAACTTATTCCAGATAAAAAAGTGGGTGATTTGGATATGTTAGTCCATTATGGTCGCCATCTGCGCCTACCGCTAGCCTGTTTTGAAGAAGGACTTGATCTCTTTATGCAGTTGGAATCCTTTGCATTTCAGCACGATATGACAAGTTATTCTGAACTGCACCTGTTGGCCTTTGATGAAAGAGCCGAATGTTACCAATTCACAGTGGTGGTGCATCAGTATATGATTGAATTGCAGATTCTAGAAAGACCTTTTAGAGAACTCTTTAATGGTCGCTACCTTTTAGTAGAAAATCGCCTCTACCAAGTTGATCGCAAGCAAGAGCAGATTCTGAGTTCTCTCAAAGGAGTACAAGCTGATGAGGCAGGAATGAAATCAGTCCAGTTTGATTTTCAAGATCAGGAACGCCTAGCTCTTAGTCTCTTGGCATTACAATTGGTTGGGAAGGTTAAGGCTCCTAAGCGCTTTATCATTCGTGATTTTAAACCGGCATTTGAATTATCCGTGCAAGATGAGGACGAGATTGTGCTTCAATTGATTCTGGAATTTGAGCAAGGGAAGGTCAGAACGCTGACAGAATTACAGTCCCTCCCCTTCTCTTATCATTTTCAACATTTGGAAATGGTAGAAAAAGCAATCCGAGAGGCTGGTTTTAGCGGACGTTTTACTGCTTGCCATCCAAGATTAAATGGAGAAGAATGGTACAAATTTTTCAGTCAGACTGTAGCCAAGTTAAGGGCCTTGGGTCAGGTACATTTATCAAAGGACTTGGAGGATCGTCTCATTGAGATGAAGCCGCAGATTACAGTAGCAACAGGTGGTTCCTTGCTGGATATTTCCTTTGATTTTGCTGGAATATCAGAAGCCGAAATCGATCAAGTAGTGACCGCCTTGTTAGAAGATGCAACGCATTTTACTAGTCAGACTGGAAAAGTCGTCATCTTTGATGAGGAGACGAAAAAAATTAGTCGCACCTTGCAGGAATTACGGGCTCGCCATACGTCAGCAGGACATCTGGAACTCAATCGCTTTGCTTCTTATCAGTTGGCGCAAGTATGGGAACATCAGTCTGGGATTCAATTTTCAAAAGACTTTCAGCAGTTAGCCTATGATCTGGCCCATCCAGAATCGTTTGCCCTACCTGAATTGCAGCTAAATGCTTCCTTACGGGAGTATCAGCAATTAGGAGTTAAATGGATGTCTATGCTGGATTACCATGGTTTTGGTGGAATTTTGGCTGATGATATGGGCTTGGGAAAGACCTTGCAGACCATTGCTTTTTTAACTAGCCATCTGGAGGAAGATTCCAAGGTTCTCATCCTAGCTCCTTCAAGCCTTATCTATAATTGGCAGAGCGAGTGTCAGACATTTGCGCCTGATTTAGATATTACTGTAGCCTATGGGACTAAGGAAAAACGAGAAGAGCAGATTCGTGGCGGACATCAGATTGTAATTACGAGCTACCATTCCTTCCGACAAGATATCGAATGGTATCAAGAGACTCGCTACGATTATCTCATCTTAGACGAAGCGCAAGTCATGAAAAATGCTCAAAGTAAGATTGCCCAGTTGTTGCGCAATTTTGAAGTTGGGAATTGCTTTGCTCTATCAGGGACACCAATTGAGAATCATTTGTCGGAATTATGGTCTATTTTTCAAATTGTCTTACCAGGTCTATTGCCAGGAAGAATGGAATTTACCAAACTCTCAGCAACAGAAGTGGCACGCCTGATTAAGCCGTTTATCCTCAGACGGAAAAAAGAAGATGTCTTGCTTGAACTGCCAGACTTGCTCGAAATGACGGTCTTAAATGAGTTGACAGATGAGCAGAAAGTGGTTTATCTAGCCCAGCTCAAACAAATGCAGTCTCGGATTGCCAGTGCGAGCGATGAGGAGATTCAGCAGAACAAAATCGAAATTCTAGCGGGCATTACCAGATTGCGACAAATCTGTGATACCCCAAGTCTCTTTATGGATGATTATCAGGGAGAAAGTGGCAAACTCGAAAGCCTAAGAGAATTGCTTCGTCAACTCAAAGAAGGCAATCACCGGGTTTTGATTTTCTCACAATTTAGGAATATGCTAGATAGAATTGAGAGGGAAGTAGAGGAACTTGGCTTGACCAGTTATAAATTGACGGGGTCAACTCCAGCCCATCTTCGTCAGGAAATGACAACAGCTTTTAATGCAGGCAGTCGCGATATTTTTCTTATTTCGCTCAAAGCAGGTGGTGTCGGACTGAATCTGACAGGAGCAGATAGCGTGATTCTAGTGGATCTATGGTGGAATCCAGCTGTTGAAGCTCAAGCCATTAGTCGTGCTCACCGCATGGGGCAAACTGAAAAAGTGGAATGCTATCGCCTGATTACACGTGGCACCATTGAAGAAAAAATCCAGGCCCTACAAGAAAGCAAGAAGAATCTTGTAACCACTGTCCTAGACGGTAATGAAAGTCGGGCCAGCATGACAGTAGACGATATCCGAGAGATTCTAGGAATAGTGCAGTAGAATAGGCTGATAAGTTGATTTTAAAGGGAACGTTCAGCTCTTGTTGATTGCTTGATTCTTGTTAGAATGGCTGTTTTCAGGGGGTGGATTAAAGAATGAACCTTGCAACTGAAAAGGGAAAAAGATAGTCAAAGACTAGAAGGTATGGTATAATAATCGATTGAAAGGAATATCTTATGATGAGAATGCAGACTAGATTTCCATTAGTAGCTGACGATGAGTTAATAGTGGGAGAAAATCCTGAGATGAGATTGTACGATGAAGGGGATCTTATCAGCAATATTAGGGGACCTTATCAGGAAAGAGAATTTGTTCAAGAAGGCAGCCCATATCCTATTCAGAACGAGCCTAAGGCAGAGGATAGTTTATTGCCTCCCCTTTTTGAAGCAAAACCGAGCCTGTACTCTCGAAAAGATCGCTATCAAAAGCCTGTTTCAAAAACGCCGATTAAAACACAAGGCCAGTTGGCGCGTGAAATGGCACGTGAAGATTTGAAGAAAAAACGTTCAGCTTCGTATCTCCATCAAGAAAAGCCACATCCCGTTACACCAACAAAACAACAGGTAACAGCTCCTTTGGTTGAAAAAAAGGTACCACATTTAACAAAGTTAGCGAATCGCTTGCGCCAGACCGATTACATTTTAGCAGATATGCCTGCTGTCTATCCTTTGAAGAAGGAAGAAAGAGGGCAAGAGCGACCAATTGCTAAAAATTCGTATGACTTTTTAAAGAAAAGCCAGGTCTACAATTACCCAGATCGCAAGGTTCAACGAGAACGTCAATTGGCACAAGAACTAAACCTAACACACATGGAAGAAGGATTGGAATGACAAAAACCTATCATTTTATTGGAATCAAAGGCTCGGGGATGAGTGCCTTGGCTTTACTCTTACATCAAATGGGACATAAGGTTCAAGGAAGTGATGTAGAAAAGTATTATTTTACCCAACGTGGTCTTGAACAGGCAGGAATTGAGATTTTACCATTTAGTGAGGACAATATCACAGCAGATGTTGAACTTATTGCTGGAAATGCCTTTCGCCCAGATAATAATGTAGAGATTGCCTATGCGGATGCACAGGGGTTCTCCTATAAACGCTATCATGAATTTTTAGGACAATTCATGCGGAATTTTACCAGCTTTGGAGTGGCAGGAGCGCATGGAAAAACTTCTACAACCGGTCTCTTGGCGCATGTTATGCGCAACATCACAGATACCAGTTATTTGATTGGAGATGGAACTGGTCGCGGTTCAGAAAATGCTCAATACTTTGTTTTTGAGTCAGACGAATACGAACGTCATTTCATGCCCTATCATCCAGAATACAGTATCATTACAAACATTGACTTTGACCACCCTGACTACTTTACCAGTTTAGAGGATGTCTTTCATGCCTTTGATGATTACGCAAAGCAAGTACAACAAGGCTTGTTTGTGTATGGTGAGGATGAGCAGCTCCGTCGTATTACTGCGACTGCACCGATTTATTACTATGGCTTCAATGAGGATAATGATTTTGTAGCCTACGATTTACAACCCTCAACGGCAGGATCGCAATTCAAGGTGCGCCATGCCGGAAAAGAATTGGGACAGTTTCAAATTCCAACCTTTGGTCGCCACAATGTCTTGAATGCAACAGCTGTGATTGCGAATCTATTTGTGGCAGGATTTGACTTGAACTTGGTGGCAGAACACCTGAAAACTTTTGGTGGAGTAAAGCGTCGCTTTACAGAAAAGATTGTCAATAACACTGTGATTATTGATGACTTTGCTCATCATCCAACAGAAATTGTCGCAACGCTTGATGCAGCTCGTCAAAAATACCCAAGTAAAGAAATCGTAGCTATTTTCCAACCGCATACCTTTACACGAACCATTGCCTTGTTGGACGAATTTGCCCTTGCTTTAAGTGAAGCAGATGCTGTCTACCTAGCGCCAATCTATGGGTCAGCCCGGGAAACAGATAATGGCCAAGTAAAAGTAGAAGATTTGGCAGAAAAAATCAACAAAAAAGGTGGGATCGTAACAGTTGAAAATACTTCTCCACTCTTAGACCATAACAATGCCGTTTATGTATTTATGGGGGCAGGAGATATTCAGTCTTACGAATATTCATTTGAACGTCTATTATCCAATCTTTCCAATAACGTTCAATAAAATACAGAGGCTGAGACCGAGTACTCAACCTCTTCCTTTTTGTCCGTCTTAACGAGTAGAATGGGACAATTTCATTTAGGTATGGTGTATAAAGGAGAAGGAATGAAAATTCGACATGCACGATTAGCAGATCTGGAACAGGTTCATCAGATTGAACAGGCTAATTTTAGTCCAGAAGAACAAATCGCAAAAGATGTCTTAAGATTTTATCTGGAGCAGGAGACTATGACCTGTCTTGTTATGGAAGATGACGGCAACCTAGCAGGTTATATTTTGGCACTTCCGACAGTACATGCTACCGTAACAGATGACTTATTTGAGCGAAAGAAAAAGGTGGAGGCTTCCTGTTCTCATCTAGCTATCGTGAGCCTTTCGGTCGCAGAAGACTATAAAGGGCAAGGAGTAGGAACGCTTTTACTGGCAGCTATCAAAGAGATTGCAGTACAGGGCGGTTATGAAGGTATTAGCCTAACCTGTAAAGATTATCTACTTTCTTACTATAGTATGTACCAATTTGAAGATTTAGGGGTATCCGAATCTCAGTTTGGTGGTATGGTCTGGTACGATATGTATTGGAGGAATCCCTCACCTAGTAGACATGCTTGATTTTGTTAGTGTTTTAAGATATAATGTCTTGTAACCGTTTGAAAGGAGCTTTATTGTGGCAAACGATTCACATAAAAATGACACGCAATCATCCAGCTTTCGAGACAAGATTTTGCGTGATTTAGAAGAAATAAAAAACCAGACAGATTCAGAGAAAGAATTAAAGTCTTTAGATTCTTCCTTGTTCCCGACAGATGATGTAGTAGAGGCACTATCGACCTCTGAAACTGTTCTTCCTCATAGAGTCAATATCAAGCTACCATTAGTGATGGATGAAGACTCACACTCATTGGTGACTCGTTTTCCAAGTGAGGAAGATGCAGTAGAAGCTACTTCGCATATTTTATCTGATTTTCCTTCAGATACAGATAACCTAGCTTTTCAAGAAAGTGAAGCAGTTGAACCAAGGAATATTTTGTCTGAATCAGCTGAGGTTGAGCTAGACAGACCGAAACTTGAAGCCTCATCAGATGAGCTTGAAGATTTGACGGCGACGGTTGCCCTACCTAGAAACTCTGTAAGAGAAGTGATTAGAGAGATAGAATCTTCGCCAATATCAAGAGCAGAATTGGAGGATACGATTATTCCAACAGTCCCAAGAAAACAGGTGGAAAGTCGAACGATGCAAACTCGTCGACGTCATCACCAACGTAAAAAGCAAGATGGATTAGCTAAACGGATTGTAAAAGTGGTGGTTGTCACTGTGTTGCTCTTGTTACTGTTGACAGGGGTTACAGGCTACTTCTATTTGAAATCAAGCTTAGAACCGGTTAATGCACAAGCAACTGAAATAACTCAAATAGAAATCCCAGAAGGATCTTCCACAAAAGAAATCGCTAAGATTCTGGAAGAGAATCGCTTGATTAAGAATGCGACTGTCTTTACCTACTATTCAAAACTCAAGAGTTTTAATAATTTCCAAAGTGGATTTTATAATTTGAGTCAATCTATGACTGTAGAAGAGCTCGCAAAAGCTCTACAAGAAAGTGGAACACCTACTGCGCAAGAACCAATTGCAGGAAAAGTATTGGTTGTAGAAGGTTATACGATAAAACAAATTGCTCAGGCTGTGACAGACAACGTTCACACGTCTGATAAGGAAGATAAAACCCCATTCACTGCAGAAGCCTTTCTTGAAACAGTTCAAAATGAGGCCTTCATCAATCGAATGGTTGCAACTTATCCAAAATTATTGAGCAATTTGCCAGCAGCAAATAGTGGTGTTAAGTATCGTCTAGAGGGATATCTCTTCCCAGCTACATATGAATACTCAACAAAGACGACAATAGAAGAGTTGGTTGAGCAGATGGTAGCAGCAATGGATAGTCGCTTGCAACCTTATTATGATCAATTAGCTGCAAAAGGTTTGGATGTCAATCAATTATTGACAGTAGCCTCGCTGGTTGAAAAAGAAGGATCAACAGATGAAGATCGTCGAAACATCGCAGGTGTCTTCTTTAACCGACTCAATGCTGGCATGCCTCTACAGTCTAATATTGCTATCTTGTATGCAATGGATAAGTTGGGCGAAAAGACAACCTTGAAAGAAGATGCGACGATTGACACAAACATTGATTCTCCTTATAATATTTATGTCAATGCTGGCTTAATGCCGGGACCTGTTGATAGTCCTAGTCTTTCTGCAATTGAGGCAAGCTTCGCTCCAAATAAGACAAACTATTATTTCTTCGTAGCAGATGTTACGACAGGTTCTGTTTACTTCGCAGAAACAGGCGAAGAGCATAATCAAAATGTTGAAAAATATATCAACAGTAAATTAAACAACTAGAGCAGTTGCTCGGACGAAATTATGTGGTTTTCCGCATAATTTTGTTTTCATTAAAGAATTTTAAAAGGAAGAAAAAGAAAATGGCAGAAAAAACATATCCAATGACACTTGAAGAAAAACAAAAATTGGAGAAAGAATTAGAAGAATTAAAACTCGTTCGTCGTCCTGAAATTGTCGAACGAATTAAGATTGCCCGTTCTTATGGAGACCTATCAGAAAACTCTGAGTATGAAGCAGCAAAAGACGAACAAGCCTTTGTAGAAGGGCAAATCTCCATGATTGAGACAAAAATTCGCTATGCAGAAATTGTTAATAGTGATGCAGTAGCAGCGGATGAAGTAGCAATCGGTAAAACAGTGACTATCCAAGAAGTTGGAGAAACAGATGAAGAAGTCTACCTAATTGTTGGAGCTGCAGGTGCAGATGCTTTCGCTAATAAAGTTTCAAATGAAAGCCCAATTGGTCAGGCTCTTATTGGTAAGAAAACAGGAGATACGGCAACAATTAAAACACCAGTTGGTAGCTATGATGTTAAAATTTTAAAGGTTGAAAAAACAAAATAGAAGTTGAAAGACAATCCTATCATGTTCGAAAGAGAAGATGATAGGATTTTTTTATATAAAACTCCTATTTACTTGACAAAACATACGGGGGGAGGGTAGAATTAACCTGATATTTATAAATTATAGTTTGATTATTCAAAATATTAGCTGTGTTAAGTGGGTAGAGCTTGTTTGTCAATGTGGATAGAAAGCTGGACAGGAGAGTTACGAAAGTGCAGACAGTGCAATGATATATATCTTTAATGAACGCCTCACTACTTCGTCAAGTGGAATCGAGTATGCAGAGGCCCAACTACTACAGATTTTAAAAGAACTTGATGTAGATTTTCGCATGATCTTTACTGGATGGACGAGACCATTTAGTTTGGTAGATTACTCCGATAAAATGAATTATCCAAGGGAAAATATAGTCTCTGTCTTTCATCATTTAACGGATTTACCTCTTTATCCTTCCAGTCTCCTACCTGAAGAAGTTCTTGCCCACTATCCAGATTTCGAGTTTGTCAAGCAGGAAGAAGAACGTATCTTTTATAAGTATGACCAGTTGGAGTTGATTTTTCATTTAATAGAAGATAAGGTCAATGAGGCTGTTTTAGTAAGAGATAGGCGTGTATTGCGTGTGGACTCGTATACTAGGCAGTTATCACACTCGGAGTTTTATGATAATACAGGGCGACTTACTTATATTGAATTTTATAATCAAGATGGTTCCTGTGGTTTACGGGAAACTATAAATGAGTGGGACTCAACCTTTGAAGCTTGTGATAATCGTTGGGAATCAAAACATGAGTTCATGAAGGCTTTTATGGAGCGGTTACAGTTGACTAGTTCGGACATTATCATAATGGATCGTCCTACATTTATAGACGCAGATGTTTTACCCTTTAGCGGAGCAGCAAAGGTTATTACAATGATTCATGCAGAGCATTTTATACGAGAAGTGTATCCTGAGCGACTAATTTTTAATCCTCATTATCAATATACTTTTATGAATCCTCAGTTTATAGATGTCTTTCGGGTCATGACGCAGGCTCAAAAGGAGCAACTGGAGGAACATCTTGAAAGGATAGGTATTCAAAAAAATATTGTAGTTATCCCTCCGACTTTTCTTGAAGAAGCTCCTAATGAATTAAAGAAGGAGTTGGATTACCGTTTGTTGACAGTTAGTCGTTTGGCTCCTGAGAAGCGGTTTGATCTGCTTATTCCAGCTATAGCGAGAGCTTGTCAGGAACTTCCTCAACTTCGACTGGATATTTATGGAGGTGGAGATATTCATGAAGTCCAGGATTTGATAGATTCTGTAGGAATGCAGGACAGGATTTTCCTAAAAGGACATACAGAGAATATTATGAGCTATTATTCTCAATATGATGCTTATATTAGTACCTCGCCAAGTGAATCTTTCGGACTGTCTATTTTTGAAGCCATGAGTCAGGGGTTACCATTTATCTTCCGAAATGTTCCGTACGGAAATCAAGAAGCATGGAATCAGAATGGTTTGTTGGTTGAAGGTGAGACAGACGATGAGGTGATAGAAAATACGGCAAACGCTATTGTGCAATTCTATAGGGAAGACCGTCATGCAGAGTATCAGCAAAATAGCTTATCAAAAGCAAAACAATATAGTAAAGAAATCATAAAACAAAAGTGGAAGGAACTTTTAGAAACAATCTAAAATGGAGTAAATAAAATGGAAAAACAGAATAAATACAGTATCCGTAAATTCAAAGTAGGGGTTGGATCAGTTTTGATTGGTTTTGCCCTAGCAGGGGGTGCTATGACTCCTGTTTATGCTGATGAGACAGCAGAGCTGGTTGCGACAACGGCACAAGAAGTCCCAAATGATCACGATACCTATGAAGAAGCGCCAGTTAAAGATTATTTGATTGTCGAAAACGCTAATAAAGAGTATGGTCAAGGTACAACATCCGATTCAAATGCTAATCGTCGTGTGACGATTGAGGTAGGTGTCAAGCCAACAGTGGAAGATAAGATGGTAGATGGTAAAGAAGTGACCTCTACAACAAATTATATGGTTCGCTACCCTCTTCTGAACGCAGAACCAGCTACCAATGCAAATAACGATGTCGTTGAAGCTACGGAAGCTGCAAAAACAGATAATTATAAAGAACTCGTCATTCCTTATGAAGAAGTCACTGTAAAAAATTACACTGGTCCACAGGATACCCTTGTACTTCAAGGATTTGGTGAAGAGGGGAGATTGGACGTAAATAAATTCCTTGAGCCAATCCGTGATAATTGGGACAACAATACTGCTGACACCAAGCGTGCAGTTGAATTTCGTTTTAAGGATGATACAGGAGATACTACTTACTTTAGAATTCTTCCAGGAGAAAACGGAAGTATTCGACCTGACGACCTTCGCTACCGTGATGCAGCTCTGACTGCAAATGACAACCTTGCCTTACCGCCTACTGCTTCTATCGGTCAAAGCTATACAAGTTATCCTGGGACGACAGATTTTAGAGGTTATGGAAAACGTTTGGATAATATTCCAACTGTAGGTCTCTATAAATATTTGTCGAAAGTTTTAAACCCATTAGACAATCCAGATATTCCAGAAAATCGTTCAACCAATAATCAGTTATATTTCTATAATGGGGAAAAAGATAAAGAACAGAAATTAGAAGTATCGTATCGGTATTATTATGCAGCGACACCACCAAGTTTAGAACCTGGTGCTCCTAATACGGGAGTTTGGGCAGGAGCAAACTATGATCCAGCAGCAGCGAATTCTTGGGAAACGATTGGTAGTGTTACGCTTAAGCCTCACATCCAGTATCTAGCGACAAATGGGCAAATGAGTTCTGAACCCAATCCTAATATTCCTATATCTTCTACATACTGGTATCGTAATCTTTACTCGGTAGATATCTCTCCGAAGACACGGACTGAGGGAGAATATACAATAAATACAACCTATAAGCTTGATAAGGAAACGGGTAGAGCAGTTGCAGTCAACGAAGAGCGGATAAAAACTTCTGAATTACCCAATAATCCATGGCAAACGATCTTCAACTCAGAAGTGATCGGTCTTAGTCTTCCAAAATTTAACAAGGCAGAAGGTGAGGAAGCCTCCGAAAAAGGGACTATTTCAATTTCCGAAAATCCCTTGCTCAAACTAGTATCTGATGCGAACTTTAATGTGAGCAAGACTTATCTAGTAGAGCTGTATAAAAAAGTATATGGTGCAAGCACTGAGAGGGATAGAGAACGTATTGCCAATGCTCTTTTGGAATACCGAGATTTAAACCTCGTTCGTCGAGCTGCAGATATTGATGATCCAAAGAATCTTTACGGTGTCAACAATTTACCTTATCGTGCAGATGTTCGAGAGCAAATTCAAAAAGAATTGGCGGTATACCTTGAAAGCGCACAGCCAAATCGTGCAGCTGTTTTAGTGCCGGATGTACGAGTTCGTCACTGGTTGAAAAAGAAATCTGAAGATCAGTCAACCTTGCTTCTTGAGGAAGAAAAAGGACCGATTACGAAGCTGAATGACTATTTTACGAAAGGTTCAGAAGAGGTTCTTGGCAAAGGATACACCTATCTTCGTGCAGAACATACAGACCAACAGTATATCTACAAAATCGATCAAGAAAATCTCTATTATGATGAATGGCGTAATATCCGTTATAATAGAATCCGCATTAATACCACACAAACGGAAGGATTAGGAACAGTTGCGCCACCATTCTTTGGAGCTAGTGGCTATACAGGAGCTGGGTTCAATGTTGATTATGGTTACTTCCCATTTGTAGAAGCAGTCAGCGATGAACGAGCAGAAGAAGTTCGTAATAATCCAAATGGTGAATACCGAGTGTATGATCGTGCTCGTCATGTAAGGACGATTGATGTTTTCTATGATGAAGTACCAACAGTCACAGAAACGAAAGAAAAAGGTCATGTCGTTGTTCATTATGTTGATGAGAATGGTAAAACCATTAAACCGGATAAAGTCCATGAAGAATTAGTTGTGAATAATATCACGACAACGACTTATCCAAGTGGTCGTGAACCTGAAATTGTAAACACTCCTACAAACGCAACCTATGATGTTAGACCTGATCAGGATGCCACCATCACTTATGAAGGCTTTGAATATAAATTTACAGCAGTAAAAGACAACAAAGAGTTGAGTGGTATCCTCCCAGCTGGCACGACAGAGATTACCTATATCTACAAAGCTGTTCCGCAGATGGAAGAAAAAGTAGAAACTGGAAAAGTTCTTGTATCTTATCGAACAATCGGTGGTACGATTATTAAAGATACCAAGCCGGTAGTTGATACAACGGTCCTTACCAAGATGATGATTACAAAGCTTCCAGACTCCATATCGAAAGAAGTTGAGCGTAATACAGTACAATACCGAACAACTGCGGAAGAAATGGAAGTCGTAGATGGCGTTCCTTACAAATTAGTCGGAATTGCTGGAAATTCTGCTCCTGTAGAAGGACAAGTAGAAGTGGGCGAGAAAGAGGTTATTTATCTCTACTCTCCAATTCAAGACGAAGTCATAACGACAGAAGTCAAGGGAAGCGTTATTGTGCGCTATATTGACAAGGCTACAGGTCTAGAAATCCATAGCCCTGACACAGTTGTGACAGATGGTCTTGTCAGAACAGAGACGCGTACGATTAGTCGATATGCAGATAAGGATGGGAAGTTCCGAGTTCTATCTGATAAAACAGTTCCTAGTCCAACAAATACAAGTTACAGTAGTATCTCTAAGCGTTTAGGCACTATTCCTGTTAATGATTCCATGTATTACTATGTTGAAGTTGATACAGCTGAAAGAGGTATACTTGAAGAAGGTTTGACAGTTATTACCTATAAGTACTTAAAGCCGACTGTCGCTGCTATGGAAGAAAAAGGTCAAGTTTTCGTTCATTATGTCGATACCGCAGGAAATGTCATTAAGACAAGAAAGCAATACAATGAAGTCGTGGTGAATCGTATTGCCACAAGTACCTATCCAGATGGGCACAAAGAGACAACGATTACTCCGACCAATGAGATGTACGATGTCTTGCAAGATCAAGATGAGAGCATTAACTTCAAGAATTACAACTATACCTTTAAAGAAGTCAAAGATAATACTGCCTTAACTGGAACAGTTCCTGTTGGTGAAACGCATATCACCTATGTTTATGAGGCTGTGCCAAAAGAAACAAGAGCAGATGAAAAAGGTCGCGTCATCGTTCATTATGTCGATACCGCAGGTACGACCATTAAAGCTGATAAAGTCTATGATGAAGTTCTAGTTCATTCGACTCTGACGAAGACCTACCCAGATGGACGTACGGTTCCTCAATCAACAGTAAGTGGGGAGCAATACAATGTCATCGGTGACAAGGATGAGAGCATTAACTTTGAAAAATTTGAGTATATCTTTAAGGAAGTCAAAGACAATGTCGCAACAGCTGGAACAGTCCCAGTTGGTGAAACACATATTACCTATGTTTATAGTGTTGCTCCAAAGATTGAAAAAGTAGAAGAAACCGGAAAAGTCCTTGTAACCTATCGAACAGTAAGTGGTAA
This sequence comes from Streptococcus sp. zg-86, assembly GCF_017639855.1. Taxonomy (NCBI): domain Bacteria; kingdom Bacillati; phylum Bacillota; class Bacilli; order Lactobacillales; family Streptococcaceae; genus Streptococcus; species Streptococcus zhangguiae. The sequence goes on along the minus strand of NZ_CP072115.1, from coordinate 1,615,917 downwards.
ACTCATTAAAGACACAGCTACAGTAGTAGATACAACAGTTGTCAAAGTGAGCACAACCACTTCAACACCAACGGAAAGCAAGACCGAAATACAACCAATTGAGGTGTCGTACGATACAGCTGCAAATGATACGGAAGTTGTAGAAGGCATAACCTATAAATTGATTGGAACAGATGTCACATCTGCCCCAGTAAAGGGAACTGTTGAAGTAGGTACGAAAGAAGTAATCTATCTTTATGTGCCTGTCCAAGAAGAAGTGAGCAAGAAGGAGACAAAAGGTAGCGTTAGTGTTCGTTATGTGGATATGGATACTAATCTTGAAATCCATAACCCAGATACTGTTGTCACAGACGGTCTGATTAGCACAGAGACTCGTACTATCAAGCGTTATGCTGATAAAGATGGTTTCTTCCAAGTTCTTTCTGATGATACAAATAAGACAACAACAGGAGCGACATATAACAGTACCGATAAGAAGTTAGAGACGATTGATGCCAACGGTGCGACCTATCACTATGTTGAAGTAGACAAACCTGAAACGGCTACTCTTGAAGAAGGTTTGACGGTCATTACCTATAAATATTTGAAACCGACAGTCGTTACGCAAACTGTAACTGGTCACGTAACGGTTCATTATATCATCAGTGGAACAACAACTGTTTTGAAAGATCCGGTTGAGACGATGAAAAATACAGTTGTAAAAACTACAACTACTCAAACTCTTCCAGACAAGACGATTACATCTACAGATGTGGATTATCATGTAGACTATGATACACAACCATTTGTACCACCGATTCTTGTCAAAGATAATGTGGAATATGTCTTAGTTGTGACCCCAGCAAACAGCGCAGGAACAGTGGTAGAAGGAAATACAGATGTTACTTACGAATACCTTCCAAAGATTGTTGAGGAAAAACACGAAGAGCTGAAGGGCTCAGTCGTCGTTCATTATGTGGACGAAGCAGGGAATCCACTTCTGCCGAATAACAATCTTGTCACAGATGTTCTTGTGAAAATAACAGATACAACTGTTATTAGAAATCAAAAAGAGCCCCTTGTGAAAGAGCAAGAATTCACAAGCACTTACATGGCTCACCGCGTAGAAACCTTGGTACACGAAGGCAAGACTTATCAATTAGTACGCGTTTCAGACAGCCATAAAGTTGGTGAAACCGATGTTGTAGCGTCAGATGCACGCATTGGTGAGGCAACAGGTAATGTGCAAGAAGGTATGACAGATGTTATCTATGTTTACCGATTAGTAGACGATTCTAACCAAGAACCAAAACCGGAACCTAAGCCGGAACCAAAACCAGAGCCAAAACCGGAGCCTAAGCCGGAGCCAAAACCGGAACCTAAGCCGGAGCCAAAACCAGAGCCTAAGCCGGAACCAAAACCGGAACCTAAGCCGGAGCCAAAACCAGAACCTAAGCCGGAGCCAAAACCAGAGCCTAAGCCGGAGCCAAAACCGGAACTTAAGCCGGAGCCAAAACCGGAACCAAAACCGGAACCTAAGCCGGAACCAAAACCGGAACCAACACCAGTTCTTCCAACTCCGAATCAGTCAGTTGAACCAAGACAACCAGCTTCTTCGAAAACTCCTGACCTTCCTGTTTCAACTCAAGCATCGACAGAAACATTGCCAAATACGGGTGATATGGCAGGAAACAGTGCATTTGCATATGGTGCGACTGCCTTAGGTTTAGCTGCTTTGATTGGATTCGGAAAGAAAAAATCAGAAGATGAAGAATAATGATTGTTTATTGATTTCACTCTTCTAACAATAGTAAGTACATCCCCAGATAGTCTATCTATTTGGGGCTTGTGCGCCTATTCAGACAAAACAAAAAGACTCTATTTCCTCGTATGGTCGTCATACTCAGAAATAGAGTTTTTCTTATCTCGAACGTTGTTTGCCAGCGTTGCGATTTTTCTTTTTAGAAGAAGATGTGGTAATCGCTGTATCCATTGTTGGGGTGACATCTTTTACACGAGTGCTTGTGTGAAGCGGTTTTGGAGGATTTTGTTCAAATTCTTCTGCAATTTGTCTGCGCAGTTTTGGTTTGAGGAAGAAGTTGGTAATCACTTGTTGAAGGATTCCGATAAATCCACCGACAACCCAGTAAAGAGTGACTCCAGCAGGAGAACTCCATGAGAAGAATGTAATCATGATTGGGTTCATCCACATCATTGATTTCATCTGTTTCTTTTGTTCTTCATCGACACCGACCTGCATGAGAAGGGATTGGAAGTAGTAGAGAACTCCGGCTGCTACAGTAAGAATGAGACTTGGCTTTCCAAGGGCGATTCCCATGAAACTAGCATCCGCAATTCCTTCTGTATAGCGTGCAGCATAGAACAGAGCTGAGAAGAAAGGCATTTGGATGAGGAGTGGTAGACAGCCCATTCCACCAAACATGCTCACACCATATTCTTTCTGAGTAGCAAAGAGTTCTTGTTGAGCAGCCAACTGTTCTTCTTGTGAGCTTGCATTTTTCATTCGCTCTTGGATTGGACCCAAGATAGGTTTGAGATAGTGCATTTTCTCAGACTGGTAGGTTGCTTTCCACGATTGGTAAATACCAAGTGGTAAGATGAGTAAGCGGACACAGATTGTCACGACGATGATAGCAACTCCAAATCCTAGTCCCTGATTTTCAGCGAAGAATTGGATGACATTGCCCATTGGCTCAACGAGGAATTTGTAGACCCAACCTTCCCCAGTCGGTACACCATTTTTGGTCTTTACACAGCCCGATAGGAAGAAGAGCATGGATAGGACAAATCCTGATAATACAATACGTTTTGATGTTTTCACTTTCTCGTTTCCTTTTTTACATGATACATTCTATTTTACTTGTTTTGGAGAAAATATACAAGTCTAATACCACTGTTTGACCTGAAAATCGCTAAAGTCTTCAAAATGAGCAAGAGTGACATCCAGATAGGTTACTTTTGCCATACGAGAGGGGCCTTTTCGGATTTCATGGATAAATTGGCTGAGCTTAGCAGTATCGCTTGATTGAGCAAGAATAGTGACTGTTCCATCATCGTTATTCCAGACTCGACCATAGATATCTCCGATTTCTCCTGCAAGAAATTGGACAGACCAACGGAATCCAACTCCTTGTACACGACCTGATGCAATCATTTTGACTTTTTTCATACATTTCTCCTTTTTGACAAGACCTTCACTTTATTATATCATTGATGATAATGAAAGAAAATGGGGAATAATATGGAAGTGATTCGCTCCAAGTCTAATCGCTTGATAAAGGAAACGAAAAAATTACATCAGAAGAAATACCGCAAAGAATCTTACTTGATTGAGGGCTGGCATTTATTTGAAGAGGCACGTAAAGCGAATGCTGAGATTGAGCGAGTGTTTGCACTCGAAAATCATGTAAATCAGGTAACAGGTTCTATTCCGGTAACGGTTGTCAGTCCAGAGATAGTACAAGAGCTGTCAGATAGTCAAACACCACAGGGTATCGTAGCTCAGGTAGCTCTAAAACAGCCTCTCTTTCCTAAACAATTAACAGGAAAATACCTTGTTTTAGAAGATGTACAGGATCCGGGAAATGTCGGAACCATGATTCGGACAGCTGATGCTGCAGGCTATGATGCCGTTTTTATCTCAGATAAGTCTGCAGATATTTATAGCCTAAAAACCCTACGTTCTATGCAGGGCAGTCATTTCCATCTGCCGATTTATCGTGTGGCAATAGATGATCTTCTTGGCCAGTTCAAAGCAAATCACGTACGCATCTTAGCTACAACCTTATCTACACATTCTGTGGATTACAAAGCGATTCGGGTACCTGATTCGTTTGCAATCATTATGGGAAATGAAGGCCAAGGCATTTCAAGATTGGTAGAAGAGCAGGCAGATGAGTTGGTCCACATTCAGATGCCTGGTCAAGCAGAAAGTCTAAATGTTGCCGTAGCAGCAGGTATTTTACTCTTTAGCTTTATTTAAGCTAGGAAGAGTAAACTGTGGTATAATGGAAAAACGAGGTGATGTGATGACAGTATATACAGAAGATGAAGAGTACATGGCTTATGTTGGATTCTTAATCCAAAAGCCCAAGGTACAAAAGCTCGCTACAATCCCTCATCATTACTATTCGACACGCTTGGAGCATTCCATTCATGTGTCCTATACCAGCTACAGGATTGCTAAAAAATTGGGTTGGGATGCAAAATCAACGGCTCGAGGGGCTCTCTTGCATGATTTGTTCTATTATGATTGGCGCGAAACTAAATTTCGGAAAAGCCATGCGTGGGTACATCCGCGAATTGCGAAGCGCAATGCACAAAAATTGACCAAGCTCAACAAGGTCGAAGAAGATATTATTGTCAAGCATATGTTTGGTGCAACCATTGCTCCACCACGTTATAAGGAATCTTGGATTGTGACGTGTGTAGACAAGTATTGGGCGATAAGAGAAGCAACACTTCCCTTACAAAAAATGTGGAAAGAACGGCATATTTCCATTCGTTGAGTGAAATAGAGGAGGATAAAATGAATCAAGAACAGTTTATTATCAATCAAGTAGATCATACTGCTTTAAATCGTTTCTTTGGAAAAATCTACGGCTTTGTCGCAGCAGGTATCGGACTATCTGCTTTAGTTGCCTACCTATCCTTGACAGTTTTTCAAGGATTTACACTTCGTTTATTATTAGGAGGATCATTTATTATCTGGCTGATTATGCTAGCTGAGCTTGCCCTTGTCTTTGCGGCTTCTCGTATGGCAGCTCAAAATAGTCCCATGGCTTTACCCATGTTTCTAGCTTATTCGGTGATGAATGGCTTTACCCTTAGTATCGTGCTTCTAGCTTATACAGGGGAAACCGTCTTAACAGCCTTTCTAACTGCCGCCTTGATGTTTGTAGCGATGGCGGTTCTTGGTCTGACAACTAAGAAAAACCTATCTGGTATGGGACAGGCTCTCTATGCAGCTTTGATAGGAGTGATTATTGCCAGTGTGGTGAACTTTTTCCTTGCTAGCTCTGGGATGAGCTTTATGATTTCGATCCTTTCTGTGCTGATTTTCTCAGGATTGATTGCCTATGATAACCAACGAATCCGCTATGTTTTTGAAGAAACCAATGGTGAAGTGGGTCAAGGTTGGGTCGTTTCGATGGCCTTGTCACTCTATTTGGATTTTGTCAATCTCTTCTTGAATCTTCTTCGAATCCTTGGTTCAAGAGATTAAATCAACTAATTGAAAGAATATATATGAAAGAAGGCTGCTATAGCGGTCTTCTTTTTGGATAGATTAGGAAGTGACGAGTATGTGACGAGTGTGTTATGATATGCTATTAATATCACTACTACAAAAGTATAGTGAATTGAATAACGGTTAAGACATCGTTCAGTCGCTTTGATGAACGCCAGTTCTATCTGCAGCTCCCTGCCTTGCCCTATTCCAGTTTCAGTTGACTATATTGTTGAATTTTAATGACTATTAAAGAAAAATTTCACTTTTTTTCAATAAAAATTGAAATCGTTTTCTGATTTATGGTATACTAGAATTATAGAAGAGACTAGGAGGATTGCATATGGCAGTTAAAGATTTTATGACACGAAAGGTTGTCTACATTTCCCCAGATACGACGATTGCACATGCAGCTGAACTAATGCGGGAGCAAGCGATTCATCGTCTACCTGTCATTGAAGATGATCAATTAGTTGGTCTTGTCACTGAAGGAACAATTGCAGAGGCGAGCCCTTCAAAGGCGACCAGTCTGTCTATTTATGAGATGAATTATCTCTTGAACAAAACCAAGGTTCGTGATGTCATGATACGAGATGTCATCACTGTGTCTAAATTTGCCAGCCTAGAAGATGCCGTTTACTTGATGTACAAAAATAAGGTTGGTATTTTGCCGGTTGTGGACAATAATCAAATGGCAGGGGTCATTACAGATCGCGATGTCTTTGCGGCCTTTCTACATGTGTCTGGTTATGGTGAAGCAGGCGTGCGCGTGCGCTTTTTGGTAGAAAATAAGGCTGGTGAGCTGGAAAAGATTATCAGATTGATTTCAGAAAAAGGCTACAACATTGTCAGCACTGTTCAGATTGCGGATAAGTCAGGTAGTGTGGTCATCGAAGTACAGATTGAAGGCAAGGTCGACAGTCAGCAGTTAGCAGACACATTTGAACAGGCCAATATCAAAGTGGATAATATGGTGCCAACTGAAACGAAGAAAATCTAAAAAAGAGCAGCTTGCTCTTTTTCTGTTATGATAATCGATACTCTAGAGACAGCAAGAGTTGTGATACTGAATAGCAAGTATACTCTCTTATAGATTAGTTTGAAAGGAATAGAAAAGCCATTCGATTTGAATGAATGGCACATCCTTATTTTTCAAAGGGTTGTTTATTGCTATCAAGTGTAAATCCTTCGCCTAAAACTTCATGGGCATCCGTAATTGTGATGAAGGCATGGGGATCAATACGGTGGATTAGTTCTTTCATTTCTTGTAGCTGACTTTTATAAATGACAGAATAAACCATATCAATCTCTTTTCGACTATAAAAGCCCTGTGCTTTAATCAGTGTAATCCCACGTTCGATATTTTCGTCAATCGCTTGCGCCAATTCATGTGATTTTTCAGAGACAATCATAACGCCTTTACTTCCGTAATTTCCGTCGCTGATAAAGTCAATCACACGGGAGACAATGGTGACCATCATGAGCGTATAGAGAACATTTCTTAAATCATGAAAGACTAGAATAGTGAGGGTTAAGACAAAGATATCAAAGGCTAGGATAATTTGCCCAATCGTATAAGAAGTATATTTGTGACCAATACGGGCTAAAATGTCACTTCCTCCAGTCGTTCCCCCAGCCTTGAAAATCATTCCCAGACCAGCCCCCATAAGAATCCCTCCTAGAATAGCAACTAAAATGAGGTCATTTTCTAAGGGAATGGTAATGGGGATATGTTCAAATATGGCTAGCCAAGCAGTTACGCCAAGCGTTCCCACTAGGCTGTAATAGAGAGTTCGTTTTCCTAGAATTTTCCAACCAATGATAAACAGAGGAATATTGATGAGAATATTCATGAGCCAGGGTTGAATCCCAAACAGATAGTAAAGAATGAGGTTAATACCCGTTGCACCGCCTTCATAGAGGTGGTTTGGAATAATTAAATAGTAGAGGCCAAAAGAAAATAGGCCTGCTCCTACCAGAATAAAAAAAAGATTTTTGGCTCGTAGCATTCACCTTCTCCCTTCATTTCGTCTATTCCCATTCTAACAGATTTAAAAAGGATACACAAGACAAATAAGAAGTGCTTTTTCCTGGCTTTTTTGGTAGAATAAAAAGAAGTGTAGTCATTCGTTTTCACTTAGTCGGTTGTTGCTTGCCTAGTCCAGCTTGGTTATGCCTGCGACTTATTTCCTAACACGAAATGAAAACTGAACGCGACTATATATTCAAGTAAGAGAAACAGATGATGCTGAAAGAGTATCATGAAATAGGGGATTCGTATGACACAAGGAATTTTTATCACATTGGAAGGGCCAGATGGTGCAGGAAAGACAACGGTCTTACAGGAATTGGTGCCTCGCTTGGAAGCATTAGGAAAGCAAGTCATCACGACTCGTGAGCCGGGTGGTGTTGCGATTGCAGAGGAAATTCGCTCAGTTATCCTAAATCCTCAGAATACAGCGATGGATGATAAAACAGAATTATTGCTCTACATTGCGGCAAGGCGCCAGCATTTGAAGGAGCGGATTATCCCAGCCTTAGAAGATGGCGCCCTGTTACTAGTAGATCGCTTTATCGACTCATCTGTTGCCTATCAAGGTTTTGGCCGGGGACTCGACATTGAAGCCATTGATTGGTTAAACCAGTATGCTACAGATGGTCGTAAGCCAGATTTGACTCTTTATTTTGATATTGATGTCGAAGAAGGATTGGCTCGGATTGCTCGAAACAAACATCGGGATGTTGATCGACTGGATATGGAAACCTTGGATTTGCACGAGCGTGTGCGAAAAGGGTATTTAACGATTGTAGACAAGGAAGCAGAGCGTGTGGTGAAGATTGATGCTTCTGAGAATGTGGAGAAAGTGGTAGAGGCAGCCTATACTGCTATCTATGACCGCCTTTTTAGATAAACGATGAAAAAAGAAGAATTACAAAGACTACAACCTCAGCTTTTCCAGTCTTTTCAACTGGTCTTACAACAAGAACGACTAGCGCATGCCTATCTCTTTTCAGGTGATTTTGCGAGTTTTGAAATGGCTATCTTTCTGAGTCAGGCGATTTTTTGTGAGAAGAAGGACGGACATGTTCCTTGTGGCCATTGCCGAACCTGTCGCTTGATTGAAGAAGATGAATTTGCAGATGTAACGATTATCCGTCCCCAGGGCAATACGATTAAGACAGAGACCATTCGAGATTTGGTCAAGCAATTTTCACAGTCTGGTTTTGAATCGACTCAACAGGTCTTTATTATTCGTGATGCGGAAAAAATGCACCCAAATGCTGCCAATTCTCTCTTGAAAGTGATAGAAGAGCCTCAGAGTGATAGTCACATTTTTTTATTGACCAGTCAGGAACAGGCCGTTTTGCCAACCATTAAAAGCCGAGCGCAGTTCGTTACCTTTCCCAAAAATTTACCAATCTTAGAGCGGTTGTTGGAGGAAGAAGGCTTGTTAAAAATGCAGGCCCAACTGATTGCTCGTCTGGTCGAAAATATTGAAGAAGCAAAACAATTAGCCAGTCAGAAATCTTTTTTGGACCTACTAGCATTCGCTAAAAAATGGCTTGACCTGCTGCTGACTCAGTCTGATCAAGCTTATCTGCAGATAGGGGTCTTAGTACGCCTAGTAGGTGAAAAGGGAGAACAGGCAAGGTTGCTAGATTTGCTTACCCTCCTATTAGCAGATCGAATGAGAGAGCCACATGTCTTGATTTACTTAGAACATCTACAACTAGCACGCCGGCAATGGCAAAGCAATGTTAGCTTACAAAACGCCTTAGAATACTGGGTATTAGCAACAGAAAAACAAGTGAAAGGATAGAGGATGGATAAGAAAGAGATTTTTGATGCCCTAGAAGGTTTTTCAAACAACTTACTGATTACGATAGCAGAAGTTGATGCGATTAAGAAACATTTGCGAGGGGTCATCGAAGAAAATACTGCGCTACGCTTAGAGAATTCCAAGCTGCGGGAACGCCTAGAAAAAGAAGACCGTGAACCAAATCGGACAGCGAATTTTGGAAAAGAAAATTTGAAAAGTATCTATGATGATGGCTTTCATATTTGCTCCTATTACTATGGTCAACGTGCGGATAACGTTGAGCCATGTATGTTTTGTGATGAATTGTTGAATAGAGAGTAACCATGCAGATTCAAAAATCAGTCAAACATTCCTTGCCCTATGGCACCCTATACCTTGTCCCAACTCCGATTGGTAATCTTCAGGATATGACCTTTCGAGCGATTGAGGTTCTAAAAGAGGTAGACAGTATTGCGGCAGAAGATACGCGCAATACAGGACTTTTGCTGAAACATTTTGGGATTGAGACGCGGCAGATTTCCTTTCATGAACATAATGCCTATGAAAAAATTCCTATCTTGCTCGATATGTTGCGTTCCGGTCATTCAATCGCTCAGGTGTCAGATGCGGGGCTTCCAAGTATTTCAGATCCAGGGCATGATTTGGTTAAAGCTGCAGTTGCAGAAAATATTCCAGTTGTTGCACTTCCGGGGGCATCTGCTGGGATTACAGCTTTGATTGCTTCTGGTCTAGCTCCTCAACCGCATATTTTTTATGGATTTTTACCACGGAAATCTGGTCAACAAAAAGCCTTTTTCGAAGAGAAAAAGCACTATCCAGAAACACAGATTTTCTACGAATCGCCCCATCGGGTCAAAGCGACCTTGGAAAATATGCAGGCTGTCTACGGGGATCGCTCTGTGGCTGTGGTTCGTGAATTGACAAAACTGTATGAAGAATACCAACGTGGACAGATTAGTGAAGTTGTGTCTTTTATCGCAGAAAATCCCTTAAAAGGTGAATGCCTAATTATCGTAGCGGGTTACGCAGAAGATGAGGTCCTTGTAACAGATGAAGTGGATATGGTAGCAGAAGTGGATAAGCTGATTGCGGCCGGTCATAAGCCCAATCAAGCGATAAAGGAAGTAGCCAAACGCTACCAACTTAAAAAGCAAGAAGTCTATGATCTCTATCATGAGATTGGCTAATCTTTGTAGGATTGATAATACGATAAGGCTATCTACATTAGAATAATTAATTGGGTTGGGTGCGATTACTTCAACCCTTTTTTCTATATGTCCATGCTTATTTTTCTCCTGTGATACATGCTTCTTAGCCTTTGAGCTTTGTAATCTTTATTGAAAACAGCCCGCCTAGGCTTCAAGACCTGATATCTTCGGAGAAAAAACTTAGCCTAGGCATCAAGTTTTACAGTTTTCGCTGAGAGAAAGTTCCCTAGGCTTTAAGTTTTGCTTTCTTCCGTGAAAAACACTAGCCTAGGATTCTATTCTCTCTTTTTTCAGTAGAAACTACCAGTCTAAGATTCTAGTCTCTCATTCTGCAGTGAAAACTATCCGCCTAGGTTTCCAGTCTTTCTTTTTTCAGTAAAGACAGTCAGCCTAAGATTCTATTCTCTCTTTTTTTCAGTAGAAGCTATCATCCTAAGATTCTAGTCTCGCATTCTTCAGAGAAAACTATCCGCCTAGGATTTTATCCTCTCTTTTTTTAATAAAGACAGTCAGCCTAGATTTCCAGTCTGGTTTTTCTCTTGTGAAATTTCTCCTCAAAAGACGAATAAGGGAGCTAACAAGAGTAAAAAAGATGGAATTGTCTGAAAATTTGTGATATAATAAACAAAATCTTTTTATCTTGGAGGAGTATGATGACAATCTATAATTTTTCTGCAGGACCTGCAGTATTGCCTACCCCTGTCTTAGAAAAAGCACAGGCTGAATTACTGGATTACAAAGGCTCAGGAATGAGTGTATTAGAGATGTCGCATCGCTCCAAGGAGTTTGATGACATTATCAAGGGAGCTGAAGCAACTTTACGAGAGTTGATGGCCATTCCAGACAATTATAAAGTTTTGTTCTTACAAGGCGGCGCCTCACTTGAATTTACCATGATTCCCCTTAATTTCGCTCGTGGCAAGAAGGCCTACTATCTAGCAGGTGGTTCATGGGGGAAAAAAGCTTATACAGAAGCAGTCAAACTCTCTAAAACAATCGCTTTTGAGCCGATTTTACTTGGCTCGACAGAAGACATTACCTATGCGGAACTGCCAAGTTTTGATAAGAATACAATCGACCCTGAGGCAGCCTATGTCCACTTGACGACCAACAATACCATTGAAGGAACAGCTGTTTATACGATTCCAGATACCAATGGTGTCCCAGTCATTGCAGACATGTCGTCCAATATTTTGGCGGCTCGCTATCGTGTGGAAGATTTTGCCATGATTTATGCAGGTGCTCAAAAAAATATTGGCCCTGCAGGTGTGACAGTCGTCATAGTCCGTGAGGATTTCTTGAATGATGAGCCAGTCTTGTCAAGCATGTTGGATTACCGCATTCAAGCAGAAAATGAATCGCTCTACAATACACCACCAGCTTATTCTATCTACATTTCGAAACTCGTCTTTGAATGGGTCAAGGAAATCGGCGGTGTCGACCAAATGGAAAAACTCAACCGTGAAAAATCAGGTCTCTTGTATGATTACATTGACCAATCAGCCTTTTACACAAACCCAGTACGTAAGATTGAAGAACGTTCGGTAGCCAATATTCCTTTTGTATCACCAAGTCCAGAACTCGATGCAAAATTCGTCAAAGAAGCGACTGCGGTAGGCTTTAAAAATATCAAAGGTCACCGTTCGGTCGGCGGTATGCGAGCTAGTCTGTACAACGCTTTTCCACGCCAAGGAGTGGTTGATCTGATTGCCTTTATGAAGAAATTTGAAGAGGAGAATGCCTAATGGAAATTCGACTTGCTCACCCCAATGAAGTGACTGCGATTTGTCAGATTTTTCAAGATGCTCGTGATTTTTTAGCACAGTCCGGTAGTAGCCAGTGGCAAGGTGTCTATCCGAGTCAGGATGATGTCTTTGAGGATATTTTATCAGGTCGTGGCTATGTGGCAATTGTAGAGGGACAGGTAGCAGCCTATACAGCTGTCCAAATTGGCAATGAACCAGCCTATAACGAGATTTATGATGGAAAATGGCAGCACAATAATTTTCTCTACACCACTTTTCACCGCGTAGCAGTTGCGCAACAGTTTCGTGGGCAACAAATCATTCAGACCTTTTTACAGGGCCTGATTGAAGGACAAAAGGGTCCAGATTTTCGATGCGACACCCATGAAAAAAATCTGCCCATGCAGCATATCTTGGAAAAATTAGGCTTTGTCTATTGTGGGAAAGTTCCAATTGACGGGGAGCGCTTAGCCTATCAGAAAATAAAAAGTAAGCAAGAAACCAGTTTGTATCAGGAAATTGCAGAAGATGACCGCTGGTTACTAGGACGAAATGACTAAAAAAGAATAGAAAGAGAAGGGAATGGGGATAGCCACTCCCTTTTAGGAAATAACATGGTATTTAGTGTACGAACTTTTAACAATATTAATCAAATTGGCTTGAAAGAACTGGGAAATCAATTTCAGATTGATGGAGATCAGGCAGCTAATCCAGATGCTTTTATTATTCGCTCTGAAAATTTACATGGTGTTGCTTTTCCTGAGAATCTAAAAGCGATTGCTCGTGCAGGTGCAGGAACCAACAACATTCCAATTGAAGAAGCAACAGCCCAAGGAATTGTTGTTTTTAATACACCGGGAGCCAATGCTAATGCGGTAAAAGAAGCAGTCTTAGCCTCTATTTTACTCTCTGCGCGTGACTATATTAGCGCTAGTGCATGGACCAACACCCTATCAGGTGATGATGTGCCAAAACAGATTGAAGCTGGGAAAAAAGCCTTTGCAGGAACAGAAATTACAGGGAAAACTCTTGGTGTCATTGGACTAGGTGCCATTGGAGCCAGAATAGCAAATGATGCTCGCCGTTTGGGAATGAACGTTTTGGGCTACGATCCTTACGTATCGATTGAGACTGCATGGAGCATTTCAAGCCACGTCAAACGTGTTGCTGATTTGAAGGAGATTTTTGCGCAGTCAGACTACATTACAGTTCATGTACCACTAACAGAGCAGACACGTGACTTGTTCAATGCGCAAGCATTTGCGATGATGAAAAAAGGAACGACCATTATCAACTTTGCTCGTGGAGAATTGGTGAATCATCAGGACTTGTTTGATGCTATTGCAACAGGTGTTGTTGGTCACTATGTGACAGATTTCGGAACAGAAGACTTACTCAACAAGCCCCACATTACAGTTTTCCCCCATGTTGGTGGTTCAACAGAGGAAGCTGAGCTAAACTGTGCCATTGCGGCTGGTCAGACAATTCGTCGTTTTATGGAAACAGGAGAAATTACGAACTCGGTCAATTTCCCAAATATGCACCAAGCACTGTCAACACCATTTCGGATTACCTTGATCAATAAAAATGTGCCAAATATGGTAGCTAAGATTTCGACAGCCGTATCTAGCTTAAATATCAATATTGACAATATCTTAAATCGTTCGAAAGGCGATTATGCCTATACCATGCTTGACTTGGATGAAGCAGATATGGAAAAAATCAAGGCACTTGCTGAGCAATTTGAAAGTGATGAGAATATTGTCAAGGTTCGTATCATCGAAGGTAGGAAAAACTAATGGATAAAAAAGAACGAAAAGAATATGTGAAAGAATTAAAAGAACGCTTTGAAGTCTTTCAAGTGAATCTCGTTACAGCCCTCTGGGTGGATAAGGAAACAGGTATCGAGTACCTTCGTCTAGGAGACGGGGAATTGCGTCCCTTGTTGAATCCAGAAGGAAAGCCAAACATCAATAAGAAATTCCAAGATGATGTACTATAAATGCCTGTATTCATCACCGCTAGGGGAGCTGTCTATCATTGCAACAGATAAAGGATTACGCGGTATTTGGTTTGAAAATCAGCAGCATTTTGAACGTGGCATCACAGAAAAACCAATCATGACAGAACACCCTGTCCTAAGACAAGCCGTCTCCTTGTTAGATGATTATTTTGCTGGTCGGACAGTTGATGTTTCCACTTTAGCGCTAGACGTTCCTGCTACACCATTTCAAGAAACTGTTTGGCAAGTGCTTCAAGAAATCCCCGGTGGGCAGACCATGACCTATGGTCAAATTGCCAAGCGCTTGGGTATGGCTTCTGGTCAAGCAGTCGGTGGTGCGGTGGGGAAAAATCCGGTTGCGATTCTGATTCCTTGCCACCGAGTAGTAGGTAGTAAGGGGCAATTGACAGGCTACGCAGCGGGTCTTGAGAAGAAAATTTGGCTACTCACACATGAATCATCAATGAAAAAAGAGGACAATACATGTTAACATTTTATGAATACCCAAAATGCTCAACCTGTCGAGCAGCAAAGGCTGAGTTACAAGCTCTGGGACTTGAATTTGAGGCGATTGATATTAAAACGAATCCACCCAAAGCTAGTCAGTTAAAAGAGTGGATGGAAGCGACAGGGCTTGAACTCAAGAAATATTTCAATACCTCTGGCAATAGCTATCGTGCTTTTGGGTTAAAAGACAAATTTGACCAGTTGACAGTCGATCAAGCCTTGGACCTACTAGCAAATGACGGTATGCTCATCAAGCGCCCTTTACTCATTCAGGACGGCAAAATCCTGCAGATTGGTTATCGAACAGAGTATAGAGCACTAGGGTTGTAAGAGAAGAAAGATAAATGAGCTAATGATGGTGACACTATCCTTGTATCATGAAGTTGAGCATGGCCGTTTATTGCAGATCCTATTCTTTACGTAATATACGCATACCGATACTCTCCAAAACATTATTGAAACATCTAAAAAAGATAGGGATAGGTATCCAATCGCAATACTTGATCATGAAGATGGGTACCTCATTGGCTTTTTTTGTCTGCACATAAATGCTAAGAAGTATGGTTATGATTTAGAGGATTATCTATTTTCTCCAAGGTGGCAGTAATCTAAGAAGTACTTATCTATAGTAAGTGCCACACATTGTATAGTGAATTGAATAAAGGTTAGGACATTGATAAGCTGCTTTGATGAATGCCCAGTTCTATCTGCATGTCCTATTCCTTTCTGAATCCACTATTATCAATCTTAACAGAAAAAACCACAGATATTATTTACTACCTATTTTAGGTGAAACAATGTCTGTGGTTTTGTTATTTTATCTTGCAGAGGATTTTCAAGGAAAGAAGAACAGGCAAATCCCTGCGACAAGAAGGGCAATCAAGGCACTAACGACTGTAAATCCCGCAACAATAAGAACGTTTTGATAAGGTGCTTTAGCTTTCTCCTCGCGTTTTTCGATTTTGCTGAGTGATTTTCCCTCGCTATAGGCAATCAATTCTTTGATAGTTTTCAAATTATATTTCTTCTTGAACCGATCGACCTGATGAGCGTAATAAAGAGAGACTCCCCAGAGAATCAAGAAAATGATAATGCCTGTCCAACCTAGATAGTAAAAGAGTGGAAATGAGAGGACGGCACAAAGAGAGAATCCCCAAGTCATGATGCGTGAATGGCGTTCGTATCTGTTATAGTCTGCTCCGTGGAGAATTTCTCTGAATGTCACAATATCCCCTTGCACGAGTTGGTTCAGGTCAGTATCAAAAATCTGGCAAAGGAGCAGAAGATTTTGAATGTCAGGATAGGTCGTTCCACGCTCCCAATTGGAAATAGTTTGTCGGCTGACAAATAATTCTTCTGCTAAATCATCTTGAGACAAGCCAAATTCCTTGCGATAGTATTGAATCTGTTTTCCAAGTTCCATAATGATTTCCTCCTTCTACCTCTAGCATACTAAATGATTGCATTTCTTGCTAGCAAAATCCTTTGACAAGGGATGAAAAAAGAGCAATGTCAAGGAATTAAGACACGTTCTAAGGCTAAAAATAAGTTGACAGGAAGTTGACAAGGTGTAAATAAAAAGGCAAGAGCGAACTCTTTTGCCTTTTTGCATTATTTGGCGGTGCTTTCTCGTACTGCGATGTAGTGTCCTTCGTTGTCAGCAAAGGTGAAATGAACCATCCCTTGGTATTCCATGATGGGATTGGTGGAAACGCCTGCTTGTGTCAAACGTTCGTACTCAGATTTCAAATCTTCTGTGTCGAACAACAGACTTGGAAAGCCGAGAGTCATACCAGGATTTGCTTTTGCAACCCACTCCTTATCATGAATGCCAAATTTGGTCGTAGCCTCAAGCGACGGCGTAATTTCATAGGAAATAGCGTCTCCGTGGTCAGCTGTATCTAAGAGAACAAAGCCCATTTTTTCGGTCCAAAATTCCATAGCGGCTGTTGTATCCTCTACATAGAGCATAGTGGTTGATGTTGTAATCATCATTTCTCCTTATAAATCAATTTCCATCACGATTGGTGTGTGGTCTTGGCGGGCACCTGAGTCAATCATCTCAGACTTGGTGACCTTATCAGCCACACGATTGCTGGTAAGCCAGTAGTCAATTCTCCAGCCGGTGTTGTTGATTTTGCTGGTCTTGCTGCGTTGTGCCCACCACGTGTATTGATGAGGAAGGTCACCGTGCAAGTGGCGGAAGGTATCGGTGAAGCCTTGGGCAAGTAGATTGGTAAATCCCGCACGCTCTTCATCGGTAAATCCAGGTGATTGACGGTTGCTAGCAGGATTTGCAAGATCGATTTCGTGGTGGGCAACATTATAGTCACCTGTTGCTAAAACAGGTTTTTCTTGGTCTAATGTTGCTAAATATTCTGCATACTTTTCATCCCAGACTTGGCGATCGCTGAGGCGTTTCAACCCGTCTCCCGCGTTTGGTGTGTAGACCTGGGTCACAAAGAAATGTTCGAATTCTAGGGTGATGATTCGACCTTCCAAGTCCATGGTCGTTGGCGCTCCAATTTCTGGGAAAGTAATAGTTGGTGTCAAGCCTTTTTTATAGAGAAACATGGTTCCTGCATAGCCTTTACGAGCTGGTTCGACAGACGAACGCCATGTATTTTCATAATCAGGAAAGAGTTGCTCTAAAATCTCCAAATGCTTTTTAGTAGGTCCTTTGGCTGACAATTTCGTTTCCTGAATGGCGATAATATCCGCGTCTTCTGTAACGATCGTTTGCAAGACAGCTTGTGACAATTGTGCACGGGCAGAGTCGCTAGTTAAGGCTGCATTGAGAGAATCAATATTCCATGAGATGAGTTTCATATTCTATCCTTTTCTTTTTGTTCTTCTTGTATTATATCAAAAAGTGAGAGAAGTAGGCTTTTTTTGTGCTCAATCTTCTGTGGTCATTTCTACACATAGGGAAGTAGAGTACGTGATATTTTGTGTGTTATCAGCTTCTTTTTTATGATATAATGAAGAAATAGAACTGGGTTTCATTTGCCCTGAAAGGAAAAGTTATGACAGAAAAGAATTTTTACATTACGACCCCCATTTATTACCCTTCTGGGAAGCTCCATATTGGTTCTGCCTATACAACGATTGCCTGCGATGTTTTAGCGCGCTACAAGCGCCTTATGGGCTATGATGTCTTTTATTTAACAGGATTGGATGAGCATGGTCAAAAGATTCAGACCAAGGCAGCTGAAGCTGGTATTACTCCGCAAGAATATGTGGACGGTATGGCCGATGAGGTCAAAAAATTGTGGGAACTCTTGGACATTTCCTATGATAAATTTATCCGCACGACAGACGACTATCATGAAACGGTAGTCGCAGAAGTGTTTGAACGTTTGCTGGCACAAGACGATATTTATCTAGGAGAATATTCTGGCTGGTATTCTGTGTCTGATGAGGAATTTTTCACCGAAAGCCAGTTAGAAGAAGTTTTTCGAGATGAAGCAGGCAAGGTGACTGGGGGAATTGCTCCTTCTGGTCATGAGGTGGAATGGGTATCAGAAGAATCCTACTTCCTTCGTTTGAGCAAATATGCGAATCGCTTGGTAGCCTTCTTTAAAGAACGTCCTGATTTCATCCAACCAGATGGGCGGATGAATGAAATCGTGAAAAACTTTATTGAACCAGGACTTGAGGATTTGGCAGTCAGCCGGACTTCCTTTACCTGGGGAGTTCCAGTACCGTCCAATCCAAAACATGTTGTCTATGTCTGGATTGATGCCCTCTTGAACTATGCAACAGCTCTTGGCTATGGTCAAGTAAATCATGCAAATTTTGATAAATTCTGGAACGGAACGGTTTTCCACATGGTTGGAAAAGATATTTTACGTTTCCACTCGATTTACTGGCCAATCCTCCTCATGATGCTCGATTTACCATTACCAGAACGCTTGATTGCTCACGGTTGGTTTGTCATGAAAGACGGCAAAATGTCTAAGTCTAAAGGAAATGTTGTCTATCCGGATATGTTGGTGGAGCGCTATGGACTCGATCCTTTGCGTTACTACCTCATGAGAAGTTTACCGGTCGGTTCAGATGGGACCTTTACACCAGAGGATTATGTAGGACGGATTAACTACGAACTCGCCAATGACCTTGGAAATCTCCTCAACCGTACGGTGGCTATGGTGAATAAATACTTTGATGGACAAGTGCCTACCTATGCAGAAAATGTGACAGCCTTTGATGCGGATTTGGCACAGGTAGCAGCAGAAGCAATCGCAGAATACCATAAGCAAATGGATGCGGTGGATTATCCACGTGCCCTAGAAGCTGTCTGGACTTTAATTGCCCGTACTAACAAGTATATCGATGAAACAGCTCCATGGCTGTTAGCAAAAGAGGAAGACAAACGAAGCGAACTGGCTGCCGTCATGAGTCACTTGGCAGCAAGCCTACGTGTGGTTGCCCACTTGATTGGGCCATTCATGATGGCAACAAGTAGCGCTATCCTAGAGCAGTTGGGAATGGAAAAAGCAAATAGCTTAGAGGATTTAGCACTGGCAGATTTACCAGCAGACTTGCGAGTGGTTACAAAAGGTCAGCCAATCTTCCCACGTCTTGAAATGGACGAGGAAATTGCCTACATCAAGGAACAGATGGCAGCAGGTCAGCCAGCTGTAGCTACTGAAAAAGAATGGAAACCAGAAGAGGTTGAATTGACCCTCAACCGCAAGGAAATCAAGTTTGATGATTTTGAAAAGGTCGAAATCCGTGTGGCGGAAGTCAAAGAAGTTAAAAAAGTTGAAGGTAGTGATAAATTGCTTCAATTCCGATTGGACGCTGGTGACAAGGAAGACCGCCAAATTCTTTCAGGTATCGCCAAATATTATCCAAATGAGCAAGAATTGGTCGGTAAAAAAGTGCAAATCGTAGCCAACCTCAAACCGCGTAAGATGATGGGACACATCAGTCAGGGGATGATTCTATCTGCTGAACATGGAGATAGCTTGACCCTCTTGACAGTTGATGCTACCGTACCAAATGGTAGTGTGATTGGATAGATAACAAAGAAATAGAAAAGATGAGGAGTGAGACAAAAATCGGTATTTCGAAGAAATCGATTTTGTTGTCTCACCCCCGCAAGGTTGACGCGGTTTGTAGAATGTTGATTTATCAACGTTTTACAAACCCGACAGTCCTCGCTTTTGAATTTCTAGGCTCAGGTATCAATAGTCACTCCCCTGACTATTGATATGCGTTAAACTGTTAAATCTATAAAGGAATCGAGGCTGGACATTTTTGTCTCAGCTTCTCTTTTTTTTTACGAATAAATAGACAGGAGGGCTTATGCTAGTTGCACAAAATGAACAAGGACAGTCTGTCCACTTACTCGAACAGCAAACAGTAGACGGTCAAGTGTTTTTTTGTCCCGGCTGTGGTGGACCTGTACGCTTACGCAAAGGGCAAGTTATGCGACCCCATTTTGCGCATATTTCATTGAAAAATTGCCATTATTTTTCAGAAAATGAATCGGAACAACATCTACAATTAAAAATGAGTTTATATCAGTGGGCTTTGCAAGATAGCCAGGCAGAACTCGAAAAACGATTGCCAACGATTG
The DNA here is from genome assembly GCF_017639855.1 of Streptococcus sp. zg-86. Lineage (NCBI taxonomy): Bacteria > Bacillati > Bacillota > Bacilli > Lactobacillales > Streptococcaceae > Streptococcus > Streptococcus zhangguiae. Next base: position 1,595,820 of record NZ_CP072115.1, on the reverse strand, counting down.
AGCAGATTGCTGATATTTTCATAGCAGACAAACTGGCTCTTGAGGTCCAATGTTCAAGTTTGCCGATTGGTCGCTTACAAGAGCGGACACGTTCCTATAAGCAGGCAGGATACCGCGTTCTTTGGCTCTTGGGGAAAGACTTATGGCTAAAGAAGCGTTTGACCAGTCTGCAAAAACAGTTTCTCTATTTTAGTTCCCACATAGGTTTTTTTCTTTGGGAATTGGATAGGGAGCGTGAAAAAATCCGTTTACGTTATCTTATTCATGAGGATTTGCATGGTCGTGTACAGTGTTTGACCAAGGAATTTTCCTTTGGAATGGGGAACTTATTGACGATATTACGTTTTCCATATCAAGGGGAAAAAGTAGCTGTACTAAAAGGGAAGCCAGATGGACAGTTGTTGGCTTATATCGCAAAACAACTCTATCATCACTCTCCCAAATGGTTGGAACTTCAAGCACACTTTTATCAGAAGGGTGGCAATCTCCTCACTCAAACATTAGATGATTTTTACCCTCAGATTCGTCTACCGGAATCGACAATCGGATTTGCCCAAATTGAGCAAGATTTGTCTGCTTATTATGCTCATTTTTGGCAATATTATCAGCAGTTGGATTGCAAGACAGAGCAGTATCTCTACTCACCAGCATTTTATCAGATAAAGTCAAGGAAAAAACTCGGACAGTAGAGCTAACGTTAGAAGAACTACGTTTGTTATGGTAAAATAGTCTGTACGGAGGTAAATCAATTATGACAAAACAACGTAGTGAAATTGAAGAAAAATACCAGTGGGACTTGACCACCATTTTTCCAACGGATGAAGCATGGGAAGGCGAACTAGCTGCCCTACAAGCTGATGTAGAAAAGACAACGGGATTTGCTGGCCACTTGCTTGATTCAGCAAAGAGTTTACTAGAAATTAGTGAAACTCAATTAGAACTCATGCGCCGTATGGAAACGCTTTATGTCTACGCTTCAATGAAAAATGACCAAGATACACGTGAAGGAAAATACCAAGAATTTCAAGCGAAGGCTTTGGGACTTTATTCAACTCTTTCACAAGCCTTTGCCTTCTACGAACCAGAATTCTTAGAAGCGACAGAAGAGCAGCTGGCAGCTTTCATGGAAGAAGAACCAGCTTTGCAACAGTATAGCCACCAATTTGAGAAACTATTAGCAGGCAAGAAACACGTCCTATCTCAAGAAGTAGAAGAAGTATTAGCTGCAACAAGTGAAGTGTTCGATGCACCGTCAGAAACCTTTTCTGTTCTTGATAATGCTAGCATTCGTTTCCCAGAAATAACAGATGAAGATGGGAATCTTGTTCCCCTATCACACGGCAGTTACATTTCGTTTATGGAATCAAGCAACCGTGTAGTTCGTCAAGAAGCCTATGAAGGTCTGTATAGCACGTATGAGCAATTCCAACACACCTATGCGAAGACCTTGCAATCCAATGTTAAAGTCAATAACTTAAAGGCCCGCTTGCGGAAGTACGACAGCGCTCGCCATGCAGCCTTGTCTGCTAACTTTATTCCAGAGTCTGTTTACGATACTTTGGTAGAGGCTGTCAATAAACATCTGCCACTCTTGCATCGTTATATCAATTTGCGGAAGAAATTATTGGGAATTGACGATTTGAAAATGTACGATATGTACACACCGCTTTCAGATGTTGATTACAAATTCACCTATGAAGATGCTTTAGCTAAGGCTACGGATACCTTAACAATTTTTGGTGATGAATACAGTGCCCAAGTTAAGGAAGCCTTTGAAAATCGTTGGATTGATGTTCATGAAAATGAAGGGAAACGCTCAGGAGCTTACTCTGGAGGAGCTTATGATACCAATGCTTTCATGCTCTTGAACTGGCAAGATACGCTTGATAATCTCTATACTCTGATTCATGAGACAGGGCATTCGCTTCATTCCATGTTTACACGTAAGAATCAGCCATATGTGTATGGTCATTATTCTATTTTCTTGGCAGAAATTGCTTCTACGACTAATGAAAATATCCTGACAGAAAAACTATTGTCAGAAGTCGAAGATGACAAGACACGCTTTGCCATTCTCAATCATTACTTGGATGGCTTCCGTGGTACAGTATTTCGTCAGACACAATTTGCTGAGTTTGAACAGGCAATCTACAAAGCCGATCAAGAAGGTCAGGTATTGACAGCTGAATTTTTGAATAATCTATATAGTGAAATCAATGAGAAATACTATGGTTTATCTGCTGAGGAAAACCCACAAATTCAATTTGAATGGGCTCGTATTCCGCATTTCTACTATGATTTTTACGTATATCAATATGCGACAGGCTTTGCAGCAGCTTCTGCTCTTTCTCATAAGATTGTGCATGGAAGTCAAGAAGACAAGGAGCGGTATTTGGATTACCTCAAAGCAGGAAGTTCAGATTATCCATTAAATGTTATCAAAAAAGCAGGTGTTGACATGACAAAAGAAGACTACCTGAACGATGCCTTCAAGGTATTTGAAGATCGTTTGACAGAGCTAGAAGCTCTAGTTGAAAAAGGTGTTCACCTGTAATATACTCATTCAGTTTTCATGATGACATCGTTGACGTGCTTTGCCTAACTTCAGTTATGTCTGCAACTCGTTTCCTAGTTCTAAATTCAACTGAAAGACCAACGAAAAAGAGTTAGTACATCTAGCTCTTTTTCTGCGGACTGAGAACTCATTTTGATTTTCGAAAAGGATTCTTGACCGCAAAAATCCCTTATGTTATACTGAAAAAATGGTAGAATCATACAGTAAAAACGCAAACCACAACATGCGCCGTCCAGTAGTAAAGGAAGAAATTGTGGAAATGATGCGGACACGTCAGGCGCAAAATATAGGATTTTTGAAAGAGCTGGAAGACTTTGCGCGTAAGGAGAATATTCCGATTATTCCTCACGAGACAACAGCTTATTTTCGCCTACTCATGCAATTGCTACAGCCTGCTGCTATCTTAGAAATTGGGACAGCGATTGGGTATTCTGCTTTGTTAATGGCAGAAAATAGTCCGACTTCCAAGATTACGACCATTGATCGCAATGAAGAGATGATTGGCTTTGCCAAGGAAAATTTTGCCAAATATGATCAGCGAAACCAGATTGAATTAGTCGAAGGTGAAGCGATGGATGTGTTACCGACCTTAGCAGATAATAGCTATGATTTTGTCTTTATGGATTCTGCTAAGTCGAAGTACATTGTCTTTTTACCAGAAGTCTTGAAAAAGGTGAAAGTTGGAGGACTGATTATTTTAGATGATATTTTTCAAGGTGGCGATGTAGCGCGTGATATTATGGAAGTCCGTCGTGGTCAGCGGACAATCTATAGGGGGTTGCAGCGATTATTTGATGCAACCTTGGATAATCCTGACCTGACAGCGAGTTTAGTGTCTATGAGTGACGGTCTACTCATGCTTAGGAAAAACGTAGAAAACGTACGCCTTCAGACAGAAGAAAATTAAGTATTTTTTAAGCATTTGTGGTATAATGGTACAGTTAATAAAAAAGGAGAAGCAATTCACAATGAAGACTAAAAAAATTCTCGCAGGAGCTGTAACCCTATTTGCAGCTGTGACTCTTGCGGCTTGTGCAAATGGATCTGACAAGGATATTGTCACGATGAAAGGAAATACAATCAGCGTTTCAGAATTTTATGAGCGTGTTAAAACCAACCAGCAAGCGCAACAGACCTTATTGTCTATGGTGATTGGTGATGTTTTTGAACAACAATATGGTAAAGAAGTTTCAGCCAAAGATGTAGATGAAACCTATGATAAAATGGCTGAACAATATGGAGAGTCATTTACAGCAGCCCTTACTTCCGCTGGTCTAACACAAGAAACCTATAAGAAACAAATTCGGGCCAATAAATTGGTGGAGTTTGCAGTAAAAGAAAAAGCAGAGAAAGAATTGGATGACGAAGCCTATAAAAAGGCTTACGATGCCTACACGCCTGAGGTAACTGCGCAAATTATCAAATTAGATGACGAAGCAAAAGCAAACGAAGTCTTAGGTCAAGCGCAAGCAGAAGGTGCTGATTTTGCGCAATTAGCAAAGGATAATTCAACAGATACAGCTACCAAAGAAAATGGTGGAACCATTAAATTTGATTCGACATCAACAACTGTACCAAATGAAGTCAAAACAGCTGTTTTTGCTTTAAACAACAATCAAGTAGGCGCATCAGTTGTTAAAAATGTGAATTTATCAAATTATAAAACAAGTTTTTATGTTGTAAAATTAAACAGTAAGACAGAAAAAGCTGCGGATTGGAAAGAATACAAAGACATTTTGAAAGATTCGATTGTTAAGTCCAAACAAAGTGATGCAGCCTACGTTAAAAATGTAATTGCAGAAGCCTTTAAAACAGCGAATGTAAAAGTGAAAGATCAAGCCTTCCAAGGCATCTTATCACAATACATCACTACAGGAGATGCTGCAAGTTCAGAAGCGTCAAGTACAGAGGCTTCAAGCAGTTCTGAAACAAAAGAATCAAGTTCAGAAAAAGATAAATAAGATTAAGAATGGATATTCTATCCCCCTTATTTCAGAGAATTGGCGGTCGGTGCGAGCCATATTATAAGGTAGACTATCTTGCTACTTAGTCATGACAATTGCATAGAAAAAGAGAATGACAAGTTCATTGAATGAAGGTGGTACCGCGGTTTTTCGCCCTTCGTTAGTGTTCTTGTTTTTTCTTTTTGGAGGTCTAGGATGAAACAGTTTCAGATTAAGCAACGTTTTTGGTCCTGGGGTGGCAAATTTGACATCAAAGATGACCGAGGTCAACTATGTTACCAAGTCGAAGGTAGTGTGCTCAAGTGGTTTAAAAACTTTGAGATTCACAATGCTAGTGGACAGCTTGTTAGTACCATTCAGAGGAAATTCTCTTGGTTCTTCTCTCGCTTCGAGGTAACCGTTCAAGGGCAAGCCCCATTCATCATTCAGAAAAAATTCTCTTGGTTCAAGCCTCGTTATGAAATTGAGAATCTAGGCCTGGAGGTGATTGGTGATTTCTGGGATATGCGATTTGATTTGCTCCATAATGGTGTAACCGTTGCCCGTATTGATCAAGAATGGTTTCGAATGACCTCAACCTATCAAGTAAGTGTCTATGAGGATGCTTATGCAGATGTTACGATTGCTTTGGTTATTGCAATTGATTATGTGAAGGAGATGCGGAGTGCCTCAGCAGCTGCCGCAACGTAAAGGAAAGGAAATAGGAAAAATGAAACAATTATCTAGTGCACAAATTCGTCAAATGTGGTTGGACTTCTGGAAGTCAAAGGGACATTCAGTAGAACCATCTGCTAATCTTGTCCCAGTCAACGACCCAACCCTCTTGTGGATTAACTCTGGGGTAGCAACCTTAAAAAAATATTTCGACGGATCAGTAATTCCTGACAATCCACGGATTACTAATGCTCAAAAGTCCATTCGGACCAACGATATTGAAAATGTCGGAAAGACAGCCCGTCACCACACCATGTTTGAAATGCTTGGGAACTTCTCTATTGGAGATTATTTCCGCGATGAAGCAATTGAGTGGGGCTTTGAACTGTTGACCAGCCCAGAATGGTTTGGTTTTTCAAAAGAAAAGCTCTACATGACCTACTACCCAGACGATACCGATTCTTATAACCGTTGGCTTGCTCTGGGGGTTGACCCAAGTCACTTGATTCCGCTTGAGGACAACTTCTGGGAAATCGGTGCAGGACCTTCTGGACCAGATACAGAAATTTTCTTTGACCGTGGAGAAGCTTTTGACCCAGAAAATATCGGCATTCGACTCTTAGAAGAAGATATTGAAAATGACCGCTACATCGAGATTTGGAATATCGTTCTCTCTCAATTCAACGCAGATCCAGAAGTACCGCGCTCTGAGTACAAGGAATTGCCAAATAAAAACATTGATACGGGTGCTGGTTTAGAGCGATTGGCTGCGATTTTCCAAGGGGCTAAGACCAACTTTGAAACAGATCTCTTCATGCCGATTATCCGTGAAGTGGAAAAACTATCTGGTAAAACCTATGATTCAGATGGGGATAACATGAGCTTCAAGGTCATTGCAGACCATATTCGTGCCCTTTCCTTTGCGATTGGTGACGGTGCTCTTCCTGGAAATGAGGGACGTGGTTATGTCCTTCGCCGTTTGCTCCGCCGTGCGGTTATGCATGGTCGTCGCTTGGGCATTAATGAATCCTTCTTGTACCAATTAGTTGTGACAGTTGGCCATATTATGGAAAGTTACTATCCAGAAGTGCTTGAAAAGCATGAATTTATCGAAAAAATCGTTAAACGAGAAGAAGAAACCTTTGCACGGACCATTGATGCGGGTTCAATCCACTTGGATGAATTGTTAGCTGAGTTGAAAGAAGCTGGAAAATCAACCCTCGAAGGAAAAGATATTTTCAAACTGTATGACACCTATGGTTTCCCAGTTGAATTGACCGAAGAATTAGCAGAAGACCAAGGATTTGCCATTGACCACGAAGGCTTTAAAACAGCCATGAAAGAACAGCAAGAGCGTGCGCGTGCGTCTGTTGTCAAGGGCGGTTCAATGGGCATGCAAAATGAGACCCTTGCAGGTATTACGGAGGAATCTACCTTTGTCTATGGTGCAGACGAGTTGACCGCAAGCCTAGTGGTTATTATTGCAGAGAATGCGCGTGTGGATAGCCTAGCAAGTGGCGAAGCCCTACTTGTCTTCAATCAAACACCTTTCTATGCAGAGATGGGGGGACAGGTTGCAGACTATGGATCGATTTTGGATGAAGCAGGTCAACTGGTTGCTCGTGTGACAGATGTTCAGAAAGCTCCGAATGGTCAACCGCTTCATACAGTAGAAGTGCTTGGAGAATTGCATACAGGTGCAACTTATACTCTTGCCATTGATACACTTCGTCGCCACCGTGTGATGAAAAACCATACAGCGACTCACCTTCTTCATGCTGCCCTTCATCACGTGATTGGGGAACATGCAACGCAGGCAGGTTCTCTCAATGAACAAGAATTTCTACGCTTTGACTTTACCCACTTTGAAGCCGTAACAGCTGAAGAACTCCGTCGTATCGAAGAAGAAGTCAACGCCCAAATCTGGGCAGCCCTTCCAGTCGTGACAGTCGAGACAGACATTGACACGGCGAAAGAAATGGGGGCAATGGCTCTCTTTGGTGAAAAGTATGGCAAAGAAGTCCGCGTTGTAACCATCGGTGATTATTCTATCGAATTGTGTGGTGGTACACATGTGGCAAATACTGCTGAAATCGGTCTCTTCAAGATTGTCAAAGAAGAAGGAATTGGTTCTGGAACTCGTCGTATCATTGCAGTAACCAGCCGTGAAGCCTTCCTTGCCTACCGTGAAGAAGAAGAATTGCTTAAAGCAGTAGCTACAACCATTAAAGCACCACAAATCAAAGAAGTACCAAACAAGGTCGCAAGTCTGCAAGAACAGTTGCGTGAATTGCAAAAAGAAAATGCAGCTTTGAAAGAAAAAGCAGCAGCAGCTGCGGCTGGTGATATTTTCAAAGGTGTTAAAGAAGCAAATGGTCTGCGCTATATTGCTAGCCAAATCGAAGTGTCAGATGCAGGAGCACTACGTACTTTTGCTGATAACTGGAAACAAAAAGATTATTCAGATGTCTTGGTGCTCGTCGCTGCTATCGGTGAAAAAGTTAATGTCTTGGTCGCAAGCAAGACCAAGGATGTCCATGCAGGAAATCTGATTAAAGAACTCGCTCCAATCGTAGCTGGTCGCGGTGGTGGTAAACCAGACATGGCTATGGCAGGAGGAAGCGATGCCTCTGCAATTGGAAAACTCTTGGCAGAAGTTGGCAACCATCTATAAGAAGACAAAGTAGTCTGGATTTCCAGACTACTTTTTTAGTGTTCATAGGTCATTTAAGTTGAGTTTTGACAAGGAAACTAGTTATTCTGACTAAGATAATAAACTTTTTGACAAAAATTATTATTTTTTTGACAAATATAGTTGTCAAAAAGAAAAGAATGTGTTACAATAAAATCAAGTTAGGAAGAACTAGCTAGGAAGGAGTTCTCTATGATTCTAAAAAATAGGCTCAAGGAATTACGAGCCAGAGATGGGTTAAACCAAACGGCTTTAGCAAAGGAAGCTGGAGTTTCAAGACAAACCATTAGCCTGATTGAGCGGGGAGAGTACACTCCATCTGTCATCATTGCCCTTAAAATTGCCCAAATTTTCAACGAACCCTTGGAGCAAGTCTTTCGCTTAGAGGAAGAAGAATAGTTCTTCCATCAAGCATGAAGTAGAGTGAGAGTAGGAGAAATAATATGAAAAAGAAACAGATTCAAGCAGGAAATGAGATATCTTTTAAAGTAGTCGCGTTGTTATTTGGACTATTTATGATGGGCTATGTAGCTGGGAAAGTCTTTGCAGGAAACTATGATGTGACAAACGAATTTCTCATTATCCTACCAGCTCTGTCTGGCTTGCTGATAGAAGAAGACAGCAAAGGAGATCAAAAATGAAGAAAAATGAAATCGTTATTACAGGCAGAATGGTACTCAAAGCAAGCTGGATTCTTGGAATGCTTGCCATGTTAGTCAGAATTTTAATGGGAGCGGTTTTCCAGCTAGAAGATTGGCTTATCATTGCTGGGCTTTTAGCAAGTATGGGGAATGCTTTTGGTAAAGATAATGAGGTGAGGGAATGAAAATGCAGAAACGATTACGTACAGTTGGTTTTCTATTTGTGTGTGGATTTGTGTGTGGATTGATTGGTTATTTTTTTGGTAAAGGAATTGCACAAGGTGTTGCATTTAAAGAAGTTATACGCCCATTGTTAATTTTAGACGGATATGTGTACCTTGCTCAAGTAGCAAGTATCTTATTGGCTGGTTTGACATGGTATTTCCTAAGTCACAGTCGTCGAGATATGATCGCCTATCAAAAGGCAGAAGAAAGGGATGACGAGGAAGGGATGGATACGTTTCACACCTCTTCTTTTAGGAAGTTGGAATATGGAACGATTGCCTTTAATATCTTTTCAATCAGTATGATTTTTTCTCTCTTTGGTGGCCTATACATGGTGGTAATTGATTTTACCCATTGGCTGAGTATGATGATTCCTGTGCTATTGTACATCGTTTTGTTCTTCCTTCTGAACGATCTTCAAAAAACGTTTAAGGTTGTACGGAACTATGATTTTCCCAAGTTCGCCATGCCAGAAGATGCTTTGAATTTAGTAAGGAGTTACGATGAGGGAGAGCGAGAGGCGAATTACGAAAATAGCTTTATGACCCTCTTTCAACTGAATCAAATTGTCTTACCAGCCTTGTATCCAATTATCGCTATTATTTCCATGATACTACAAGAATTTCAGCTGTTAGCCTTTCTGATTGTCGCCTTTATCCATATTTATATTAATTTCAGAGGGATTCAGCAAGTTAAAAATTATTTCAAATAAGGAGAAAAAGATGAAAAAAATACTTATTCGCATTGTTTTATGGTTTCTTGCCCTATATGCCTATTTAAATGGAGCCGGTTTATTAACGTTTGATATGGTAGCACATCAGAGACCTGATATACCTGCTGAATGGGTAGAGCGCATGGTGCCGATTTTTGGAGTGATTGGCCTAGTTTTTCTGACAGCCATGTCCTATCTCTACTGGAAGTATGTCTATGGCAAAAAAGATATTACAATTGAACTGCCAAAACCGTGGCTGTCTAACATCCTCTATCCAATCGGCTTGTTTATTCTAGTCCTTGTTGGGCAACAGGTTCTGCCAGTTCCTCCTAGTAATAACCAACAGCTTGTAGAACAAAGTGTCTTATCACAGCCACTCTTTTCTTTCTTTGCAGTTGTCATTTTTGCACCTATTATGGAAGAACTGCTCTTTAGAGGGGTGTTTGCGGGTTACTTCTTCCCAACTTTGACAAAAAAGATTAGTATCATTTTCTATTTGTTCTTGAGCAGTGGTCTGTTCTGCTTGGCACATGGGCCACGTACGTTATCAGACTTTTTGATTTATTTTACCATGGGAGTGAGTCTAGGATGGCTGTACTTGGCAAAACGAGATTTGCGCTACTCTGTCGGACTGCATTTCGCCAACAATCTCTTATCCTTTGTGACGATATTATTCTAAAAAGAAGTGAGGGTATTCACTTCTTTTTTGTAGCTCACTTTTTCACCAGTACATAGTCTACTTGATAGTTAATTAGAATCAATATTTTTGAGGTTTTAGGAGTATTTGCTTCAAGTCTTGCATATCTTTTTTGAAAAACGCCTCCCTAGATTCTAAGTTTTGCAATTTCTATTGAAAACTGGTTCCCTAGATTCTAAGTTTTGTAATCTTTCTTGAAAACTGCTTCCCAAGGTTTTAAGTTTTGCAATTTTTCTTGAAAACTGGTTCCCTAGATTCTAAGTTTTGCAACCTTTCTTGAGAAATGGTTCCCTAGATTCTAAGTTTTGCAATTTCTATTGAAAAATGATTCCCTAGATTTTTAGTCTTGCGTTTTTCATGAAAAACCCCGTTCTCTAAGTTTCAAGTCTTACATTTTTTCTTGAAAAACATTTTCTATTGTTTATACTCATTGAAACTCCAAGATAACCAACTTATCCACCATTTATAATCTTAAAAACACAACTTTTGAGACATTAGACTCAACATTTAGCAATGAAACTCCGAAGGGTTCAACAGTCCAGTGGACTATTGAAGCAAAGCGACTGAACGATGTCCTATCCTTTATTCAATTCACTATATCTAATAAAGTATCGAAAACTGCTACTTTTGATAGTAATAGAGTATGAGACGTATATCGCTGATTATTGGGATAAAAAAGAACTGGAAAATGATTTCCAGTCGTTTTTGTTTATAAACCGTAGAGATAGTCATTGTCTTGCATGGCTTCAACACTACCGAGAAGGTAACCATTTCCGACTTGTGAGAAGAAGTCGTGGTTAGATGTTCCTGTTGAGATACCGTTCATGACAATTGGATTGACATCATCGGCTGAATCAGGAAAGAGTGGATCTTGCCCTAGATTCATGAGAGCCTTATTGGCATTGTAGCGAAGGAAGGTCTTTACTTCCTCAGTCCAACCAACACCGTCATAGAGACTTTCTGTATAGCCTTCTTCATTTTCATAAAGTTGATAGAGGAGGTCATACATCCAATCACGGAGCTTTTCTTGCTCATCTTCAGATAATTCGTTAAACCCAAGCTGGAATTTATAGCCGATATAGGTACCATGAACAGATTCGTCACGAATGATGAGTTTGATGATTTCTGCTACGTTGGCTAGTTTATTATTTCCAAGATAATAGAGTGGTGTAAAGAAACCAGAGTAGAAAAGGAAGGTTTCTAAGAATACACTCGCTACTTTCTTTTCAAGTGGAGAGCCTGTTTCATAAATATCATTGATGATTTTAGCCTTGCGTTGGAGGTATTCGTTACTATTGGTCCAGTCGAAAATCTCATCAATTTCAGATTTAGTATTGAGGGTTGAAAAGATGGATGAATAGGACTTGGCGTGTACTGATTCCATGAATTGAATATTATTATAGACAGCTTCTTCATGTGGTGTACGAATATCGTTACGAAGTGCCTGAACACCTGTTTCAGATTGAAGGGTATCAAGCAAGGTCAAGCCGCCGAAAACTTTTCCAACCAGGTCTTTTTCTTCTGTACTTAATTTACGCCAGTCATCTAAGTCATTCGAAAGTGGGATACGGGTATCGAGCCAGAATTGCTCGGTTAATTTTTCCCAAGTGGACTTGTCGATGACATCTTCAATGGCATTCCAGTTTATGGCTTTGTAGTAGGTTTCCATAAGTATCACTTTCTATTACAGTATTCAGACCATTATACCATATTTTTAGCGAGTGGTCTAAAGGATAGAGATTTATGCAAAAAGAGAGGGAGTGGGCTTCATCGTGATTTCCATGAAATCTTGTCCACACTCCGTTCTATTTATCTTAGAACCTGTATTCACAGGCAACTCTATTCAGGGCTTATTTTTCACTACTCATCGTTGCTTTTTTTCGAAATACAGTCAGTATTCCTTCAAAAAAGTGCCTTGATTATCGTAACATAAGCTCCTAATTAGAATAACTTCGCTTATAAACACAGCTTCTTAAATCACACAGCTTTCACATTGGTTTGCGCCAACTTCTTCACCGTCATCTGTAAAGGTGCGGACGTAGTAGATGGATTTCACACCCTTGTTAAAGGCATAGTTGCGCAAGATTGAAAGGTCACGTGTGGTTTGTTTGTTTTCTGTCTTCCACTCGTAGATACCTTGTGGAATGTCACTGCGCATAAAGAGGGTTAGTGATAGTCCTTGATCGACATGCTCGGTAGCAGCAGCATAGACATCGATAACTTTTCTCATATCCATATCATAAGCTGACTTGTAGAATGGAATCGTTTCTGTTGCAAGACCTGCTGCTGGATAGTAGATTTTACCGATTTTCTTTTCTTGGCGCTCTTCAATTCGCTGGGTAATTGGGTGAATCGAAGCAGAAACATCATTGATATAGCTGATTGATCCGTTTGGAGCAACTGCTAGGCGGTTTTGATGGTAGAGGCCGTCTGCTTGTACCTTGTCACGAAGCGCTGCCCAATCCTCTCCACTTGGGATAAAGATGCCTTCAAAGAGTTCTTTGACTCGAGAAGAATGGGGTTGGTAGTCACCAGTGATGTATTTATCGAAGTAAGATCCATTTGCGTATTTTGACTTGTCAAAGTTGTGGAAGGTGGTCTTGCGTTCACGGGCAATGTTGTTTGACTCGACCAATGTCCAGTAGTTGAGGAGCATGAAGTAGATATTGGTAAATTCAACTGCTTCAGCTGATCCATAATCAATCAAGTTTTGGGCAAGGAAGCTATGTAGTCCCATTGCACCAAGTCCGATTGAATGAGCTTGGCTATTTCCGTGTTCGATAGACGGTACAGCTGAAATATGAGAGTGGTCTGTTACATAGGTTAGAGCACGGGTCATGGTACGGACAGAACGACCAAAGTCAGGTGATTTCATGAGGTTGACAATGTTGGTTGATCCCAGATTACATGACACATCTGTTCCCATTTTGAGGTACTCTTGTGAATCATTCAATTCACTTGGAGCCTGAACTTGGAGAATCTCTGAGCAAAGGTTGGACATGATGATTTTGCCGTCAACAGGATTGCTGCGGTTAGCCGTATCAATGTTAATAACATAAGGATAGCCAGATTCTTGCTGGAGTTTTGAAATCTCTGTTTCCAAATCGCGTGCTTTAATCTTGGTTTTGCGAATCTTTGGATTAGCAACTAATTCATCATATTTTTCAGTAATATCAATGTAGCTATATGGAATACCATATTCACGCTCGATAGAGTAGGGACTAAAGAGGTACATGTCCTCGTTCTTACGTGCTAATTCGTAGAATTTATCTGGAATGGTAATTCCAAGAGATAGGGTTTTAACGCGAACTTTTTCATCCGCATTTTCTTTCTTAGTAGAAAGAAAGGCAATAATATCTGGGTGGAAGACATCGAGGTAGACGACTCCAGCTCCCTGACGTTGTCCTAATTGATTAGAGTAAGAGAAGCTATCTTCAAAGAGTTTCATAACAGGAACAACTCCTGATGCAGCACCTTCGTAGCCCTTGATAGGAGCTCCTGCTTCACGCAGATTGCTGAGGGAAATTCCAACGCCACCACCGATACGAGAGAGTTGGAGTGCTGAGTTAATGGAGCGTCCGATTGAATTCATATCGTCTGTTACTTGAATCAAGAAACAAGAGACCAATTCACCACGGCGAGCACGTCCAGCGTTCAAGAAGCTTGGTGTTGCTGGTTGATAGCGGAGGTGAATCATCTCATTGGCCAAATTCATGGCAAGCTCTTCATCACCTTCAGCGAAGTATAGGGCGTTAAAGAGAACGCGGTCTTCCATACTTTCTAAATAATAGGCGCCGTCATTGGTTTTGAGAGCATATTGATTATAGAATTTATAGGCTGCCATGAACGATTTGAAGCGGAAGTTCTGATCTCGTAAGAACTGAGCTAATTTCTCAATAAAAGCAGGACTATATTGTTCTAAAAAGGCTTGTTCCAAGTAATTTTCTTCTAATAAGTATTGAATTTTTTCTGTAATGCTCACAAATGATTTGGTATTTGGGAGTACATTTTCCTTGAAAAAGGCCTTGAGAGCTTCTTGGTCTTTGTGAAGTGGAATTTGCCCATTGACTGGACGGTTGATTTCATTGTTTAGACGGAAGTAGGAAACATCTCCTAAGTCTTTCAAACTCATATCGTAACTCTTTCTATCTATTTGTATTGGATATTAGGCTGAAACAAGATTTTTTAATTTTCCGGGTTGGAAACCAGAAAAACTTTCCGTTTCAGTTTCAATGACAGGGGCAGCAGAAAATCCGAGACTTTTCACATGTTCGATAAATTCAGGTTGTTCATCGAGATTGATTTCGTTAAATGGAACCTTGTGCTGATCCAAGAATCGCTTTGTCATCTTGCATTGTACACAATCATTTTTTGAGTAAACAGTAATCATACATTTCTCCTTTTTTTAATCACCCATATAGGATACAATGAAATACCAAAATTGTCAACTGAGAAAACTAAATCTTGTGCTCTACTTGACAAGAGGACACAAGATGTAGTGTAATTATTGTTCTAATGCGGTTTGAGAGGCTTTTCCTCATTCTTACAGTATATTTTCATTTTTTTGCACGGATATGATTGATTTTCCTTGCTTTTGCTAGGGGAGGATTTTTGAAAGAAAGATAAAAAATTCTTGAAAATGATTTCAATAAATGATATAATGTGCTTTGTAAGGGTTATCACAAATAACCTTCAATATTGAAAAAATAAAGGAGAATCCAACTATGGCTTCAAAAGATTTCCACATTGTGGCAGAAACAGGTATCCACGCACGCCCAGCAACATTGCTCGTGCAAACAGCTAGCAAATTCGCTTCAGATATCACTTTGAACTACAAAGACAAATCAGTAAACCTTAAATCTATCATGGGTGTGATGAGTCTTGGTGTTGGTCAAGGTGCTGATGTGACAATCACAGCTGAAGGTGCTGATGCTGACGATGCAATCGCAGCAATCACTGAAACAATGGACAAGGAAGGTTTGGCATAAGAGTATGACAGAAATGCTTAAAGGAATTGCAGCATCTGATGGTGTTGCGGTTGCGAAGGCATACCTACTCGTTCAACCAGATTTGTCATTTGAAACTGTTACAGTTACAGATACAGATGCAGAAGAAGCTCGTTTGGATGCTGCTTTAGAAGCGTCACAAAACGAGCTTTCTGTTATTAGAGAGAACGCAGTAGCAAGCCTTGGTGAAGAAGCGGCAGCCGTTTTTGATGCCCATTTGATGGTTCTTGCTGACCCAGAGATGGTCGGTCAGATTAAAGAAACGATTCGTGCGAAAAAGGTAAATGCTGAAAGTGGATTAGCAGAAGTTACCGATATGTTCATTGCTATTTTTGAAGGCATGGACGATAATCCATACATGCAAGAGCGTGCAGCAGATATTCGCGATGTCACAAAACGTGTCTTGGCTCATTTGTTGGGTGTTCGTTTGCCGAACCCTGCAGCAATTGCAGAAGAGTCAATCGTTATTGCACATGACTTGACACCTTCTGATACAGCACAATTAGATAAAAACTTTGTAAAAGCGTTTGTTACCAATATTGGTGGTCGTACAAGCCACTCAGCGATTATGGCGCGTACACTTGAAATTGCAGCTGTTCTTGGTACAAATAACATCACTGAAATTGTGAAAGATGGTGATATTCTTGCGGTAAATGGTATTACTGGTGAAGTGATTATCAACCCGTCAGAAGAACAAATCGCTACTTTCAAAGAAGCTGGTGAAGCCTATGCTAAGCAAAAGGCAGAATGGGCCTTATTGAAAGATGCTCAAACAGTAACAGCTGATGGGAAGCATTTTGAGCTTGCTGCCAACATCGGTACACCAAAAGACGTTGAAGGTGTGAATGACAACGGTGCAGAAGCCGTTGGCCTCTACCGTACAGAGTTCCTTTACATGGATTCACAAGACTTCCCAACAGAAGATGAGCAGTATGAAGCGTACAAGGCAGTTCTTGAGGGAATGAATGGCAAACCAGTTGTCGTTCGTACAATGGATATTGGTGGAGATAAGGAACTTCCTTATTTCGATCTTCCGCATGAAATGAACCCATTCCTTGGTTTCCGTGCCCTTCGTATTTCGATTTCTGAAACTGGAAATCAAATGTTCCGCACACAATTACGTGCTCTTCTTCGTTCGTCTGTTCATGGTCAATTGCGGATTATGTTCCCAATGGTAGCCCTGATTACAGAATTCCGTGCAGCAAAAGCAATCTATGAAGAAGAAAAAGCAAAATTGCTTGCAGAAGGTATTCCAGTTGCGGATGACATTCAAGTGGGAATCATGATTGAAATTCCAGCAGCAGCAATGCTAGCAGATCAATTCGCTAAAGAAGTTGATTTCTTCTCAATTGGTACAAATGATCTGATTCAATACACAATGGCTGCTGACCGTATGAACGAGCAAGTTTCATACTTGTATCAACCATACAACCCATCAATCCTTCGTTTGATTAACAATGTAATCAAAGCAGCACATGCAGAAGGCAAATGGGCTGGTATGTGTGGAGAAATGGCGGGAGACCAACAAGCAGTACCGCTTCTTGTAGGTATGGGCTTGGATGAGTTCTCAATGAGTGCAACTTCCGTCCTTCGTACACGTAGCTTGATGAAACAATTGGATACTGCGAAAATGCAAGAATATGCAAACCGTGCATTGACAGAATGCGCAACAGCAGAAGAAGTCCTAGCTTTGCAAAAAGAATACGTAAATTTTGATTAAAAAAACAGCCCAGTGGGCTGTTTTTTCACGAGCTAGGAAATAAGAGAGCGAGTTAAGTCCAGTGGGCTGTTTTTTCATGAGCTAGGAAATAAGAGAGCGAGTTAAGCCCAGTGGATTATTGGTTCACGAGCTGAAGATTATAAAGTGAAAAAGAGGTCCAAAGGTCCTCTTTTTATGAGCCACGAAATACGCAATCGAGTCAAGTCTAGTGGGCTGTTTCAGCTTGAAGAAAAAGTCCATCTTGGACAATTTTCTTCAAGCTTTTTTCTTTTACTTGAGAAATAAAAACTCTTAATAATACCGCTATATCAGCATTTCTGAGAGTTTCTGTTAAGAATGATTTACGAAGGATTGACCACGAGATTTTAAGATATATGAAGCGAATCCTGTACAAGCTAGTGAGGAATTAGAGCAGTTAGCACGGATGGAAAAAGGAAATCTCAAACAAATTCACTACAATCCAATGTGGACCTATTTCAAGTATCTTGTCAAAGACGGATTGACAAGTGAAGAGGGAGCCGCATGTATGTCAAACGTAAGGTAGATGTCAAACTTGTATTTGGTAGGATGAAAGGTGTTTTTGGCGTGCGCAGATTGCCTGTCAGAGTGCAAAAAGTGGTTGAAACAGAAATAGGATTTCTCCTAATGAGCATGAATTTAGCGAAATTGGCTATGAAATTAGTCCGTGATAATGGAAACAAAAGAAAAAACAGATAGTTCAGCGAGACTTAATCAAAATCGGCTTGACACTATCTGTCTTTTTTTATTATTGGCTAGTTTTTGCCCAGACTCTTTATGTTGCTAGGACTTTTGGTCCAGCCTCATTTTTGTTAAAAAAACTATTTCAAATATTAGGATTTTTGAAACACAAAAATTTATACAATTCACAAGAAAAAAGGAAAACGTTCATGATATAAATTTTCAATCAAGAACCTTGATAAACCAAGAAATTTTTAAATTTAATCAATCCTACCCCACATTGTAGCATATTTTTCCCAAAAAGCCTACTTTTTGAGAAAGTAAAGAACTTAGATATACAAAGGACTTAAATAAATTTCATGTCTGATATTTTTAAACATTTAGGGGGAGTTGACAATCGGTAATTGCCCTGATAAGGCAAAATATAACATCAAACAAAATAGATTAAAGCTCTTGCTTGGTCTAAATATATTAGGAGGAAGAGATGTTTAAAAGAAAGAAAGATCGTTTTTCGATTCGAAAATTTAAGATTGGAGTTGGTTCTGTATTTTTAGGATCATTCCTGTTGGTTGCACCTCAGGTGTATGCGGAGACTGGAGAACTAGTTGAGCTAAATCCAACTTCAGAAAATACCGTGGTAGAAGTACCAGAAAAGAAGGCTGAAGTAGCTAAGGAAGATTCTGTAGATACAGCAAATACAGCTGTAACAGACAAAGCAAGTGACAAAGTTGCATTGAATAAAAATGTGTTACTGGATGAAGTTTCAACATTTGATAATCTAGCAAAGACAGAAAAATATCTACATGCGACAAATAAAAACGCATATGATAAAGAATTATCTCATGCTAAAGACCTATTACAAAAAGAAGGTGCTACACAAGAAGAGATTGACCAAGCTGTAAACAGCCTAACGAAAGAAAGGGAAGCGTTAGATGGAGTAGCCAAGGCAACGGAAGTAGAACGTGTAGCGGCGACGCTTTATAAAGTAGCATACACGGATCAAGAGTCTGGTAAGGAAGTGTATTCTATCAGCCACTCGGTTGCTGAAAAGACAACGTTACCGATTGATCAACCAAAAGAATTCCATGTAACAGTGGATGCTAAGACAGATTTGAAGATTCAACCAGCCCTTCAAGGTTATAAGCTGGCAGAGGACCAAGCAGAAGCGCAAGCAGCTGTTGTTGTAGAGCGTGGTGGACGTAAAAACTTTGTTAACTTCAATGTAGTTCGTGACGACCAGGCAGCTGCTGGGAATAACGGTACGGAAGGCTATACTGGCTTTAGAGCAATCCCATCAACACCAAATCCAGATAATATTGAAAAACTCTATACTCCAGCCTCAGTTGAAAGTGCAGAGCTTTATCGAGATGAAGCTGGAAAAGATACACCTGAATTACTTAAAAATCTGAATTGGCTAGATTGGGGCGATTCACGATATACCCATAACTTAGCAACTGGCGATGAGTTGCAAATTGGTACTTACTATGAAAAAGAACTCTTCCCAGGCTACACTGTAAAAGTAGAAGTGGTTAAGTTGAAGCCGTTCAATGCTTCTGAAACTTTCCATAAACGTGTAGAAGGAACAGAAGATGAATCTGCCTATAATCCAGATGCTATTAATAGCCAAATAGGAAGTCCAACTATTCCTAAGAAAGTTCTTGCAAAAGCGCAAAATGGTTACTCTAACTTAAGACAACAAGGTGTTAATGCAGGTACCAAACCAACCATTGGGGCAGAAGGGAACGCTGGAAATGTCGGAGTACAATTTAAGGTTACAGCAACCTATAATGGGAAGAAAGTTCCAGCCAACTTCTTTGTGGCGACTGGCGAAGAAGCTAGAGGGAATGAAGCTGAAATCTTCGTTACGGATGGAGAACCCTTTGAATTATTAGCAGAAATAGCAACAAATCCAAGAATTAGAGGTTCTTACTATCCTGCAACGGACTTAAAGGATAACGGAGGACTGAAAGACCTTCTCCATAAAGGTGGAACCCAGCTTCCAGAAGGCTATAAAATCAAATATGTTGCCAATATCAATCCTGAAAAATCTCGTGTCGGTATTGAAAGTGTGCTGGACGGAGAGAAGGTTATCTACGGAGATGGGATTGGTACCCGAGTGGCTGGTCCTAACGTAACAGTTAATAATAATCGTTCTGTTCCGATTCTTGTGACACGAAATGTCGAAAATATTGAGTTATATATCATGAGTAGAGGACAACAGTCCTTGATGATGGGGGTTATTGCCTTTGATGAAGGAGATGCACCAGAATCATACGGTTCTGCTCCACACTTGATTACCAATACAGCAGTTCGCCCTCAGCCATTCTTAGGAACTAAGAAAGCCGACTTGGATTATGTTGATCCAGATTTTGAAAAGCTAGACTTTGAAACAGATGACAGAAGTTCTTCAGCAGATGAAGGCGTTCGTCAATTAGTCGGTGCTGAGAATGTCCATGTGACATCTCAAGGTAGAGAAACCTACAGCTTGCATAGAGCGACAGATACGTCTTATACCTTAAAATTCAAAGCGAGCAGCGCTGCTGGTGATAAAGAATATACTGGTGCTACTGAAGGTATTCCTTCTACAGCCTATGCATATGCTTGGGCAGACTTTAACAACAACGGAAAATTTGATGAAGGTGAACGTTCTGAGTTAGTCACTGTAAATGGTGAGTTAGGAGATTACGAATTTACTTGGAATAATGTACCACAAATGGTCGATCCATCTGTTCGTAAAATCGCTGTTCGTGCACGTATTGCGAACAAGGCAGAAGATGTTGCTAAACCAACTGGAGTAGCTTACTCAGGGGAAGTAGAAGACTTTGAAGTACAAGTAACGCATCCACCACGTGGAGATAAAGAAGAAACATCAGGTTATTTAGGCGAAACACAAATGATGCCTATTGAATTCAGAGTTGGTGGGACAAACCCTGTAGTAGAAACGTCAGGCAATGGTCGTGTGGAATTCACAGCTTATGGTCGCTTAGACTATGACTTGGATACAGATAACTCAATTGCAGATGATGCAGAAGTGAAAATTGTTTCTCCAACTGGTGAATTAGTTGATACTTGGACAGAAGCAGGAGAAGGTACTTATACGGTTACTGGTAAGACCATTACCTTTAAACCTGAAGCAACCTTCACAGGAACTGCTAAAGGGGTTGCACTTCGTGTATCAGATAAGAACAAGGTATCAACTGGCTGGTCAGCAGCAGATGCTAATGCTTCTGCAAATGATGATAACAATCCAACGTACCGTAATTTAACAGATGTGAACGATGGAAGTCATACATTGACAACGCCTAGTATGGATGCGGTTTACATTCCACATGTTATCAATAACAAACCAAAAGGAACACCAGCTGAAACAGAAGGACCTCAAGGTGTTGCTCAAACAACAGACGCAAAAGCAATGTTCAAAGAGTACACAACCGATGAGCAAAATGAACCAACAGACACTGTAACAGATAAAGAAGCGTTGAATTATGATAGTTTGACATTATTAGATGCTACAGGTCAAAAAACAAACACTGTCACAGTGGACGGTCAAGGTACGTATACATTAGCTAATGGTGTGATTACTTTCCAACCATTACCAAGCTATACAGGAACAGCTACACCAGTAGAAGTACAAATTGCTGATGCAAGTGGTGACATTGCAAAAACAACGTACACACCAACTGTTAAGCCAATTACACCAACTGCTGTTGAATCAACAACTTCAGGCATTCAAGGAGCTAAACAAACTTCTCCAATCGTTTTTGGAGATGACAGCCAACCGAACTCAGTGAACTTCAAAGCAGGGGCTGAATCAGCTCCAATTGATAAAACAACGGTAACGTTATTAAATGCTGAAGGACAACCAGCTACAACGGTTGAAGTAACCGACTCAACTGGTAAGAAAATTGGTACGTACACACTTGAAGGTGAATCAGTTGTCTTTACACCAGAAAAAGACTTCGTAGGTCCAGCACCAGCTGTGAAACTTCAAGCCAAGGATAAAAATGGTACAGTAATTGAAACCACGTACACACCAACAGTAACAGGTGTTACACCAGTAGGTGAAAGCAAAGAAACAACAGGTGTACAAGGACAACCACAATCAGAAACACCAACCTTTAAAGGTGGCGATCCAGCAGTACCAGTAGAGATTTCAGCAGACAATCCAGCAACATTCTATGATCCAGTAACGAAACAACCAATTACTGACACAACTATCCCAGCGATGAAAGATGGTAAACAAGTTGGTACTTACACGATTGATCCTAAGACTGGTAAAGTAACCTTCCAACCAAATCCAGATTTCGTTGGAACAGCAGAATCAGTGACAGTTCAAGCGAAGGATAAGAATGGAACACCAGCAGAAGCAACGTACACACCAACAGTAACAGCAGTTGAACCAACAGGTACACCAGCAGAGTCAACAGGTAAACAAGGACAACCACAAGAAGGAACACCAACCTTCGAAGGTGGCGATCCAGCTGTGCCAGTGGAGATTTCAGAAAAAAATCCTGCTAAATTCATCGATCCAGTAACAAAACAACCAATTGATGGAACAGAGCTTCCAGCGATGAAAGATGGTAAACAAGTTGGTACTTATACAATTGATCCAGCAACTGGTAAAGTGATATTCACACCGAATAAAGACTTTGTGGGCACACCAGATCCAATAACGGTTCAAGCGAAAGATGAAAATGGTACACCAGCGACAGCAACTTATACACCAACAGTAACAGCAGTTGAACCAAAAGCAGATCCATCAAAAACTTCAGGTATTCAAGGGGCAGAACAAACATCTCCAATCGTATTTGGCGATGACAGCCAACCGAATTCAGTGAACTTCAAAGCTGGCGATGCAGTTGCTCCAATTGATCCTAAGACTGTACAATTGCTAGATGCTAAAGGTCACCCTGCTGAAAGTGTTGAAGTAACAGATGGAACTGGTAAGAAAGTGGGTACTTACACACTTAGAGATGGTTCAGTCGTCTTTACACCAGAAAAAGACTTTGTAGGTGAAGCACCAGCTGTCACACTTCAAGCGAAGGATGCGAATGGTACACCAGTTACAACAACTTATACACCAACAGTTAAAGGTGTTACACCAGTAGGTGAAAGTAAAGAAACAACAGGTGTACAAGGACAACCACAATCAGAAACACCAACTTTCAAAGGTGGCGATCCAGCAGTACCAGTAGAGATTTCAGCAGACAATCCAGCAACATTCTATGATCCCGTAACGAAACAACCAATTACTGACACAACTATCCCAGCGATGAAAAATGGTAAACAAGTTGGTAAGTACACGATTGATCCAGCAACTGGTAAAGTGACATTCACACCAAATAAAGAATTTGTGGGAACACCAGATCCAGTAACGGTTCAAGCGAAAGATGCTAATGGTACACCAGCGACAGCAACTTATACACCAACAGTAACAGCAGTTAAACCAACAGGTACACCAGCAGAGTCAACAGGTAAACAAGGACAGCCACAAGAAGGAACTCCAACATTTACTGAAGGCGACCCAGCTGTGCCAGTAAACATTTCAGCAGAAAATCCTGCTAAATTCATCGATCCAGCAACAGGTGAACCAACTGAAAAAACAGAACTTCCAGCGAAAGATAAAGATGGCAAAGAAGTTGGTAAGTACACGATTGATCCAGCAACTGGTAAAGTGACATTCACACCGAATAAAGACTTTGTGGGAACACCAGATCCAATCGAAGTTCAAGCGAAGGATAAGAATGGTACACCAGCTAAAGCTAAGTACACACCAAAAGTTGAAGGCGTTACACCGATAGGAAAAGATGATACGTCAACAGGTAAACAAGGACAAACTCAAGAAGGAACTCCAACCTTCGAAGGTGGCGATCCAGCAGTACCAGTGAAGATTTCAGCAGACAATCCAGCTAAGTTCATTGATCCAGTAACAAAACAACCAATTGATGGAACAGAACTTCCAGCGATGCAAGGTGAAAAAATTGTTGGTAAGTACACGATTGATCCAGCAACTGGTAAAGTGACATTCACACCGAATAAAGACTTTGTGGGCACACCAGATCCAATCGAAGTTCAAGCCAAAGATGCTAATGGTACACCAGCGACAGCAACTTACACACCAACAGTAACACCAGTTAAACCGACAGGTACACCAGCAGAGTCAACAGGTAAACAAGGACAACCACAAGAAGGAACTCCAACATTTACTGAAGGAGACCCAGCTGTGCCAGTGAAGATTTCAGCAGAAAATCCTGCTAAATTCATTGATCCAACAACAGGCGAGCCAACTGAAGAAACAGAATTTCCAGCGAAGAAAGACGGTAAAGAAGTTGGTAAGTACACGATTGATCCAGCAACTGGTAAAGTGACATTCACACCGAATAAAGACTTTGTGGGAACACCAGATCCAATCGAAGTTCAAGCGAAGGATGAAAATGGTACACCAGCTAAAGCTAAGTACACACCAACAGTTGAAGGAGTTACACCGACAGCAGAACCATCAGCAACAACAGGCATTCAAGGAGCTAAACAAACATCTCCAATTGTCTTTGATAAAGATGATACCGCTAAGTCTGTGAACTTTAAAGATGGTGATCCAGCTGTTAAAGTGAATCCAGAATCTGTAACTTTATTGGATGAAAAAGGTAATCCAGCTGAATCTGTAACGGTAATGAAAGATGGCAAACCAGTCGGAACATATACAATTGAAACTGGAGATAATGGAGAAAAAACGGTAGTCTTTACACCAGAAAAAGACTTCGTAGGTCCAGCACCAGCCGTGACACTTCAAGCGAAAGATGCGAATGGTACACCAGTTACAACAACTTATGAACCAACAGTAACAGCAGTTAAACCAACGGGTGAATCAGCAGTATCAACAGGTAAACAAGGACAAACTCAAGAAGGAACTCCGACATTTACTGAAGGTGATCCAGCAGTACCAGTGAAGATTTCAGCAGAAAATCCTGCTAAATTCATTGATCCAACAACTGGAGAGCCAACTGAAGAAACAGAACTTCCAGCGATGAAAGACGGTAAAGAAGTTGGTAAGTACACAATTGATCCAGCAACTGGTAAAGTGACATTCACACCGAACAAAGACTTTGTGGGAACACCAGATCCAATCACTGTTGAAGCGAAAGATGAAAATGGTACGCCAGTAGAAGCTAAGTATACACCAACAGTAACACCGGTTAAACCGACAGCGGAACCAGCAGAGTCAACAGGTAAACAAGGTGAAGAACAAGAAGGAACTCCGACATTTACTGAAGGTGATCCAGCAGTACCATTGAGCAATGATCCAGCTAAGTTAATTGATCCTGAAACTGGTAAGGAAGTAACAAGCGTTACCATTCCAGGCGAAGGAACATATACAGTTGATCCAAGTGGTAAAGTAACGTTCACGCCAGAAAAAGACTTTGTAGGTAAAGGAACAGGTGTAACAGTTAAACGTACAGATGAAAATGGTACGCCAGTAGAAGCTAAGTACACACCAACAGTGACACCAGTGACACCAACATCAGAACCAGCAGAGTCAACAGGTAAACAAGGTGAAGACCAAGAAGGAACACCAACATTTAAAGAAGGCGATTCAGAAGTACCATTGAGCAATGATCCAGCTAAGTTAATTAATCCTGAAACTGGTAAGGAAGTAACAAGCGTTACCATTCCAGGCGAAGGAACATATACTGTTGATCCAAGTGGTAAAGTAACATTCACGCCAGAAAAAGGCTTTGTAGGTAAAGGAACAGGTGTAACGGTTAAACGTACAGATGAAAATGGTACGCCAGTAGAAGCTAAGTACACACCAACAGTAACACCAGTGACACCAACAGGTGACAATGATTCTTCAACAGGCAAACAAGGTGAAGAGCAAGAAGGAACACCAACATTCAAAAATGGCGATGGTACACCACTTGTTCCAGATGCTTCTAACCCAGCTATGTTGATTGATCCTAAGACAGGTAAGGAAGTAACAAGCGTTACCGTTCCAGGCGAAGGAACATACACAGTTGATCCAAGTGGTAAAGTAACATTCACCCCAGAAAAAGACTTTACAGGAACAGGAACAGGTGTAACGGTTAAACGTACAGATGAAAATGGTACGCCAGTAGAAGCTAAGTACACACCAACAGTAACACCGGTTAAACCGACAGCAGAACCAGCAGAGTCAACAGGTAAACAAGGTGAAGAACAAGAAGGAACACCAACATTTAAAGAAGGTGATTCAGAAGTACCATTGAGCAATGATCCAGCTATGTTGATTGATCCTGAAACTGGTAAGGAAGTAACAAGCGTTACCATTCCAGGCGAAGGAACATATACTGTTGATCCAAGTGGTAAAGTAACATTCACCCCAGAAAAAGGCTTTGTAGGTAAAGGAACAGGTGTAACGGTTAAACGTACAGATGAAAATGGTACGCCAGTAGAAGCTAAGTACACACCAACAGTAACACCAGTGACACCAACAGGTGACAATGATTCTTCAACAGGTAAACAAGGTGAAGAGCAAGAAGGAACACCAACATTCAAAAATGGCGATGGTACACCACTTGTTCCAGATGCTTCTAACCCAGCTATGTTGATTGATCCTAAGACAGGTAAGGAAGTAACAAGCGTTACCGTTCCAGGCGAAGGAACATACACAGTTGATCCAAGTGGTAAAGTAACGTTTACCCCAGAAAAAGACTTTACAGGAACAGGAACAGGCGTAACAGTTGTTGCTAAAGATAAGAATGGTACACCAGCTAAAGGTGTATATACACCAGAAGTTATTCCAAATACTCCTCCAACAGGTGTTTCTCCGACAGTAGTTGTACCACAAGGAAGCACGCCAATCAGCGAGGAAGACTTGATTGCTTCTGTCACTCCAAATGACAAAGAAGATGGAACAGATGTAACTGTAACTGTCAAAGATAATCCAGTTGATTACAATGTACCAGGAGTTTACGAAGTAACATTCGTTGTAACAGACAAGGGAGGCTTAACAACAGAAGTTAAGAAGACTGTAGTTGTTACACCGAAACCAGAGACCCCAGAAGTTCCGACAACTCCAATCGTTGTGGAGCAAGATACACCAATCACTCCAGAGGATGTTGCTAAAAATGTGAAATTACCAGAAGGTGCTAAGGTGAAAACCGTTGGTAAAATTCCAACAACTGAAATCCCAGGTGTGAAGCCAAGTGTGACAGTAACGGTTGAATTACCAAATGGTGACGTGGTAGATGTAGAAGTACCAGTATTTGTTACACCAAAAGAAGAAGAACCAAATACCCCACCGACAGGCACATCACCAACAGTGACAGTACCACAAGGAAGTACACCAATCAGTGATAAAGACTTGATTGCTTCAGTCATTCCAAATGACAAAGAAGACGGCACAGATGTAACCGTAACAATCAAAGACAATCCAGTTGATTACAATGTACCAGGAGAATATGAAGTAACCTTCTTAGTAATAGATAAAGGTGGCTTAACAACAGAAGTTAAGAAGAAAGTTATCGTTACACCGAAAGTTCCGACAACTCCAATTGTTGTGACACAAGATACACTAATCACTCCAGAAGATGTGTCTAAGAATGTGAAATTGCCAGATGGTACTGTGATTACCGAAATTGGTAAAATCCCAACAACTGAAACTCCAGGTAAGAAATCAAGTGTAGCTGTTACAGTTAAATTACCAAATGGAGAATTGTTAATTGTAGAAGTTCCAGTCACTGTTACACCAATACCAGTAGTATCGATTCCTCCAGTAGTGTCAAATACCCCACCAACAGGTACATCTCCACTCGTAACTCTCCCTCAAGGAAGTACACCAATCAGCGATAAAGACTTGATTGCTTCAGTCATTCCAAATGACAAGGAAGATGGTAAAGATGTTGTTGTAACCATCAAGAACAATCCAGTTGATTACAATGTACCAGGAGTGTATGAAGTAACCTTCTTGGTAACGGATAAGGGTGGTTTGACAACAGAAGTGAAGAAGACGATTGTTATCGCACCAAAACCAGTAACATCAGTACCAGAAACTCCAGTTGCTCCAGAAGTTCCAGTTGCTCCAGAAGTTCCAGTTAAAAAAGTAACGCCAAGTCCAGTAATGGATCATCCTAAACAAGCGTTACCAAACACAGGAGATTCATCTGATCAAACAGGTGCTCTGTATGGTGCTGCCGCATTGGGACTTGCTGGTTTAGTTCTTCTAGGAAAACGTAAAAGAGAAGAATAACATCATCATTTGACTAAATAAAATGGTGGTTGCATTGCTTATAGGATAAATAGTGTGGAGGGAGTGGGACTTAATCGTGATTTTGTAGAAATCGATTTTGTCGTCTTACCCCCGCAAGGTTGACTAGGTTTGTAGAATGTTGATTTATCAACATTTTACAAACCAGACAACTACTGCGCTAAACTGTTAAAGCTACAAAAATAATGAGGTCAGGGACTTTTGTCCCAACCTCCTCCACTAGTTTAACAAGTTTGTCACATTCCCTCTTCTACTGTCCAGAAGATTGGCTTTCAGTATAGTGTCAAGGAATTCTTACATAGGAATAAGAGCGACAACACTTTTGTTTCAGTTTCTCTATCAAAGATTAAGAGAGTGGCGAAGGCTTCTCTCTTAGTCCGTTGGTAGAGCATAAGTTGCACACATATATATATATATACCTACAAATGTATGTAATTATCTATGTATATATGGTATTGATAGCTAATTACTTGGAAAAAATAGTTCGTTGGATATGATTCATCTCTGCCGTATATTGGCATGGATAATCGTTAACTTTTTAGTATTTAATAAATGCTTTAGATAAAGTGATTTATTAGAGGAGATAGAAAATAGAATGAATTTAGATAAAAAACAAAAATTTGCCATTCGTAAATTGACCATCGGTGTCTGCTCTGTCTTGTTTGGTATTCTAATGACAACCCCAGCTGTACTAGCTGAAGGGACTGTTACGGATACTGAAAATGGTAACACAGCTGTTGCAGGAAATGATGTATCGGCAACAGGAACACCAGCACCTGAAGCAGCTCCAGTAGCGAGTGACGAGACTGCTGCACCAGCAGCACCTGTAGTAGGAACGGACAGAGCCGTAGGAGATACAGTACCAGCTGTACCAGCACCTGAAGAAGGGCAACAGCCTAAAAACCCAACTTCACAAGGGTATATCAGCAACGCAAATACACGTGAAGTAGCTGAAACAACTCCTTGGCGTGACTCTTTTGACAAAGGGGATTTTGACGGTGCAGTTGAAAAAGCAGCAGAGCGTGATCATGTAATCGGTTTTTACCCACAAAAAGGTGAACCATCAGTTGCACGTAATGAAGAGATTGGATCTGTTCGCTATAAGTGGAAAGAAAAAGAATTTACTGCTGGAGAAGGATATGATGGTTGGACCTTGAAGTCTGGGGACAGCTTTAACGTTGTTCAACCTGAAACTCCAGAGTATATCAATCAAAATATGGATCGCTACCAACGGAGAAAAGTGACAGGGGATAATGGTGAAATTTCCTATGTCTTTGACAAATTGGATCCGTATGTATTAGGCGATAAGGATAAATCGAAGGTTTATGACATCCCTAAAGATGCAGTTGCGGGTGCTGTAGATGGTATCACAGGAGATGGTTATCTACTTAAAGGAACGCCAAAACCAGCGAGTACAGCTGCAGAAAGTGCTTCTATTGGTACTGTAAACTACTATCGTAGTGCGACTTCTACACGTTTTGTAGAGTTGAAAAATCAAGGGACTGAGATTCAGTCATCTCTTTATGCTGTCAATCCGAATTCAACCATTCGTTTCCACTTCTCGTATAAGGGAGCCTTTGATGGATGGAATCCTAGAACAGGACAAGGTGAACAAGGGATTGGTTACCTTGTAGACCAAGACGGAAATGTCTTAACAACAGCTGATGGAAAAACGAAAGAAATCGTCAATTTAGGTGCGGGTGTCTTTGGTTATAGTGAAGCGGGAGCCTTCTATAAGATTCCTGAAAATGTAACAGGTGTCCGTATGGTGCTGAAAGCTGGCGAAAAATCAAAACTGTATCCAAATCATCAGGATGCTGGATATATCTTTGATAACGTCGGTCTTGAGCTTGGAGCTGCATTGAACCATAAACAGATTTTGACAAAGATTCCTAAAGAAGGTGCTAATGTTACTGGAGAGGGAACTTACGGAAAAGATGATGTCTATACTCGTGGTGATAAGATTCAGTATGTACTGAACGTGAAAAACGAAGGTGGAATTACTGCTGCTAACGTTAAGACGAAAATCGTCGTGCCAGAAGGAGTTTCTCTGGATGGACCTTTACCAGCAGGATACACCTATGACGAGGCAAGTCGTACTATTACCGTTCCTAATACTGTTTACGGTGCTTCAGGAGATTCAGCCGCAAATGGATTCCAAGATTATTCGGCAGGACCAGCTTTAGCGGTTATGAAGAGTCGCGACATCACCTTGAACTTCAAGATTGATGACGATACTGATAAGCAAGGGGTCTTCTTTAAAGCGACGACAACATATACCAATAGTACCTATACATGGAGCAATGGGGTATCTGTGAGAGGTTCTGTAACGTCACAAGATGGTTTCACAGGACCACAACAACCACTTTATATTGATACCAAAGCACCAGTCGCGCCAATTGTAGATTCTATCAACACGGCAGCTAAGATTATTCCAGTGGATGTGACAGCAGCAGAAAAAGAAAATACAGCGGACTACACAGACGGTGGCGGTATTAAGTTGAAACTTTCTGTTATCGATCCAGCTTCTCCTGATACACCTGTTTTCGCAGTTGAAGCAACAAGAGATGAAAATGGTGTCTGGAAACTTCCTAACGGAACTGTCGTGGCAAAAAATGCAGAAGGTAAATTAGAACTTCCAGTTCCAGAAGGAACAAAATTGAAAGAGTCTGAGTTATCAATTGTAGCGACGATTCAAGATAGATATGAAAATGTATCTGGAGAGGCAAAAGCAAACATCACTAACGAAGCCCCAGAATTTGTGGTACCAACAACTGATAAGCCAGCTGATCCAATCGAAAAAGGCTCTACATTTACAGATGACCAAATCAAAAACTTGGTAACGAACATTACAGATAAGGAAGACGATTCAGATTCAGCTGATAAGAAAGAAATTGGCGCCGTTACGATTGTTGATAAAGGTGGCTTTGATCCGAATAAAGTAGACGACTACACAATTAAAGTATCTGTAACGGATAGCGATGGTAAAACAACTGAGAAAACATTCGTCTTGAAAGTACAGGATACAACAGCACCAAAAGCTCCTACAGTTGGCACAGTGGATACAGCTGCGAAAGTAGTACCAGTAACACCAAATGATACAGATGAAAAAACAATTGTCGTGAACTTCCCAACTGAAAATGGCACAGAACCAGTTAAAATCACAAAAGATGAAAATGGTGTCTGGAGACTTCCTGACAACACAGAAGTTCCAATTGATGGCAAAACACTTCAAGTACCAGTACCAGAAACAGCGAAATTAACTGAAGGCAAAGATAAGATTACAGCTGTTGCTAAAGATGCTTCAGGTAATACTTCTGAGCCAGGCAAAGGTGCAGTGACCAACGATGCTCCAACCTTTGATGTACCAGCAGAACCAACTGTTATTGAAAAAGGTACTGAATTTGGTGAAGACAAGATCAAAGCCTTAGTAACCAATATCAAAGATAAAGAAGATGGAACAGATTCTACTGATGCTAAAAATGTTGGCGAAGTAGTGATCAAGAATGACGGTGACTTTGATCCAAATACAGTTGGTAAATACACTGTTACGGTAACCGTAACCGATAGCGACGGTAAAACAACTGAGAAAACATTGGTATTGGAAGTGAAAGATACAACAGCACCAAAAGCTCCTATAGTTGGCACAGTGGATACAGCTGCGAAAGTAGTACCAGTAACACCAAATGATACGGATGAAAAAACAATTGTCGTGAACTTCCCAACTGAAAATGGTACAGAACCAGTTGAAATCACAAAAGATGAAAATGGTGTCTGGAAACTTCCTAACGGAACAGAAGTACCAGTTGATGGCAAAGCTCTTCAAGTACCAGTACCAGAAACAGCGAAATTAGCTGAAGGTCCGGATAAGATTACAGCAGTTGCTAAAGATGCTTCAGGTAATACTTCTGAGCCAGGTAAAGGTGCAGTAACGAATGAAGCTCCAACCTTTGATGTACCAGCAGAACCAACTGTTATTGAAAAAGGTACAGAGTATGGCGATGACAAAATTAAAGCCTTGGTAACGAACATTACAGATAAGGAAGATGATTCGGATAAAGCTGATAAGAAAGCAGTTGGCGCCGTTACGATTGTTGACAAAGGTAAATTTGATCCAAATAAAGTGGGCGAGTACACGATTAAAGTATCTGTAACAGATAGCGATGGTAAAACAACTGAGAAAACATTCGTCTTGAAAGTAGAAGATAAAACAGCGCCAAAAGCTCCTACAGTTGGTACAGTGGATACAGCTGCTACAGAAGTTCCAGTAACACCAAACGATGAGGATGTAACCTCTATTACCGTTAACTTCCCAACTGAAGACGGTACAACAGTACCAGCTACTGTAACCAAAGGTGAAGATGGTAAATGGAAAGATAAAGACGGAAAAGAAGTACCCGTTACTGAAAATGGTGAGATTCTAGTTCCAGTTCCAGAATCAGCTAAACTTGTTCCAGGTGGAGATAAGATTACAGCAACTGCAACAGATGCTTCTAATAACCCTTCTGATGAAGGTAAAGGTGAAATCACCAATGAAAAACCAGTTGTAACTGCTAAAGATCAAAAAGCTGAAACTGATGAACCAGTTGATTTGACAAAAGACGTTGTGATTACAGATAAAGAAGATGATAAATCAACTGAAGATACTAAGATGACTGAAGCTCCAACTTACATTATTGTAAAACCTGATGGAACGAAAGTAACCCTAACGGAAGATGAAGCCAAAAAATTTGTTCCAGATCAACCAGGTGAGCACACAGTGACGATTGTGACACATGATAGTGATGGAGAAGAAGGTAAAACAACTGTTAAATTAAATGTTGTTACAACTGCTCCAAAACCAAACCCAACACCTGATAATGAAAAATTTGAACCAACTCCTGGCGAAGTAGTTGTTCCTAAAGGTCAGGAAATTACTGAAAAGGACATTACGGATCAAGTATCAATCCCAGAAGGTTCAGGCGGAACAGCTAAAGTTGTAGGTGAGATTCCAACGACAGAAGAAGCTGGCGATAAAGGAACAGTTACAGTTGAGATTACTTATCCAGATGGAACGAAGGATACAGTTAAGGTCCCAGTAAAAGTTACGGAAACCCCAACACCTGAAAAAGGAAAAGATGCTGACAAGTATGAACCAGGCGTAGGTACAGTAACAGTACCACAAGGTACTCCGATTAAAGCAGATGACATTCTAGGTAAAGTAACGATTCCAGAAGGTTCAGGTGGAACAGCTAAAGTTGTAGGTGAGATTCCAACAACAGAAGAAGCTGGCGATAAAGGAACGGTTACAGTTGAGATTACTTATCCAGATGGAACGAAGGATAGAGTTGAAGTTCCTGTAAAAGTCACGGAAGTTCCAAACCCTACCAAAGATAAAGATACTGACAAGTATCAACCAGGCGTAGGTACAGTCACAGTACCACAAGGTACTCCAATCACTGAAGATACCATTCTAGGCAAAGTAACGATTCCAGAAGGTTCAGGTGGAACAGCTAAAGTTGCAGGTAAGATTCCAAGTTCTGAAACTCCAGGCGATAAAGGCACAGTCACCGTGGTTGTGACTTACCCAGATGGAAGCACAGATACAGTAGAAGTCCCAGTTAAAGTAACCGAAGTGAAAGTACCAGAAGATAAAGACACAGATAAGTATCAACCAGGAGTAGGTACAGTAACAGTGCCACAAGGTACTCCAATCATTGAAGATACCATTCTAAGCAAAGTAACGATTCCAGAAGGTTCAGGTGGAACAGCTAAAGTTACAGGAACGATTCCAAGTTCTGAAACCCCAGGCGATAAAGGTACAGTTACCGTGGTTGTGACTTACCCAGATGGAAGCACAGACACAGTGGAAGTCCCTGTAAAAGTAACCGAAGTGAAAGTACCAGAAGATAAAGACACAGATAAGTATCAACCAGGAGTAGGTACAGTCACAGTACCACAGGGTACCCCAATCACCGAAGATACCATTCTAGGCAAAGTAACGATTCCAGAAGGCTCAGGTGGAACAGCTAAAGTTGTAGGTAAGATTCCAACAACAGAAGAAGCTGGTGATAAAGGCACAGTAAAAGTAGTTGTGACCTACCCAGACGGAAGTACAGACACAGTAGAAGTCCCTGTAAAAGTTACACCAATTGCTCCTAAAGAAACAGATGCTGACAAACATACACCAGTAGTCGGTAGAGTGTCTGTCCCACAAGGAGCTCCAATTTCTGAGAAAGATATTCTTGCTCAAGTAACCATTCCAGAAGGTTCAGGTGGAACAGCTAAAGTTGTAGGTAAGATTCCAACAACAGAAGAAGCTGGTGATAAAGGCACAGTAAAAGTAGTTGTGACTTATCCGGATGGAAGCACAGATACAGTGGAAGTCCCTGTAAAAGTTACACCAATTGCTTCTAAAGAAACAGATGCTGACAAACATACACCAGTAGTCGGTAGAGTGTCTGTCCCACAAGGAGCTCCAATTTCTGAGAAAGATATTCTTGCTCAAGTAACCATTCCAGAAGGTTCAGGTGGAACAGCTAAAGTTGTAGGTAAGATTCCAACAACAGAAGAAGCTGGTGATAAAGGCACAGTAAAAGTAGTTGTGACTTATCCGGATGGAAGCACAGATACAGTGGAAGTCCCTGTAAAAGTTACACCAATTGCTTCTAAAGAAACAGATGCTGACAAACACACACCAGTAGTCGGTAGAGTGTCTGTCCCACAAGGCGCTCCGATTTCTGAGAAAGATATTCTTGCTCAAGTAATCATTCCAGAAGGTTCAAGTGGAGTTGCTAAAGTCGTTGGTAAGATCCCGACTTCAGAAACTCCAGGAGACAAAGGTACTGTTACAGTTGAGATTACTTACCCAGATGGAAGTAAGGATATTGTAGAAGTACCAGTAATCGTCATTGAAGTTACGACTGGTAAGAAAGATAGTGATAAAACGGGTGCAAATCAAACCATCAGCAATGATAGTCAATCAGGAATGGCTCCATCAGTTTCTTCTCCTACTAGTCCTGTACAAGCAGAGGAAAAACGTTTGCCAGCTACTGGAGACTCACATGCAGATACTGGGTTCATCTATATCGCTACAGCGCTTGGCTTAGCAGCTTTAGGTATGGTTGGTAGAAAGAGGGAAGGAGAAGAATAGCGAGAAATGAAAGAGCAAGAATCTAGTTTGTGGTATCAAAGTAGAACATTCATTTGTAAAAGGTGTGGTCAAAAAGTTACTACAATCCAAGGAAAGTTGGATCGTAGGTCTACATTTTGCAGTGCTCTTTGTAGTAGACGTTATTGGCGACATCCTGAAAGACGACGTAAAGCAAGTGAATGTATCTCATAACAATCGATTGATTGTGTAGAGGAGAAGGCGAGAGTCTTCTCCTTTTTCTGTTAGATAACTCATTATTTGGCGCTTATGTGTAGGCTTTTTCAAAATGCGTAAAATTTGATATAATGAATGAAACGTTTTCAAATAGAAGAGAGGAGATCATGAAGGGATCATTTAAGCAATCTTTACAAAAGGAGATTATTAAGAAGAGTAGCTGGTCAGCTTTGATAACCACCGGTATTTTAATGATACTGCTTGTTTCATCCTCTAAAGAGTAGCACTTGCTCGAGGGGTGCTATTGTCTTCTAAATTTTTGTTATTGGATGAGGTTAATTCAATGATTGACGAACAAACAACTAGGGATATAAGGGGATATCTATCACAACGAAACGTAGGTTTTATAGAGGTAGCACATAAAGTTTCCAAAGAGGACAAAATATTGTATAATAAATTTATAAAAGTTAAAAGGATTGTATAATATGATTACGTCATTAAAAGATTGCCAAAAGAAGATTTTAGAAAATAAAAAAATGAAAGGCTTTAATACTACAGATATTAAATTTGAGTTACTATGTTTATATGGAGAGGTTAATGAATTATTTCAGGCATATTTTAAGGATGATGTTTCAAATATTGCAGAGGAATTAGCAGATGTAGCTATTTTTTTACTTGGTATTTCTGAAATTCTCAATGTAGATCTTGAAACTGCAATCATTGAAAAAATTGTAGTCAATGAAAAAAGAATCTATAATGAAAATGGTTCAAAACTATCCACTCCGGCCAAGAAAGTGTAAAGTAGGTTATTTTCAACTATAGTGGATAGTTAGAAAATGCTTTACGTATGAAGTAACCGCATGTAACTATTTTTAGCTACATGCGGTTTTAAAATATTTTCATAAGAATCACAATTAAACAATGATAATATCTCGTCTTCGAAGACATTATAATATAGAAAATGATTAGAAAAGCAGTGTTCAAAATGAAAACACATTATCTGAAAGTTAAATATTTACATTTGTTAGGAGTGGTAGATGAAAAGTAATAAGAAGTTTGGGAGAGAAGCATTTTAGGAACTCGCTGAAAAAATATGCTTATAGACTAAATAAAATGAAAAATAAGGTATCTTGACAAATCATTAAAAAACTCATATTTTTCAATATTGATACCAAAAGAATCGTTTTTTTAGTTTGTAGAGCAAACAGTCTTTAGGTAGACATATTTTCTGATGAGTTTGTTGTTCTCGATAGGCTCAACGCTGAATAGATAGTAGTGGTTCCGATTGTTCTTGGCATTTTCTTTATTCAGTTTAAGGTATGGTTTTTGAGAATATCAGGATTGAAATTGGCCAGTTCTTTGATTGAATGAATACCAAGTTTTTGTAAATGAATCTCGGTTTTACTACCAATCCCCCAAAAGTCTGTTAATCTTGGTATGGACCATACCTTGGTTTCTACATCTTCGTATGACCAGTTAGCCCTCATCGTAGCGGTTTTCTTAGCTTCATTATCAAGAGCTAGTTTAGCTAGGAGAGGGTTGGAATTACTCATTCCCACAGTTGAGATAATACCTGTTTTGCGATAAATATCCCTCTGAATCATAGCCGAAATAGTATCTAACTTATCTTTCCTTGACATTGATTTATCAGAAATAAAGTAAGAAGTGAGCTAGTAAGGTCAATAAAGCCTTCATCGATTGAATAGGGGAGAATATCATCTGGAGCGGCATAGTCTTGAAAGAAAGGAAGATTGCTACCAGTATCTGTTAACGAAATACGCAGACTATACTGGAGAAGGATTGGCAAAACCATTTATCATGGACAATAATAAATGGGCACAGTAATCAACGAATAAAGAAGAAAACAGGAGCTCCTTTCAATAAGCGCCTGTTTTTTTATACCTTCCTGTCTTGTTAGAAGATAGTGAACTACTGTGTATAGGGAAATGATGAATCTGATACTAGCGTTTTCCAACAGCTTTGGTTCTCTAATGTGGTATAATGATAGGTGAATCAATTCGTTCTATTATGCACACCCTTTGAACCTCTTGCACACCCCTAGAAAGGAAAAACTTAAAATTGTATTACAAATTTCTATTATTTGAAATCAGTAGAAGTTAATTGATACAATAGAATGGTTTAAAACCCTTGAAATCGCTTGGTTTCAAGGGTTTTTCTTATGAATTTTAAACTTGTTTTATCTATTTTGCTTAGTAATTAATAATGAGCAATGTAGACCTAATGTAACATAATAGGTAATCGTTTAGATAGTTTCAAATCGTTAAATCGTGAAATTTTTTTATTTCCAATGACGCATCACATTGAGTGTGTTGCTCTGCTCGTAAAATCCTAGAAACCTTTGAACGAAAGGGATAGTAAAAAGCCTTGACATCAAGGCTTTTTGTTGTATGGTGGGTAAGTATCAGAGTGGGAGTTGAAATTGAAGTAGTGGGATTGAAAGCTTGGTGGTATAATTATTTATTCCCGTAAACCCTAGTGGGTATGGGTTTGTTTCCATTGACAAGGTGTTTACGGGAATAGAAACGTACCCTCCTTAAAAATAGCTGAATAGTCGATAGAAGCAAGAATATTGAGATTGATATAGACCTATATTCAGCATAAATAGCGGTATGATATAGTCATTCAGTTTATATTTTATTACGTCGTTAACTCGCTTTGCCGGGCTCCAGTACTGCCTGCAACTCGTTGACTAGTACTAAAAGCAAACTGAAATACTCCCCATGGTGCTAGTTTACTTCAAAATATCTGAGATAATAAGCTAGCAGGATTTGTTCAATCCGTAACTGTAGTCCATCCAGTCCTCTGGCAAGGGTTTGTTCTATATCAAACAAAGCATATAATTCAGAAAAACGAGTTTCAATAGTGCGCTGCATCGCTA
Source organism: Streptococcus sp. zg-86 (assembly GCF_017639855.1). Classification (NCBI taxonomy): domain Bacteria; kingdom Bacillati; phylum Bacillota; class Bacilli; order Lactobacillales; family Streptococcaceae; genus Streptococcus; species Streptococcus zhangguiae. The sequence continues at coordinate 1,557,787 of NZ_CP072115.1, read as the reverse complement.
ACAATCTCCAATTGTTATGCTGATCGGCCCTCTCCATATTCTGTCGCAGCGGAGTCCATAAGTGATATCCTTTCTGTTCCAAATATTGTAGCCAATGTCTGCCTGCCCTGCAAAAATTCTTGCTCTATGGTTGCGAACAGGATGACAAAGAGGTAAAGGAAAACTATCCATGATGACAATGGCGTTAGGTGATAGTTGCCTATTCATGGCTTGGCGAATCAGTTGTACCAGCCCAATTAACTGTATAGCACGACGATTAAAGCGACTTCTTTCCAGCAATCTTCCACAAGGAAAGAAGCAACAGATTCTATAAAAATGACGCTGTGATTTGATTCCCAATTCAGCTTGAAGCACTAATAGAACGAGAATGGATTCATCTGATACTTAGATAAAGCAACATTATGACGATGTTTTAAGGAAGCTGGACAGTAATCACGATAAAGTTGGTGACAAATGTTTGATAATTGTCGCATATTCCATTGTAAGTGACGAGATTTTGCGGTATACTGTAAGTGGCTCATTTGGACTAACCTCCTGTTTGTTTAGGCACTTACAGTATAGTCCTTTTGGGTTTTTTGTGTAGTGGGAAGAGAACTAGCACCAATGGTATATTAAATATAACGTATTTGAATTATTTTAGAAATCGTGAGAAAATACAATTAGAAGTAATAGACTGGAGGAAATAGAGTGGGAAGCTTATTAGCTACTAGGATTAAGAGCAGAAGAAAAGAATTGAAATTATCTCAAAAAGAATGGGCAGAGGGCATTTGTAAACAAGGTCAAATTAGTCGTTTGGAGAATGGAGAATATACTCCAGGTTCAGAAGTATTACATCAACTGGCTAAAAAACTCAATGTCAGTATGGATTATTTTTTTGACGAGCAAATTTTGAATGAGAGTACGGAGCTTATAGAGTTTAAAAAAATAGCTAAAACATTTATTATTCAAAGAAATTATGAATCTTTGAAATATATCTATGAGTTAGAGAAAGGAAAATCTCATCGCTTATCACTGTCAGATAAAATATATCTGGAATGGATTGCTTCATTAGTTGATTTTTACGTTAGTGATAGAAGAGAAAGTGCGATAGAACGATTAGAGAAAGCATTAAAATCAACTCATAAGACAGATATAAACCACCTTCAAATTTCCAATACGCTTTTTAATTTCTATCATGATACAGACAATCTAGCTAAGTTTGATATGATGAAGGAAGAGTTGGTGGCTCATTTGCAGCAACTGACTTTAAATACAATAGAGGAATTGGAGTTGACTATCAAATTTAACTATAACCTAGGTCGCTATTTTTGGCTACGAAAGAATATGGAAGCAGCTATTAAACAAGTAACTGCAACCATTAAATTATGCCAAGAGTATAGAACAACTTATTTATTAGCAGATTCATTTTTGTTGTTGGGAAATCTAAGTCAAAACTTTTCAGAAAGATCGACGGTTAAAACCTACTTTGAGACTGCACATTTTTTGTATAAGCAAATCGAAGATAACACAGAGAAGGCTCTGGCAGTAGAGCACTATATCTCAGATAAATTTCAAAATTAGATAATCGAAGAAAATTTATAGGTGATGCTCTATTTTTATTTTAGTAATATGAGGAATTGGATGAAAAAAGATAATAGTAGAACTTTCATGAGCGCCAGAGTGATTTCTGAACGTAAAAATGATTATGTAGTAGTTTTATCTAATGGAGAAGAAATCGATATCCGAAAAGGTGAACTTAAGTGTTTTGTTGGAGATATAATTGAATTGTCGGAAGAATCTGATTATTTAACAATTAAACAGATTACAAAGAGAGAAAAAGTTGTGGAGAAGTCTAGTAATAAAACGGCAAAGAGCTATAGGTATTCAAAGAGTAATCAGGTTTTAGCTAGCAATGTTGATCAAATATATATATTTATTGCAGTTAATCAAAATTTTTCTTTATCAAAACTAGAGAGATATGTTTTAGTTTTTAGTCAAAAAGATATAGAACTTTATTTGGTCATTACGAAAATAGATTTGACGGATAACTATATTCAATGTGTGAAAACATTTAAAGTTTTGTATCCTAATATAAATATATTGGAAATTAGTATCTATAACAAAGAGAGTCTAAAGAACTTTGAGAATACATTAAAAAGTAAACATGTCGGCCTGTTTATAGGTAGTTCTGGTGCAGGAAAAACAACGGTTATCAATCATCTAAGGCAAAATAATCAGGAAAAAGTAGGGGATGTTAGAAAGGATGGTAAAGGTAAACATACTACTACGATGAGTAAAATGTTGTATTGTCAGAAATATGATTATTATGTCATTGATACGCCGGGATTTAAAGCTATTGATAAAAATGAAAATTTAGACTTGTCTATTCTGTTCTCAGATATTTTGACACTATCAGATAAGTGTCGCTTTTCAGATTGTAATCATGATAATACTCCTGGATGTGAAATTGAGTTAGCTTTGAAAGATGGAAGGATTTCAAAAGAAAAAGTTGAACGTTATGTATATAATCGAACTAAAATATCTTAAAAAAGTAGAAAATAAAGGAAGATACTTTAATGACAAAAAAAATTAACAATATGTGTCTATATTGCTAGATGTTGGAAAATAAATTTATTATTACTTTCTGTAATATTTGGTGGTTCTATCATATCTACATATTGGGGGGTTCTCAGTGCCAATGCACTTACAAGTCTTGTAAATGATGGATTTTCAACATTTATGTATTGGATTAAAATGATGTGTATTTGTTTGGTTGCTTGGGTAATTCAAATAGTGCTCTCAAGTTACTTACATGCTCTGGCTATTCAAAATATGAATATTCAAATCCGAAAAGATATAGCAAGTAATTTAGCTAATGTCGATGAAGAATATATTTATGATAAAGCTACTAGTTCTTATGTTTCTTGGATGGTAAATGATATTGCAACTATCAATGAGTATGGATTCGGAAATTTTTCGATGATCTTATCACAAATTTTTAATATATTAACAGGAGGGTATGTGTTGTTTTCTTTACACTACTCATTAATAGCAAGTATTTTATTATTGACAGTAGCAATGGTTACAGTACCTAAAATGTTTAGTAAAAAGCTAAATGCTTTTATGTTAGATGTTAGTAGAGCTAATGAGAATTTTACACATAATCTAAATGGTTTGTTTAATGGATTACGAGTGTTGTATAGCACTCAATCAATGCCTTACTTTATGAATAAAATTGTTTTGGAATCGAAGCTTTTAGCCAAAAACAAAATTAGATATAGTTCTTATTCCGGTTTAATGCAATCTGCAACAAATGGTGTAAGTATAGCTAGTCAAATTGTATTGCTCATGCAAGCGGGCTGGCTTTATTTTGCTGGGTATGTTGTTATTGGTTCCTTATCAGCGACACAATACCTCTCAGCAACGATTTTTTCGAGTTTAACTGGATTGAAATGAAAACAATTCAAGAAATATTTGATAAGTTTTCTGATATACAAGCTTCTGAAAAGCGAGATGATTTTACTTTACCGTTTTTTGAAAAAGAAATAATCGTGAAAAATGTTGGCTTTACTTATCCCGATTCAGTATTACCAACTCTGAATGATGTCAATTTTACTATTAAAAAAGGTAAAAAATATGCTTTGATTGGCCCATCTGGTAGCGGGAAAACTACCTTATTAAATATACTATTTGGAAGACTTAAATCAACTCAGGGAGAAATATATTATGATTCATATACATATGAAGAATTGAGGACTTCATTATTCCAGAGGATAGCATATGTTGAACAGAATAGTGTTATTTTTTCTGGTAGCATTATTGAGAATATCACTCTTGGAAAAGAATATGATGAAAATAAAATAAAAAATATTTTAAGTTCAGTAGATTTATTAGATTGGGTTGAACAACAAGCAGAAGGACTTATGACATTAATTGATTGGGAGGGAAACATGCTTTCGGGAGGTCAAAAACAAAAGATTGGTATAGCTAGAGCATTATTTTTAGAAAAAGATATTATATTTTTAGATGAAAGTCTTTCTGCCATTGATAAAGTCTCAGTACAAAATATAGAACAATGTCTTTTGAAAAAGACAGATGCAACAGTGGTACTTATTACTCATCATCTTACGCCAGAAATTGAAAATCTACTGGATGGGATTATTGAAATATAAATTTATAGATTAATTGTAACCGCCCAATAACAAGGTATCTATCTAATCACTTCCTCCTCCAGTATACTGTTATAAAAAACAAACTGGAGGATTTTTTATGTCACACCCTATCGTCCCATTAACAGTTCCTCAATCTCATCGCTTTGAAAAGAAAAGCAGAAACGATATTCTGATGAAAATTCGTCTCGGAAAAGTGAAAGTCACATTCTTCCAATCTATCAACCATGAAGTAATGGAAACAATCTTGGATAAGGTACGGAACTATGACCATCCGACTCAATGATTTAGGTCAAGTCCACTTGGTCTGCGGGAAAACGGATATGCGTCAAGGGATTGATTCTCTCGCCTACCTTGTCAAAAGTCAAATTAACCTAGCTCCCTTTTCAGGTCAGGTCTATCTCTTCTGTGGAGGTCGAAAAGACCGATTCAAAGCTCTTTACTGGGATGGACAGGGATTTTGGTTATTGTATAAACGTTTTAAAAATGGGAAATTGAACTGGCCAACCAATGAAGAGGAGGTTAAAGCCCTCACTTCCGAGCAGGTGGACTGGCTGATAATCAGTGATGTCGTATTCGAACTTATCAGGAGTGAAGATAATGCGTTCGTCCTTTATATAAATCATTTCTTTAACGTTCATAGGTATTGTCATCCTCCTCGGTCATAGCAATCAAAATAGAATCTTCTATCAAAAAAGCGTAAGGATAGATTTTTGCATCTTCATTTTGAGGAATAAGAATTTCATCGAATCCTTCATTTTCTAGTCACTCTTCAAAGTTGTCCATATTGAATATTTCAACTTTACAATCAGGGTTGAAGCCATACGTTCCAAGTTCTAAAATATCTTTTAATTTCATGACTATACTCCCTCGACAGGCATAAAGTGTCCCACAACTAGACCAACAATTCTTGGTTCATCCTCATAAGGGATGAACTTCTCAGGATAGTCCTTATTCAGGGAAACCATTCTAAAGCCATCCTCATCACGGTAGAGCTTTTTGATATAGACAGAGTCATTCCAAGATAGTGCATAGACAGCTCCATCATAGTCGAATCCGTTCGAGCGTATAAGTGCGACTTAACCACTCTTATAGATAGGCTCCATAGAGTCTCCCTCAATCCAAGCTGCAATGTCGTAACCGTATTGCTCCTCGTTTGAGTAGACAGTTTCAATCTTAAACTCGTCAAAGAATCCTTCTCCCAGACCAGCAGATAGCTGAACATCTGCTAGCACTTGTACTGAGAAGAGGGGAGTGACGTTAGAGGTTTGTTGTGAGATAAGGAGTTCCTCTCAATGAACAACATGAGATAGGCCCGAAAGGGCTTCTTTTTTGTCCTCCTATAACCTTTTTCAAAATGCGTAAAATTTGATATAATGAATGAAACGTTTTCAAATAGAAGAGAGGAGATCATGAAGGGATCATTTAAGCAATCTTTACAAAAGGAGATTATTAAGAAGAGTAGCTGGTCAGCTTTGATAACCACCGGTATTTTAATGATACTGCTTGTTTCATCCTCTTATGTTTTACAGTATTACCAATTGGTGCGAGATACCGAAGAGATTGTGCAGCATACATACGAGGGTATCGCAAGTAATGAGCTAGTTCTTAAGGAGTTAGATAAGGGAATCGTTCGAGAATTTTTAAAAGGAAATCGTACAGAGCGGGAACTCTATACTTCTTTCTATGAAAAGCGAGCGCAGCCCAAACTGGTTTCTGATTTAATGGTACTGGATAAGGAAGGAAATTCTCTCTTTACGACTAGTCGCTCACGAACAGGCTTGCTGATACCGACCTACTATTTGCAGATTTTAATGGAGCAGTCTTCTGTGGAAACCATTGCTCCTAAGGTCATTGTGTCAACAAATCATGAGCATTATCTCTTGTTTATCCATCCCATTGAGGAAGCAGGAGAGCGAATTGGTTATAGCATTTTATTTATCAATGCTCATGATTTTATTTCTTATGATGATATTTTATCGGCCAAATATATTTTGACAGATAAGTATGGAAATATTTTTGCAAAAAATTCCAATTACTTTACAGTATCGTCCTTAGAAAAATTGGATGAGCAGTTATTGCGACAACAGACCATCTTTAATTCAGAACAGCCAGTCTTGACCTATGAGGCGGAAATTGGACGCTATCTCTATGTCTATACGTTTCAGACCTTCTTTCCTATTCATTTTCTAGCAATTTTCTCATTAGCTATCACGGTAGTTGCCCTAACGGTTTATTTGATTCAGGCTCGCAAAATTGCCCATAAGATTGCTTCTTACAATGCCATTCCCATTGAGTCCTTGGTTCACCAGATGAAGCAGATTATTGCAGCAGATAAGAAGAAGGTGCAGCTAGAAACAGGGGATGAGTTTGAATTCATGGCGGAACAAATCAACCAAATGTTGGAAGAATTGGATTCATTGCATGAGCAAAAATTATTGTTGGAGCGGGAGAAATTGTGGTTTGAACGCAAGATGTTGGAAGCTCAATTCAATCCGCACTTTCTCTATAATACGCTCGAAACGATTAAAATTACTCACGAATTAGATCCTTCTTTGACCAATCAGCTGATTCAGAATCTAACCAGTATTTTACGCTATAGTGTTGCCCAGTTGGACCATGATACTTCTATTGGGGAAGATTTAGAAATTATCCAATCATATTTGGAGATTCATGCGGTTCGGTATGAGAGCTTTACGTATGAGATTGTATGCCCAGAATCTGTCAAACATCAGTTGATACCACGCTTGTTCCTATTGCCTTTGATTGAGAATGCCATGAAATATGGTAGAAAATATCGGATTGATTTGCATATTCGGGTTCAAATTGAGCAGCGGGACTCTTATCTGTATTTCACGGTAATAGACAATGCAGGTGGGTTAACGAAACAGGAGCGTCAAAATATTTTGGAGTCTTTAGAGACCAATCAGACCCAGCATGGAGTTGTGAATAGTTATCGGCGTCTAAAGGAATTTTTCGATGAGGTTCAATGTAATCTTGGGGTCAATCGGAAAGGCGAGACATGGATTCAGTTTGTTGTTTTGGAGGTAGGAGATGTATAAACTCATCATTGTTGAAGATGAGCACTTGATTCGGAAATGGTTATCGTTAGCAGTCGATTATTCCATGTTGGGAATTGAAGTGGTTGGCTTAGCGAGTCATGGCCAAGAAGGGATGTCTCTCATTCGTGACTTGCAACCAGATATCGTATTGACAGATATTACCATGCCCATTATGGATGCCTTTATGATGTTTGAGGTGACAGCTGATATTAGCTATGAGAAGATTATTTTATCAGGCTATAATGATTTTGAAAATGCCAAAAGGGCGATGAAGTTTGGTGTTTGTGATTTTATTAGTAAGCCAATTGATGCAGAGGAGTTAGAATCCTGCTTGAGAACCGTTGTCGAACGCTTAAAGGTGAATTCGGTCAATAGCCTGCCATTTAAGCAAGAATACCAGCAGTTTGTGCAGGAATTTAATACCCTTTCGAGCCAGAATACGTTGATTCAGCGCTTATTGGGTTGGGTTCGGGAACATTATCAAGAGCATTTTACGATTGCAGATATTGCAAGAGAATTTGGCTATAGTGAGAGCTATCTGTATCGGCTGATCAAAGAAAATTTATCCATCACCTTACATGAGTATATTTTGCAGTATCGTCTGAAGCAGGCAGTAGAGATGATGTATCGTTTCCCAGATATGAAGATTTATGAGATTGCGGATAAAGTTGGTATCTCTGATTATAAGTATTTTGGCAAATTGTTTAAAAATTATTTTGGAGTTTCCCCAACGGAATTTAAAGAAACAGAACAAATCAAAAAAATGTCATGAGGGAGGGATTCAATCGTGATTTCTAGGCTCAGCTCTCAATCGTCACTCTCCTGACTATTGAGATAAGAGTTATAAAAGAAGCAAGGCTGGACTTTTGTTTTAGCCTCTTTTTAGCTTAACAAGGAAATGTTAAATGGCCTAGAAAGCAAGAGAGCCTATTTTTCATGAAATTCGATCAGCCTAGAAACTAAGAGAGCTATTTTTCATTAGAATCGGCCAGCCTAGAAACCAAGTAAGTAATTTTTCATGAAATCTAGCTAGCCTAGAAAGCAAGAGAACCTATTTTTCGTGAAGAACAGTTAGCCTAGAAACTAAGAGAGCTATTTTTTATAAAATTCGATCAGCCTAGACACCAAGAGAGCTATTTTTCATTAGAATCGGCCAGCCTAGAAAGCAAGTAAGTAATGTTTCATGAAATCCAGCTAGCCTAGAAACTAAGAGAACTCATTTTTTGTGAAAGAACGTTAGCGCTAGAAGCGCTGTGAGTCAGAATCTAATCCATATTTTTTAGAAAGATAACCATCCACATATTCTAAAACAACTTCCTTCTTGAATGAGGCTGGGACAAACCGTGATGAGAGCGTCGCGCTCACCAACAAAAGAATGTAGTCTTGAAGATTACGTATAAAAAGTCCCTGCCCTCATTACTTTTGTAGATTGAACAATTTAGCGCATATCAATAGTCAGGGGAGTGACGATTGGTACCTGAGCTTGGAAATCAAAAAGCGAGGATTGTCTGGTTTGTCTCAGCTCATTTTATCATCTCATCGAACAGCTTGATTGTTTTCTCACAATGTAGATAATTTTCCCCTATTTTGGAGAGAAAAGGTGGTATGAAAAACGCTTTCAAAATTTTATACTATAATTGATTAAAAAAGGAGGTATCCATCATGAAAAAGAAATGGATCAAATATATGGCAGGTAGCCTTGCAGCAGTAGGTGCACTAACCCTTGCAGCTTGTTCAAACAATAGCGCTTCAGAAGAAGGCGGAAAAAGCGACGCGCTTGTTGTTTATTCGCCAAACTCAGAAGGCTTAATCAACGCAACGATTCCAGCATTTGAAGAAAAATATGGTGTCAAGGTTGAATTGATTCAGGCTGGAACAGGAGAACTCTTTAAAAAATTAGAGTCTGAAAAAGAAGCACCAGTAGCTGATATTATCTTCGGAGGATCCTATACACAGTATGCGACACATGGTGAACTATTTGAGCCATATACTGCAGCAGATAATGATCAAGTAATCGAAGAATATCGTAATACAACAGGATACTCTACACCATATACACTAGATGGTAGTGTCTTGATTGTGAATCCTGATTTGACAAAAGGGATGAAAATTGAAGGGTATAACGATTTGTTGAAGCCTGAGTTGAAAGGAAAGATTGCAACAGCAGACCCTGCCAATTCATCAAGTGCCTTTGCACAGTTGACCAATATGTTGGTAGCAGAAGGTGGCTATAGTGATGAAAAGGCTTGGAGCTATGTAAAAGACATCTTTACTCTGATTGATGGTAAAATTGGTTCTAGCTCTTCAGGTGTCTATAAATCAGTTGCAGATGGGGAAATGGCGGTTGGTCTATCCTATGAAGATCCAGCTGTGAAATTGCTGAATGATGGAGCAAATATCCAAGTCGTTTATCCAAAAGAAGGAACTGTCTTCTTACCAGCAAGCGCAGCGATTGTCAAAAATGCTAAAAACATGGAAAATGCCAAGAAATTCATTGACTTCCTTGTCTCTCAAGAAGTACAAGATACCTTAGGAACAACAACAACAAACCGTCCTGTACGCAAAGATGCTAAGACAAGTGAAAATATGAAACCAATTAAAGAAATCAATACCAAGACTGAAGATTATGACTATGTCATTAAAAATAAGGCAGATATTGTGAAGAAATATAGCGAAATCTTTACAGACATTCAGTCAGGAAAATAATGGAGGAAAACAATGAGTGAGATTAGGATTATCAATGCTAAGAAAGTCTATCATGATGTACCCGTTATTGAAAATTTAAATGTAACGATTCCAAAAGGGAGTTTATTTACTCTTCTAGGACCTTCTGGTTGCGGAAAGACCACGCTTTTGCGAATGATTGCTGGTTTCAATAGTATTGAAGGGGGCGAGTTCTATTTTGGCGATGTGAAAATCAACAATATGGAACCAAGTAAACGCAATATTGGGATGGTTTTCCAAAATTATGCGATTTTCCCTCATCTATCTGTTCGAGATAATGTGGCATTTGGTTTGAAGCAAAAGAAAGTGTCCAAAGAAGAATTAGAACGTGAGACCCAAAAATATTTGGAATTGATGCAGATTGACCAGTATGCTGATCGTAAGCCAGATAAATTGAGTGGTGGTCAGCAACAACGGGTAGCCTTAGCAAGAGCCTTAGCTGTTAATCCTAGTGTTCTACTCATGGATGAGCCCTTGAGTAACTTAGATGCGAAATTGCGTTTGGATATGCGTCAAGCTATTCGTGAAATCCAGCATGAAGTAGGAATTACGACTGTTTATGTTACCCATGACCAAGAAGAGGCAATGGCTATTTCAGACCAAATTGCGGTTATGAAAGATGGTGTGATTCAGCAGATTGGTCGTCCAAAAGAATTGTATCATCGTCCAGCAAATGAATTTGTAGCTACCTTTATCGGTCGGACCAATATCATTGATGCACAATTGGAAACACGCAATGGAGAGGCCTATCTCGTCTTTAATGGTGGCTATACGCTTCGCATTCCATCTTTAGATGGTGTGGAAAATCAGGCAGTTCGTGTCAGCATTCGTCCAGAAGAATTCTTGAGAGATGAATTAGGAGATATTCGTGGTCAGATTACAGATAGTGTCTATCTCGGCATGAATACAGAGTATTTTATTCAAACCGATTTTGCTTCTAAGATTCAAGTTAGCGAAGAGTCAACATTTGAAGAAGATTTAGTCAAAGGGGATAGCGTTACGTTGAGAATCAATGTTCAGAAACTAAATGTCTTTACAGCAGACGGTTCTCATAACTTGATGAAAGGAGAATAGTATGGAACGGAAAAAAGTGACCATTTGGACAAGTTCATCTTTTCTTATTTTCATTACCTATCTCGTCTTTCTGGTCTATCCAATTGTGACGATTTTAAAACAGGCTGTGATTGCGGATGGTAAATTTTCATTTCATCATTTCGCTTCCTTTTTTGAAAAATCTTATTATTCAGATACCTTGGTGAATAGTTTTAAGGTTTCTTTAACAGCTACCTGTACATCGTTGATTGTAGGAACTGTTTTGGCCTATCTGTTCTCCATGTATGAATTTAAGGGAAAGAAATTCCTGCAGATTTTGGTCATCATCGCTTCAATGTCAGCGCCATTTGTAGGAGCTTATTCATGGATTTTGCTCTTAGGACGTAATGGTGTCATTACCAAGTTTTTAACGACAGCCTTTCATTTGCCAGCAATTGATATTTATGGCTTTAAAGGAATTGTGTTGGTCTTTACCTTGCAATTGTTCCCACTTGTCTTCTTATATGTGGCAGGAACGATGAAGAGTATTGATAACTCTGTTTTAGAAGCAGCAGAAAGTATGGGGTCAGTTGGTTTACAACGGATATTTAAGGTGGTCTTACCACTTTTAGTGCCCACCCTACTTGCAGCAGCATTGCTTGTCTTTATGAGGGCTTTCTCTGACTTCGGAACTCCAATGTTGATTGGGGAAGGGTATCGAACATTTCCAGTTCTCATTTATACAGAATTTATCAGCGAAGTTGGTGGTAATTCAGCATTTGCCTCTGCCTTAGCGATAATGGCAATTATCATTGCTTTGGTCATCTTTTTAGTCCAAAAATACATCGCTAATCGCTTTAGTTTTAGTATGAACTCGCTACATCCGATTCAACCGAAGAAAACAACTGGAGGAAAAACTGTTGCGATTTATACAACGGTCTATGGGATTATCTTCTTAGCTGTTTTACCGCAGTTGTACCTTATCTATACTTCATTCTTAAAGACATCAGGAATGGTCTTTGTCAAAGGCTACTCACTCAATAGTTACAAAACAGCCTTTAATCGTATGGGATCAGCAATCTTCAATACGATCCGTATTCCGCTGATTGCCTTGGTACTCGTTGTGATTTTTGCAACCTTTATCTCGTATTTGGCCGTGCGGAAACGCAATGTCTTTACCAATTTGATTGACAGTTTGAGTATGGTTCCTTACATTGTACCGGGAACGGTTATGGGGATTGCCTTTATTTCTTCCTTTAATACAGGTTTGTTTGGCAGCGGAATCTTGATGATTACAGGGACAGCCTTTATCCTAATTGTTTCCCTATCTGTTCGTCGTCTACCATATACCATTCGCTCCTCTGTTGCTAGTTTGCAACAGATTGCACCAAGTATTGAAGAAGCAGCAGAAAGTCTAGGAAGTAGTCGCTTGAATACATTTGTCAAAATCACGACGCCAATGATGTTGTCAGGTATTATTTCAGGTGCGATCCTTTCTTGGGTAACGATGATTTCTGAATTGTCGACCTCTATTTTGCTCTATAATGTTCGGACACGGACCATGACAGTAGCTATTTATACAGAGGTTCTACGTGGAAATTATGGTGTGGCAGCCGCATTATCAACGATTCTCACCCTCATCACGGTGGCTTCCTTGCTCACCTTCATGAAAATTTCAAAAAATAATAGCATTACATTATAAAAAAGAAGTAGACTCAAGCGTTTGGTACAGTACTTGCTTGAGCCTATTTTTATCGTTTATGCTGACTAATACTGATTCATACCCATTGAGATTTCAACCGAACCAATTTATCCACCATTTATAACCTTCAGAAATCTAAATTGATTGCGTTGACAAAGTTAGGATAGTGATGATGTCAGATTGGAAATACAGTAAGCCGAAGGTGGTTGCTTGCGTCTGAACAATCTAATAACGTATCGTAACATGCTACTGTTGATATTAAATAGAGTATAAAATGTTCTGTTATTCCCAGTTGCTCTTTTTAGTAAGAAACTAAGAGAATGGGCACTAGCAGGGGGCAAGGTGAGAAAGGCTTGCTTCTTGTTCAGTGGTTGCATTTCTTTCAGTATAAAACCCCTGATAGTAAGTGACATCAGGGGTTGTTGTTTCATTTATGATAAAACTTATTGTGTTGGTAGTTGGGGTCAAAGGTGACATTAATACCGAGTTTGCGGAGGACATTGCGGTCTTCTTCTGGAAGCGTTACGGTAGAGTGGCATTCGCTACCGCTTAAATTGCCTAATTGTTTCATGGCAAGATCTGCTTCTGGCTTGTTCATAGCAGTAATGGCAAGGGCAATCAGTAGTTCACTAGAGTGCAGACGTGGATTGCGGTTGCCTAGATGATTGATTTTGAGGTTTTGAATTGGTTTGACATACTCTGGTTCAATCAAATGTGTTGCCTTGTCAATATTAGCTAAATTTTTAATGGCATTGATGATAACAGCCGCAGATGGACCAAAGAGGTCAGAGGTTTTACCTGTGACAATCTCACCATTAGGTAGTTCAATTGCAAGGGCTGGCTGACCAGTTGCTTCTGCTTTGGCACGCGCTGCAATAGTTACCTTGCGGTCGCTCGGTGAAACACCCACTTCGTTCATCAAGAGTTCAATTTTTTTCACAGCAGATGCTGGAACTCGTTCAGCCTTGAAGTCTACCAAGGTTTGATAGTAGCGGCGGATGATTTCTTCTTTTGATGCGGCAATGGCTGCCTCTTCATCGACAATCGAGTAGCCCACCATATTGACACCCATATCGGTTGGGGAAGCGTATGGTGATTTGGCTAAAATACGTTCAAAGGTCCGATTAAGAACAGGGAAGACTTCGATGTCACGGTTGTAGTTGACTGCTGTTTTGCCGTAGGTTTGCAAATGGAAGGGGTCAATCATATTGAGGTCATCTAGGTCAGCAGTTGCTGCTTCATAGGCCAGATTGACAGGATGATGAAGCGGTAAATTCCAGACAGGGAAGGTTTCAAATTTGGCATAGCCTGCCTTGATACCGTGCAATTGGTCATGGTAGAGTTGCGAGATACAAGTTGCGAGCTTTCCAGAACCAGGCCCAGGTGCAGTCACCACAATCAGATTGCGACTCGTTTCGATATAGTCATTTTTCCCCATACCTTCTGGTGAAATAATGTAGTCAATATCAGATGGATATCCCTTGATTGGATAGTGGAGATAGGACTGGATACCATTTTTTTCTAATTGATGACGGAAAGCGTCAGCAGCTGGCTGATTGGTGTACTGGGTAATAACGACAGAGCCGACATAGATTCCCAAGTCATTAAAGGTATCAATTAAGCGTAGCACTTCTTGGTCGTAGGAAATGCCTAAATCACCACGGGCCTTAGAATGTTCAATGTTACTTGCGTTAATGGCAATGACAATCTCAACTTGCTCTTTTAATTCTTGAAGGAGCTTAATTTTATTGTCAGGCTCATAACCAGGAAGCACACGGGCAGCATGGAAATCTTCTAGCATTTTTCCGCCGAATTCCATATACAATTTTCCGTCAAACTGCTGGATACGCTCTAAAATATGGTCACGTTGTAGTTGTAAGTATTTTGTTGAATCAAAAGCAATTTTTTTCACATTTTTCACCTCTTTTAAGATTATAATAAAAAGTTTTCAAAAAGAAAACGATTTACCGTTATTTTGGTAAAAATATATTTTTAAACAAATGTTTAATTTTTATTAAATACAATATTGACTTTTCAGGAAATAAGAGTAAAATTTTATTAAACAATTGTTTAACAAAAATAAAGTGAGAAACAAAAATGAACGATATTATGGTACTTTGTAAAAAAGAGTGGCGCAAGGTCAGCCTTTCTATCTTGCTCACCTTGGTGATAGCTGTTGGGAGTCTTTATACTGTCTATGGCAGAATGACGGTTTTAGATATGATGTTGGAGAGGTCTACGGGAGTTTGGTATCAGATTGGTTTTCTGATTCTACTTTTGGTCTTGGTCGAGTGTTTCAACAGCTATCTTCGAATTCTCAATGCACAGATTGTCAAATCTTGGAAGTTGTACTTAGGTAGGTGTATCAGTAGGAATATCGAGAGGATGAGCTATCAGCAGTTTCATGCCCTTGAAGAAGGAGAACACTTGACCAACTACACCTACACTCTTGAGGTTGTGGCCACCTATCTTTTGAATCCCTTGTTGTCCTTTAGTCGTTCTCTAGTCTTGTCTGTGATTTCCTTCTTCTTTCTAGCTTTGATTAGTGGTTGGTTAGCTCTTTTTGCTCTTTTTTCAACTCTTATTTTAGTTTTTGTAGGTGGTCGATTTGGGAAGAAAATCAGCCAAGGCTATACAAACTTGTCCTTGCTAAATGGACAGTTTACCAGTCGTTTGAAAGAATACATAGCTGGCTATGATGTGCTGAGAAATGTGAAGCAACTCTATTTATTGCCACAAAAAATTTATGAACGTCAGCTACAAAAGGAAGCACAGGAGTACGAGATTGCGCGGCTGATGTCTTTTGCTCTATTGAGCTACCAAAGTGTGCAACGTTTGTTTGAAATGCTAATCTTTGCTCTCACGATTATTCTGATTAGTCGAGGAACGATTCACCTTGGAGCTATTGTATCAGCGCCGACTATCTTGAGCATTTTTTTAGAATCGTCAGGCAATCTGACGGATGTATACGCCAAGTTGCGGGGGACTGATGCGCAGTTACATGGATTGATGACGGTGGCAGATTTGGACGAGGAGGAGTTCCCGTCTCCTGTAGACAGCATCTCCTTTTCTCAAGTGGGGCATTCCTACGGAGATAAGCAGATTTTTGAAGGCTTAACTCTTCGCTTCAATATCGGTGGCAAGTACGCCTTGGTTGGAAAAAGTGGTAGTGGGAAATCGACGATTCTCAAATTATTGTTGGGACGTTTGACTTGTGAAGAAGGAGAGATTCGGATTAACGACCAGCCTTATGCTCCGAAAAAAGATGTGAACTTTTCTCGACAGATTGGCTATATGACGCAAGAGGTCTTTCTCTTTACAGATAGCGTTCGATTCAATATTTGCTTGGGAGACATTTTTACAGATGAGGAGATTTGGTCGGTGTTAAGACAGGTAGGACTAGAAAGGTTAGTTAGGGCTTTGCCTAATCAACTAGAGGAAAGTGTTGGCGAATTGGGAGGACAATTTTCTGGTGGTGAAAAACAGCGGATTGCTCTTGCACGAATCTTGATACGAAAGTTACCGATTGTCTTACTGGATGAAGCGACATCAGCTGTTGATGCGCCAACGGCACGCATGATTGAGGAAGCCTTGCTGAGGGATCCAGATCGTACAGTGGTGATGATTTCACACCATTTGCAGGAGGATTTACAGCCGTACTTTACCAGCATCATCACGCTTTCTTGATGAAGAGATGCAGGTAACTGAGAATTTCTGACCACTTACTGGAGCATACTCACCACAAAACAAGAAGACAAGAAAGAGCAAACAGGAAATCTCATTCTAAATATGAAAAATAGTCGAATAGCTTCTTATCAATCAATCCAAAGCATTCCGATTTTAAAAGCGGTGATTTTAGTCTTTACTGCTTTAAATGCTCTTTTTGTCGCCTTGACTCCTTTGATGGTGTTATTGATCAAGGAAACGCCAAGTTTTGTGATTGTAAATTCAGCAACAACGATTGCCTATCTAGTCGGCTCTATCTTAGGGACTCTATTGACCACAAGTTTGTTTAAGGAGATGTCTATTGCACAGGTGACTAAGTGGGTAGTCTATGTTTCTGTCCTTCTCTTTTTGAGCTTTTATTTGCGCTCTGTCTATGGTGTTTTTGCCTGCATGTTTACGCCAGCAGTCCTTGCAGGTGTTATAAACCCCAAACTCAATGCCCTTATCTATCGTGCTTTGCCTGAAGAGCAATTAGCGACGATTAGCGCAGCAGGAATTTCTACCTTTGTTCAATTAGGCATGGTGGTGATGCGTGGAGTCATAGCTATTTTAATTGTAATCTGCTCTGCAGGAAGTCCTTCCCTTGTCTTTCTCTTGCTTTCTCTACTGCTTTTGGTCTATACTATAAGAAATGTAGCATCTGTGGTAGAAGAATAGGATAGTGGTATGGAATTACTGTATAGCAAACATCGTAGTGAAATTGTAGAATTTTTAATGGCTCCTTTCTATGTCCAAAAGGATCAGATAGGGGAATCCGAGGAACGAAGCCAGAAGGAAAAAGAGATTTTAAAAGAGGCGCTGTTGGTGGAGCAACAACTGCAATCGGTCTTTGAGAGTATGAGTGAGCGCTTATCCGTTTACTTGTTTGGGGCCAATTTTAGTTTTCTCCATTATCTGTATTTTGAATTGTTAGAAGCAGGAAAGGATCCGGCAACATTGGAAGAAACCTGCCACTTACTAGCTACTGCTTCCCAAGAAACGGTGGAGCGGGCGATTCGCTTTGCCTTGATAGCGATTAATCGAGGGGAGAACAATCCAGAGGCAGATTTGCTGGAGATGTTAGAGCAGACTGATTTGAAGGCTGAGGACAAGTGGAAATGGTTTCAGGCGATTCGTAAGCCCTTGGAGACAGTCCGTGAGCAATTAGCTTTGGTGGCAGAAGTAGCGTCCTTGTATCGCCCTTATTATGAGTCGTTTCAGCAGCAGAGAGAGGCATTTGCGATGGTCTTTTCCTACGAGGAAATCTATGGTGAAGATGGTTTGTATAAAACAAGTGGTGTCGAAGATTTAGGCTATGATAGCTTACCGTTTTTTGTCCTAAGCCCGTGGTTGATGCATTTTTCCTATATCTGCAATCATCACTATCATACTTACCCCATCATCTTGTGTGCATCGGTGGATATCGATAAATTGCTTCTTATCAAGCAGGCTATTGATGAGGATGTGCTGGCGACGACCTTAAAGGTGATGAGTGATGAAACGCGCTACAAGGTTATGGTGGCATTGACCAAACCGCATGCTAAGAGTAAGGACATTGCGGAGCAGTTGAGCATTACAGGAGCGGCAGTGTCCTTTCACACCCAAAAACTCATCAATGCCAAGCTCTTGCTCTTTAACACGGCTGACAAGACGGTCAAGTTTGATGCCAATAAGGGCTTGTTGCGGGAAATGATTGCGAAGCTAGAAGAAGATTTTGATTTGTAAAAAGGCGAAGTTAGTTTTGTCTAGCTTCTCATTTTTTCTATGGTTGGTAGAGCTTATACTCTATTCCTATCAATATTAGCCTTTTTCGCTACTTTATTAGATATAGTGAATTGAATAAAGGTTAGGACATCGTTAAGTCGCTTTGATGAACGCCAGTTCTATCTGTAGCACCTTGCTTTGTCCTATTCCTTTCTCGATCCACTATAGTGCAGAGGCAATGTTGGATGATGTCATCATCTTTATTTTAAAGCTTCAACAGGCCACTGGACTGTTGAAGCCTTCGGAGTTTCATTGCTAAATGTTGAGTCTACGATTTCAAAATTTATGTTATGAGGCTGGGCAAAAAGTATCAAAACTGATCATTCTATTTAAAGAGGCTAGCAAACTATTCTTTGCTAGCCTTATTTCCAACCTGCCACAATCGCTATCCTACCTTTGTCAACGCAACCAATTTCTATTTTTTACGGTTATAAATGGTGGATAAGTTGATTATTTTTGAATTTCAATGAGTATTAGCAAGTTTTCTCACGGTAAAAACATTCAATCTAGTTACAAGAGAAGATTGCCTAGGTGTTGACTGGGGTTTTCCTTTCCTATTGGTTGCCAAAGTATGGTATAATAGTAAAAAATTTGACGAGGTAGAGGAATGACAAAAGTACCGTTTATCAGTAAAGAAGCGCTAGAAGAGATTACAGCAGTATTTCCAACTCCTTTTCATCTCTATGATGAGAAGGGAATCCGTGAAAAAGCGCGTGCCTTGAATGCTGCCTTTGCTTGGAACAAGGGATTTAAGGAATATTTTGCCGTCAAGGCGACTCCGACACCTGCTATTTTAAAAATCTTGCAAGAAGAAGGCTGTGGAGTGGATTGTGCGACAGATGTGGAAGTAATGATGAGTGAAAAGCTCGGCTTTGAGGACATCATGTTCACATCAAATGACACTCAAGGTTCAGAATTTATCTATGCGCAAGAAGTCGGTGCCATTATCAACTTGGATGCCTATGAACATATTGATTTTTTGAAAGAGGTCGCAGGTATTCCAGAAGTGGTTTGCCTCCGGTACAATCCTGGTGGGGTATTTTCATTGGGAACAGACATCATGGATCATCCAGAAGAATCCAAATTTGGCATGACCAAGGAGCAATTGCTGCAAGGCTATCGGGAGTTGAAGGAACTTGGAGTCAAGGAATTTGGTCTTCATGCCTTTCTAGCTTCCAATACGGTGACGAATGAGTACTATCCAACCTTAGCGAGACAATTATTTGAACTGGCGATTGAAATCCGTGAGCAGACAGGTGTAACCCTTGACTTTATCAACCTGTCTGGTGGAATCGGCGTCAATTACCGTCCGGAACAAGAAGCCAATGATATTGCAGTGATTGGGGAAGGAGTGCGTAAGGTCTACGAAGAGGTTTTGATACCTGCTGGTATGGGTGAGGTGAAAATTTATACAGAGCTAGGTCGCTTTATGCTAGCACCACATGGTCATTTGGTCACCAAGGTTCTTCACCGCAAAAAAACCTATCGTACTTATGTTGGTGTTGATGCGTCAGCAGCCAATCTCATGCGGCCAGCCTTCTATGGAGCCTATCATCATATTACCAATATCAGCCGTCCAGATGCTCCAGTTGAAATTGTGGATGTGGTTGGATCCTTGTGTGAAAACAATGATAAATTTGCTGTTCAGCGGGAATTGGCTCAGGCAGAGGTCGGAGATACCTTGATTATTCATGATGCAGGTGCGCATGGTTTTTCTATGGGATATAATTACAATGGTCGCCTGCGTTCGGCAGAAATTCTGCTACAGGAAGATGGACAGGCTAGAATGATTCGCCGAGCAGAAAAACCGAAAGATTATTTTGCGACCTTATACGGCTTTGATTTTGAGAAGTAAAGAGGTATAAAATGAAAAAGAAGAATTGGCTATGGGTGTTTCCTTGATTGCTCTAATAGGTCGTGGTGCCTATTATTATCAGCGATAAGTCAAGCGGGAAAAGAAACAGAAAGAGTGTGGCCTTGACCGTTTATTGAAGAACAGCAAACAACACAGCGTAAACAGGTTTCAGAAAGCTTGGCAAAAATCGTCGGTGATACCTATTTGAATGGCTATCACTTGGAGAAAGAAGGGGAGACCTATACGCTGAAAGATTCATCAGGGACAGTTGTTGTGGACAAGATTGAAGAATATGAAAATACCCAGACTTCTTTATTTGTCTTTGTCAAAGAAGACAGTATTTATGCAGTGAATATGAAAACCAATACCCATTATGGTCCTTATCTTAGTGCGTCCGTCGTCCAATTGGTAGAAGATGGTCAGCCCTTGTCTGAAAAGTGATTGGCTTATAGAGAGAATGATAGCATTTATGTATTGCGACAGGATGGGCAAACGGAGATAAAAGGAACGGAAGGAAACTTTGAGACAGCAACAACCTTCACCTATATAGTTGATAGTGGCATGTTGCGGGGTGAGTAGTTCTAAAAACACATCAGGTCTTTTTGTTCTCTTGTAGTCGTGAAGAACTTTTAAGATAAATCTTGGAAATTCCCCGTAAATTTGGTATAATAGGGAGAATTGAATTTGTAATTTAGAAAATAGGAGATAGACATGAATTTAGGTCTTGCAATTGTATTGATCATCGTAGCTTTTGCTGGTGGTGTTGCTTTGGGAATCTACCTTTCACGCAAACAGGTTGAAAATTATATCGCAGATAAGCCAATCTTGGATGAAAATGCTCTTCGCGCGATGATGAGCCAAATGGGTCAAAAACCAAGTGAAGCAAAAGTACAACAAGTGCTTCGCCAAATCAAGAGTCAACAAAAAGTTGCAACAAAGAAAAAATAATCAAGTGGGGGAAGTGGGACACCAGTCGAAATGTCGGAAACATCGACTGTCCTCACTCTCCCCTTTTTAGTTAGTGTGTGCTTCTCTTTTTATAGAGTAGTAACCTCTACAGTAGGATTTAAGCCTTACATATAGCAAAAATAGAAGGCTTGGGTGCTGGAAGAGGCTAAAAGACAGTAGAGGGTTATCTTTAAAAGAAGAGGAATAATCACACTCAATAAGGAAAAAGTATGGATAATCGACCAATTGGATTTTTAGATTCCGGTGTAGGTGGTTTGACGGTTGTGCGTGAGTTGATGCGTCAGCTTCCACATGAAGAAATTGTCTATATCGGTGATTCGGCAAGAGCTCCTTATGGGCCACGTCCAGCTGAGCAAATTAGGGAATATACCTGGGAATTGGTTCAGTTTTTAGTAACGAAAAATGTCAAGATGATTGTCTTTGCCTGTAATACAGCAACTGCAGTTGCTTGGGAAGAAGTCAAGGCCAAGCTAGACATTCCTGTTCTCGGTGTGATTTTACCGGGGGCGTCATCAGCTATCAAGGCTTCAAAGTCAGGAAAGATTGGTGTCTTAGGCACGGCTATGACGATTCAATCGGATATCTATCGGGAAAAAATTCAGGCTTTATCACCTGATACGGAAGTTACGAGTCTGGCCTGCCCAAAATTTGTTCCCTTGGTAGAATCAAATAATTATCAGTCAAGTTTAGCAAAGAAAGTGGTGTATGAGACCTTGCGTTCCCTCAAGGGAAGTGTTGATACAGTTGTCTTAGGCTGTACCCACTATCCCTTGCTTCGTCCGATTATCCAAAATGTTTTGGGACAGGATGTGACCTTGATTGATAGCGGAGCAGAGTGTGCACGGGATATCTCTGTCTTACTCAATTATTTTGAAATCAATCATAGTCGGACAGGGAATCAGCCGCAGCATTTCTTTTATACAACAGCTAGTCCAGCTGCCTTTCGGGAAATTGCAGAGAACTGGCTTGGAAAAGATATACAAGTGGAGCATGTTACCCTATGACAGAAAGGATTTACGAATACAAGGACGACCAAGATTGGTATGTCGGGAATTGGCAGGGACACAATCTTATAGCTGGTATGGGTGATTTGCGTATTCATGATGTGCTGCCAGGGTTCTCCTCTGTTGTAGATGGAGATGCAGATCCCTTCTCAGAAGAGGCTTGGAATGCTGGAGGATACGATATTCTGGTCATTCGGTATTCTTCGATTCTTCGGTTGGTTAGCTTTATCATCAACATCATCAACGACAATACCGAGCGCAATCTTGAAGTAGTCGAACACCAAGGTGCAGTCTTAGTAATAGAAGAAGGCCGTTTGCTCTATATTCATCTGCCTAAGGGAGGAATAGAGTTAGAAGACTTTTGGCGTAAATCGTAACAGATAGTACTTTCGACTGGAAAGAAGTGGAGTTTAGAAACGATGACAGAAAAAATATACGAATACAAGGATGCCAATGATTGGTATGTTGGCACATGGGATGGCTTTACCTACCTAACTGTTTTTGGTGACAATGAGAAGTTTGATACTGTGCGGACACGGTTTTATCAGCTAATGGAGCAATTGTCTGTAGAAGGCTTACAGGTTCATGTAGTGAAGATGACATCTAGCTTTTCTTTTTTAAAATTCCTTATTCAGATGATTCAGGAAAAATATGGGCGCAACTTGTCTGTTGTGCAACACAAGGGAGCTATTCTTGTTATGGAAGGCCAGCAGATTATAGATATTCATCTACCACAAGAAGGCATTTCTTCAGATAGCTTTTTCGGTCAGGCAGATATATCGACGGCTTTTGGTGATACGATTTTAATTGCGACCAAAAATGAGGGGAAGACGGCTGAATTTCGTCAATTCTTTGAAAAATTGGGGTACAAGGTAGAAAATCTGAATGCCTATCCAGACCTTCCAGATGTGGCAGAAACAGGGACGACGTTTGAAGAAAATGCACGCTTAAAAGCAGAAACGATTGCCAATTTGACAGGGAAAATGGTACTGGCTGATGATTCAGGACTCAAAGTTGATAAGCTAGGTGGTTTACCGGGGGTCTGGTCAGCACGTTTTTCAGGTCAGGATGCGACGGATGCGCGAAACAATGCTAAATTACTCCATGAGCTAGCTATGGTTTTTGACGTCAAAGATCGGTCAGCCCAATTCCATTGTACCTTGGTTGTTGCGGCACCAGATGTAGATAGTCTAGTTGTTGAAGCAGATTGGGAGGGTTATATTGCAACGATTCCGCAAGGAGAAAATGGCTTTGGCTACGATCCCCTCTTTCTTGTAGGTGAAACAGGACGTACAGCAGCCCAGATGAGCATTGAAGAAAAAAATGCCCAGTCTCATCGTGCCCAGGCATTGGAAAAATTATTGGAGGTATTTCCAGTATGGCAAGAGAAAAATACTATACATGCGTAGTGATGAGTGATTCGCATGGCGATCGTGCGATTGTGGAAGAAGTAAAAGAACGGTACATGGGGCAAGTAGATGCCCTCTTTCATAATGGGGATTCCGAACTAGAGGCGAAGGATCCTTTGTGGGACGGGATTCAGGTTGTGGGTGGCAATTGTGACTATGATAGGGCCTATCCAGATCAGTTGGTGACCACATTAGGCGATGTGACGATTGCCCAAACCCATGGTCATTTGTATGGGATTAACTTTACTTGGATGCGTCTGGATTACTGGGCAGAAGAAGTAGGTGCGGATATTTGTTTGTATGGCCATTTGCATGTTCCAGATGCGACCGTTCGTGGCAAGACCCTCTTTGTCAACCCAGGTTCCATTCGTCAACCTCGTGGTATGATTAACGAATGTCTTTATGCAATTTTAACGATTTTTGAGGATCATATTCATATTGAGTATTGCAATCGCAACCACCAAGTCTATGCGCCATTAACAAAGGATATTCCAAGATGATTACACGTGAATTTGAAACCTTTCTCCTTGCACAGGAAGAAACGTTTTTGACGCCAGCTAATAAACTAGCTGTGATTATTGATACGCACAATGTGAACCATGCAAAGCTCTTGCTCAGCCATATGACCTATTCTCGTGTGCCAGTTGTGACAGAGGAAAATCGCTTTGTTGGGACGATTGGCTTGCGCGAAATTGTCACATACCAGACGGAAAATGAATTGACGGATGAAGAGTTGGAGATGGATATTGCTTTAATTGTGAAACGAGATGTTGCAACGGTTGGTGCCCATTATCACTTGGAAGAAGTCATGCGAAAATTGATTGATCAAGCCTTTTTACCAGTTGTGGGAGAAGATCAGAAATTCTTGGGAATCATCACCCGCAAGTCGATTTTAAAGGCAGTAAATGCCCTCTTGCATAACTTTACATTTCAGTCAAAAGGATGAGGGAGATGACAGACTATATTCAGTCCTTTTTAGCGACGAAACAGCTATCGGACAACTCAAAAACCGCCTATCTCTATGATTTGCAGCAATTTCATACCTATTGTCAAGGAGGCATTAGTCCGACGACACTAGCGTTGTATCAAGGATTTTTACAAAGTCTAAAACCAACGGCACAAAAGCGCAAACTGTCAGCGGTGAATCAATTTTTGTATTATTTATATGAAAATGAGCAGATTGACCGCTTTTACAAGGTGAAAGCAAGTCAACAACTGCGACAGCGTTCCGCAACGGCTAGTTTAGAAGATTTGTCTTTTTTATGGGTAGATAGTCAGTATAAAGAAGGTCAGCGGATTGCCCTCTTGATTGCCTGTTTGGGCTTGCTTCCCAGTGAGTTAGCAACCATTAAACGAGCAGATATAGATGTTTCCTTTCAGGTGTTGACGATTGTGAAGGCTGGTCAAAAGCGGATTCTGCCCCTACCTAATGCGCTACTTCCGTATGTGGAGGAGGGTGAAGGAAATTACTTGTTTGATAAAAAAGGTGCCAGTTATTCTCGTCAATGGTTTTTTAACCGCTTATCAGAATTTTTAGAAGAACAAGGGAAGTCAGAATGGACGGCTCAGAAACTGCGGGAACAGTTTATTCTTGGTCAGTTGGAGGCTGGAAAGGATGTGGCTGCTGTTGCCAAACACTTGGGTTTGAAAACAACAGTCAGTCTAGAAAAATACAAACATGGATATTAAACTAAAAGATTTTGAAGGCCCCCTCGATTTGCTCCTTCACTTGGTGTCCAAGTACCAGATGGATATTTATGAGGTTCCCATTACCGAAGTTATTGAGCAATATCTTGCCTATATTGCAACCTTGCAGGCTATGCGCCTGGAAATTGCTGGGGAATATATGGTGATGGCTAGTCAACTCATGCTCATAAAGAGCCGTAGACTCTTACCCAAAATGGTCGAGCAAGAAGAAATTGTCGAGGATCCTGAGCAAGAATTGCTATCGCAATTGGAAGAATATCGGACCTTTAAGGCACTCAGTGAGAAATTAAAGGAACAACATGAGGAACGTGCCCATTATTTCTCCAAACCAAAATTGGAATTGGTCTATGATGATGTTACATTGGCCCAGGATAAGTCGGTGATTGATATTTTTCTCGCTTTTTCTAAGGTGATGGCAGAAAAGCAGGAAGAACTGCGGACAAGTCACACAACCATTGCTCGTGATGAATATAAAATCGAAGACATGATGGAGCAGGTTCGGAGCTATCTTCAAAGGGAAAAGCGTGTGGCACTGCAGCAATTATTTGTTGAGAGTCGTGACATGAATCAAGTCATTACGCTCTTTTTGGCCACGCTAGAAATGGTGAAAAGTAAGGAAATTACCATGGAGCAAACCGAAAATTTTGGAGAGATTTACGTGATAAGGAGTGAAGATGAGTCGATTAGCCGAGATTGAAGTCCTTTTATTTGTAGCAGGAGAAGAAGGCTTAACGGTACGAAATATAGCAGAAATGCTTGATTTGCAGCCGTCTGCTGTGATACAGCAAATTGAAAAATTAAGGGAGAAATACCAAAGCGACACTCAGTCAGGATTGGCGATATTAGAATCTTCCAATCGCTATAAATTAGTGACTAAAAAAGACTATGCAGAGCTGTTGCGGATTTATGCTAAAACGCCAATCAATCAGTCCATGTCACGAGCCTTACTTGAAACCCTATCGATTATTGCCTATAAACAGCCGATTACGAGGATTGAAGTCGATGATATTCGTGGTGTCAATTCGAGCGGAGCTATTAGTAAGTTGCAGGCTTTTGACTTGATTCGGGAGAATGGGAAAAAGGAAGTGCTGGGTCGTCCGAACCTATACATTACAACCGATTATTTCCTTGATTACATGGGGATTAACCATTTGGATGAATTGCCTGATGTGTCAGAGCTTGTTTTGGTCGATGAAGAAAGCGAATTGTTCGTAGAAAGAAAAGAGATAAAAGAAGATGAGAATCAATAAATACATTGCACACGCTGGTGTAGCTAGTCGTAGAAAGGCAGAAGAGTTGATCAAGCAAGGCTTGGTGACGGTCAACGGTCAAGTAGTGCGTGAGCTTGGAACCACGATTAAATCTGGCGATAAGGTCGAAGTAGAAGGACAACCGATTTATAATGAAGAAAAAGTTTATTATCTCCTTAATAAACCGCGTGGTGTGATTTCCAGCGTGTCAGATGACAAGGGGAGAAAGACAGTTATTGATTTGTTGCCACATGTATCAGAGCGGATTTACCCTGTTGGTCGCTTAGATTGGGATACATCTGGCGTGTTGATTTTGACCAATGATGGTGATTTCACAGACGAAATGATTCACCCTCGGAATGAGATTGACAAGGTCTATGTAGCGCGTGTCAAAGGAATTGCCAATAAAGAAGTCCTACGTCCCTTGACTCGTGGTGTTGTGATTGACGGTAAGAAAACCAAACCGGCTGTTTACACGATTTTGAAAGTAGATCCGGTTAAAAATCGATCAGTCGTTGAATTGACCATTCATGAAGGGCGCAATCACCAAGTCAAGAAAATGTTTGAGGCAGTTGGTTTGCAGGTAGATAAACTTTCTCGAACTCGCTTTGGGAACCTTGATTTAACTGGTCTTCGTCCAGGAGAATCCCGTAAATTGAATAAGAAAGATGTCAGCAAACTCCATACTCTGGCTGTGACGAAGAAGCAGAAATCATGATTCACATCTTGATTGGCTTGGTGCGCTTCTATCAACGATTTATCTCGCCCTTGTTTCCACCCAGTTGTCGCTATCAACCAACCTGCTCTAGCTATATGATTGAGGCACTCCAAAAGCATGGAATTAAAGGGTTGATAATGGGAATAGCACGTATTTTGCGGTGTCATCCTTTTGTTGAAGGAGGTAGGGATCCGGTACCAGATACTTTTAGCTTAAAACGTCAGCAGACCGATGAATAGGCTGTATCATGAAAGTAATGAGAAACAAGTGAAAAAATCAAGGATTTTCAATCATATCGCTTGACGGCTCTCCTTGCTTGCGTTATAATAAGAACAAGATTTTCATTGATTTAAATCAAACCTGTTGTGATTTAAGTGAATGAAATCATCATTCACCATGCTGTTTGCTGAGCCTGACTCCGAGCAGTGTGGCTATTTTTTTGCAATGAGATGCTGATAAGGACCTAAAAGAGTACGAGGAAAATTGATGAATATTGAAGAATTATCTTACCAAGAAGTGCACCCACGCAATCATGTGGTCCTGTTTGAACCACAAATTCCGCAAAATACGGGGAATATTGCCAGAACCTGTGCAGCGACCAACAGTCCCTTACACATTATCAAGCCAATGGGCTTTCCGATTGATGACCGGAAAATGAAGCGAGCTGGTTTGGACTACTGGGATAAACTAGATGTCCGATTTTATGATAGTTTGGAAGAGTTTATGGGGCAGCTAGGAAATGGCAAGGTGCATTTGATTTCTAAGTTTGCTGAAAAAATCTATTCCGATGAGATCTATAACGATCATGCTGACCATTATTTTATTTTTGGTCGTGAGGACAAGGGTTTGCCAGAAGACTTTATGAGAAAACACCCTGAAAAAGCGCTTCGTATTCCCATGAATGATGAGCATGTCCGTAGTTTGAATGTGTCAAATACTGTCTGTATGATTATCTATGAGGCCTTACGCCAACAGGCATTCGCAGGCTTAGACTTGGTCCACCAATATGAGGCAGACAAGCTGAAATAGGGTGGAGGTATTTCTGTCCAAATCTGTAATACCACCAATTTCCAATAATAAATTATACCGCATACTTTTTTTTTTTAGCAAGTGTGATATAATAAATAAAAAAGAAAAGGAAGACTTTATTATGAAAAGATCAAAGTTATTATTGGTTGGACTATCTGTAGGGCTTTTATTCAATTTGGTGGCATGTAGTAGCGCAAAAGACAGTCAAAAAGAGATGCAGTCAGAACAAAATACAGCGCAAGAGACATCTACATCATCGCCTACTCAACAAAAGTATAGCATTGGCGACAAGATTACCTTCGAAGGGAAAGTAGAATATACTGTTACTGGGGCTGAATGGAGTGAGGAGCGAAATCAATTTGATAACAGTAATCCTGAAAAAGTTTTAAAAATGACGTATAATGTGACAAATCTATCAGATAAGGATTTATTGATTGGTTCAGATATTGATTTATATGTGAATGGAAAAAAGATGGAAAGCTATCCTAATGCGCATACGATAGAAACAATTTCAGCAGGAAGAAGCTATGAAGGAGCGATTGAGAACTTTGGGGTAAATGGTAGCGGAGAAATGGAGTTCGAGATTAAGCCGTTTGCGGACTTCAGTGGAACAAAACCAGCTATAGTTGCCTTTAATTTAGATTGATACGAGTTTTATATATAAGCAACTGTTGCGAGACTTGCCTTGGCAAGTCTTTTTTGATATCATGGAAAATAGTTAGTGGAACTGTTCACTAACTAATACTCATCAACCATCAACAACTTTCTACTTTGGTTTCCTATTTGCTGTATTTGGAGGAGGATACGCCAAGTGAAGTGAGAAGTTCATCTGTTAATAGTTGGTGAGGAACAGTCTTCGGGGCAGGGTGCAATTCCCTACCGGCGGTGATAGTCCGCGAGCGAAAGCCGATGTGGTGAAATTCCACAACCGACAGTATAGTCTGGATGGGAGAAGACGGAGAACAATTGATTTGTAGCTGACAAGGCGAGGAAGGCTAACGTATGCTTTCTGCTGCTTTTGATAGGTGCAAAGGATTGATTTCCCACTTCTCTAATTTGTTAAAATTGGAGGAAGAAGATGACACATACACGTAAAATGGCTTTGATTGCCATTCTCTCAGCAGTTTCTTTTCTGCTTATGTACCTAAAATTTCCCTTGATTCCGTCCGCTAGTTTCTTGGAAATTGACTTTTCTATTATTCCGATTTTGATTGGAATGTTGGCCTTAGATTTAGGGTCTGCTTTTACTATTTTGTTGATACGGACAGTTCTCAAGTTCTTGTTCAATAATAGTGGACCGTCAACAGTAATTGGTTTGCCGATGAATATTGTTGCACTTGCTGTATTTCTGCTTGCTTTCTATGTGATTTGGGGCAAGAAACAAACGATTCAACAGTATGTATTCGCTACGATTGTTGGAAGTGCCGGCTTGACACTTGCCATGCTCCTTTTGAATTATATCTACGCAATTCCTGCTTATGCTGCATTTGCGAATTTTGATATTCGTGAGATAATCGGTGTTCGCAACTACCTAGTTGGAATGGTGTTGCCGTTTAATCTCTTGCAAGGTCTGCTCTTTTCACTGATATTTTATCTGGTGTATCGTGCTAGCCAACCGATTTTAAGAAAAGGATAGAAATAAGAATCTCATTCTTGTATGAAAAATAAATCATTATACTTTCGAAATGCTTCTTTTACAGCTCTTTTATTTGTTATTCTAGGATATGGTGTAAAATTTTATCCTCAACAATTGGTGGGCTTTGATAGGAGCATTCAAACAGCTCTGCGTGGGGATTTCCCAGCGCTTGCTACTCGGTTTTGGACCACGGTTACCTTGCTAGGTAATGTAACGGTCTTGCTACCGATTAGTTTGCTTCTTGCCTTCTTTTGTTATAAGAAGAAATGGAAAGTGGAAAGCTACTTTGTTCTTGCTAGTTTTGCGGTGATGGGAGTCCTATCGACAGCCCTGAAATATGTCTACCAACGCCCAAGACCGAGTATTGAATGGCTGATTGATACAATTGGCTATTCCTTTCCAAGTTGGCATGCGGCATCGACCATGATGATGGCAGGTGTCATGGTGATTTTCACTCAGCAACGCCTCAAGCAGCCAATCTTGAAGCGACTAGCGCAGGGAGGCTTGATTCTCCTTGCTAGTTTGGTTGGACTATCGAGAATTTATGTCGGCGTTCATTATCCAACGGATATTATTGGTGGCTGGTTATTGGCTAGTACCCTTTTACAAATCCTGTTTCCATTTTATGACCAATTGCGGTTTACATGGAGATTTCAAGGAAAACAGAAATAAGAATAGGAGAAGCTGGATTCAAGTCTAGCTTCTCTTATTTAGTGAAAACAGATTGATATAGTGCGTAATTGATAGAATGTCCGCTTTTTAAGTTCCAAAGATTGTCTATTGCGCTATTACTATCCAATCCTAAAATGAAAAAACGGGGCTAATCCAATGGATTATTTTAACTGAAGCCTAGAAACCAGAGAAGCGAGCTTTCTTTTCAACTGATTCAAGTTCTTTCCTGCTATGGTATCATCAGCTGGATAAGTAAAAGTATGTACTCTTGGTAGTGTTTGACAAATCCTATCTACACCAGGTTAAAGTGCCTTTTCTTATCATTTTATTAAAAATATACAGGGGGAGGTATACAGCTTTGATATTACATACAAATATGATAAAATGGTAAAGTCAGCTTTTCAAAAAAACTAAGTAAATCATAAAGGGATGAACATGAACCGTAAAAAGTTTAATAGTCAGTTCGATGAGGTCGACCGCAAAAGTCGTGTCAAATTACATAAATCTGGTAAAAATTGGGTGCGTACAGTTCTATCACAGATAGGACTGTTACGTGTTTTGGGAAACAAGAATGCTGCAGAACAAGTTGTCGTAGACATGGATAATGTAGATATTATCGACTCAACTGCATCAGCCTATTTGAAAGCCCTTGTCTCTCTTGGGGTCGTTGGAGGGGGCTCTTTACTAGTACAAACGCATGTCTACGCAGAAGAAACGCCACAAATGGAAAGAGAGCTCTCAAATCAAGCAGAAGGAATTGTTGCAGGCAAGGATAGAGTTGTCTTGTCTAGAGAAGATGATGAAGCTGTTTCGAATTTAACATCAGATTCTTTTTCAGCAAGTACGTCTATTTCAGCAGAGGCAAGTGAGTCTGCAAGCATATCTAGCTCTACTAGTGTGAGTGAATCTGTCAGCATGTCTTTATCAACATCGGACTCTCTTTTTGCGAGCCTATCTACTTCGACTGCTACAAGTGATTCTCTCGTAATGAATGACACAGTTAGTTCAACTGAAGCTTCAATGGCAGAGGTTTCAGAAAATACAGTCATTTCAACACCTAATCGTTCAGTTGTATCACTACCAACATCCGAGACAGTTTCAGATGAGATTGAGAAGATTGTACCGAATGTAACTGGAAATCTCACAACTGCTATTTTGCCTAGTGGGAACTCTTATTCAACAACCGAATCAACTCGTATCCGCACACGTCGGTCATTATTAGAAGGACAACCAATTCCAAGAGGAGCCTATTTCTTTGCCACATCATCTAGAGAAGGCTATGTTCCGATAACATTGGGGAATGCGACCTTGACCGATGATAAAACAAGAATCAAGGTGACGGCAGTCAACCAAAATGAATTTTTCTCAACCAAAGGAACAGCAAAGATTGATTCTGAAGGTATTGTGACACTCACGGAAAATGAATCAGGTCAAGCTGGGGCCTACACCTTAAATACTAAGGTTGATTTGAATCAACCCTTTATCTTCAAGGCGAAAATGAAGTTGGGCGATGCGTTTGACAAGGTATTTACTCCTTCAGGGCATACAGGTGGTGATGGAATTTCGTTCTTGTTTACGACAGGTGCCATCGGTGAGGTAGGCAATGCTTCAGGAAATGGAGCTGGACCGACTCTTGGTTTAGGCGGCGAGAATGTCAAAAATTCCTTTGGCTTTAAATTTGATACATCATGGGATCAGCCGTCAGAGACTAGTAGTGAGAAACAGTATTTTAATGGGGACCCAGCAGTATATAATGCCTCAACAGGAAGACCCTATATGGCGTTTTTCGCAAACAAAGACGGTGTTGTGTCAACAGATTCGAGTCGTAGTGACTCACGTGCGCTGCCTACTTCTGTACTGAACAATGAATTTCAGGATGTTGTATTTGAATATCGTCCTCGAACACCTGAGAATCGCTATCCTACTGTAAGGGTAATCTATAATGGTATTATGATCTCTAAGGATCCACGGGGATGGTTAAGGGAAGCGCGTCTGGTGACAGGTGATGCACAAGGAAGAGAGAAGTTTGCTTTCAGTGTATTTGCGTCTACAGCAGTAGGAACCAACTTGCAGCAGCTTAAATTGGAATCGTTTGAATATACAGCTGCAGGATCACTCATTCAAGTGAAACTAGTCAACGATGAAACTGGAGCTGATATTCGGGAAGCAAAGGTTTTCTCTGCTCCAGAAGGAGAAATACGTGATTTGACACCAGATGTGGCTTTGACCGATCGAATTGTCATTAACGGTGTTGATTATGGTCTGCGCTATGAGCTGAAACAAAGCAATGTCTCAACCGCTGCAGGATTTGTGAGTGGTGATACAGTTTCCTATAAAGAAGGTGTGCAAACCATTACTTATTCCTACCACGATCGTTCCAAGAGTGTGAGAGAGTCTCTAGCTACAAGTGAGTCAGTAAGTACAAGCGTTAAGCTTAGTGAAACTATTAGTCAATCGTTGAGTACGAGTTCAAGTGTTTCGACGAGTCAGTCTCTAAGCACAAGTTCAAGTGTTTCGACCAGTCAATCGTTGAGTACGAGT
The DNA here is from genome assembly GCF_017639855.1 of Streptococcus sp. zg-86. Taxonomy (NCBI): domain Bacteria; kingdom Bacillati; phylum Bacillota; class Bacilli; order Lactobacillales; family Streptococcaceae; genus Streptococcus; species Streptococcus zhangguiae. The sequence continues at coordinate 1,524,860 of NZ_CP072115.1, read as the reverse complement.
TCAAGTGTCTCGACGAGTCAGTCTCTAAGCACAAGTTCAAGTGTTTCGACCAGTCAATCGTTAAGTACAAGCACTAGTGTCTCGACGAGTCAGTCCTTAAGCACCAGTTCGAGCGTCTCGACAAGTCAGTCTCTAAGCACAAGTTCAAGTGTTTCAGCCAGTCAATCGTTGAGTACGAGTTCGAGTGTTTCGACGAGTCAGTCCTTAAGCACCAGCGCAAGCGTCTCAGCCAGTCAATCGTTGAGTACGAGTTCGAGTGTCTCTGTAAGTGAATCACTCAGTACCAGCACTAGTGTTTCGACGAGTCAGTCCCTAAGTACCAGCGCTAGTGTTTCCACGAGTGAATCCCTCAGCACCAGCGCAAGCGTCTCAGCCAGTCAATCGTTGAGTACGAGTTCGAGTGTCTCGACGAGTCAGTCTCTAAGCACAAGTTCAAGTGTTTCAGCAAGTCAATCGTTGAGTACGAGTTCGAGTGTTTTTTCGACGAGTCAGTCCCTCAGCACCAGCGCTAGTGTGTCGACGAGTCAGTCTCTAAGCACAAGTTCAAGTGTTTCAGCCAGTCAATCGTTGAGTACGAGTTCAAGTGTTTCGACCAGTCAATCGTTAAGTACCAGCACTAGTGTCTCGACGAGTCAGTCTCTAAGTACCAGCGCAAGCGTCTCAGCAAGTCAATCGTTGAGTACGAGTTCAAGTGTTTCGACCAGTCAATCGTTAAGTACAAGCACTAGTGTCTCGACGAGTCAGTCCCTAAGTACGCGTTCGAGCGTTTCAGCAAGTCAATCTCTCAGTACGAGTTCGAGTGTTTCGACGAGTGAATCCCTCAGCACCAGCGCGAGCGTCTCAGCAAGTCAATCGTTGAGTACGAGTTCAAGTGTTTCGACCAGTCAATCGTTAAGTACCAGCACTAGTGTTTCGACGAGTCAGTCCTTAAGCACCAGTTCGAGCGTCTCGACGAGTCAGTCTCTCAGTACGAGTTCGAGTGTCTCGACGAGTGAATCCCTCAGCACCAGCGCTAGTGTTTCAGCAAGTCAATCGTTGAGTACGAGTTCGAGTGTCTCGACGAGTGAATCCCTCAGCACCAGCGCAAGCGTCTCAGCAAGTCAATCGTTGAGTACGAGTTCGAGTGTCTCGACGAGTGAATCCCTCAGCACCAGCGCAAGCGTCTCAGCAAGTCAATCGTTGAGTACGAGTTCGAGTGTTTCCACGAGTCAGTCTCTCAGTACGAGTGTCAGTGTCTCGACTAGCCAGTCCTTAAGCACCAGCGCTAGTGTCTCAGCAAGTCAGTCGTTGAGTACGAGTTCAAGTGTTTCGACCAGTCAATCGTTAAGTACAAGCACTAGTGTTTCGACGAGTCAGTCCTTAAGCACCAGTTCGAGCGTCTCGACGAGTCATTCTCTAAGCACAAGTTCAAGTGTTTCAGCAAGTCAATCATTGAGTACAAGTGCCAGTGTCTCGACGAGTCAGTCTCTCAGTACGAGTACGAGTGTCTCAACTAGTCAATCCCTCAGCACCAGCGCAAGCGTCTCAGCAAGTCAATCGTTGAGTATGAGTTCGAGTGTCTCCACGAGTGAATCCCTCAGCACCAGCGCTAGTGTTTCAGCAAGTCAGTTCCTAAGTACCAGCGCTAGTGTCTCGACAAGTCAGTCTCTAAGCACAAGTTCAAGTGTTTCAGCCAGTCAATCGTTGAGTACGAGTTCGAGTGTTTCGACGAGTCAGTCTCTAAGCACCAGCGCAAGCGTCTTAGCAAGTCAATCGTTGAGTACGAGTTCGAGTGTCTCCACGAGTGAATCCCTCAGCACCAGCGCGAGCGTCTCTGCAAGTCAGTCCCTCAGTACCAGCGCTAGTGTGTCGACCAGCCAGTCCTTCAGTACGAGTGAGAGCGTATCGACCAGTCAATCGTTAAGTACAAGCACTAGTGTGTCGACCAGTCAGTCACTAAGTACAAGCACTAGTATCTCCACGAGTCAGTCCCTCAGCACCAGCACTAGTGTCTCAGCAAGTCAGTCCCTCAGTACCAGCGCTAGTGTCTCGACGAGTCAGTCTCTAAGCGCAAGTTCAAGTGTTTCAGCAAGTCAGTCTCTCAGTACGAGTACGAGTGTTTCGACGAGTCAGTCCTTAAGCACCAGTTCGAGCGTCTCGACGAGTCATTCTCTCAGTACGAGTTCGAGTGTCTCCACGAGTGAATCCCTCAGCACCAGCGCTAGTGTTTCAGCAAGTCAATCGTTGAGTACGAGTTCAAGTGTTTCCACGAGTCACTCCCTCAGCACCAGCGCGAGCGTCTCAGCAAGTCAATCGTTGAGTACGAGTTCGAGTGTCTCGACGAGTGAATCCCTCAGCACCAGCGCAAGCGTCTCAGCAAGTCAATCGTTGAGTACGAGTTCGAGTGTTTCCACGAGTCAGTCTCTCAGTACGAGTGCCAGTGTCTCGACTAGCCAGTCCTTAAGCACCAGCGCTAGTGTCTCAGCAAGTCAGTCGTTGAGTACGAGTTCAAGTGTTTCGACCAGTCAATCGTTAAGTACAAGCACTAGTGTTTCGACGAGTCAGTCCCTCAGCACCAGCGCAAGCGTCTCAGCCAGTCAATCGTTGAGTACGAGTTCAAGTGTCTCGACTAGCCAGTCCTTCAGTACGAGTGAGAGCGTATCGACCAGTCAATCGTTAAGTACAAGCACTAGTATCTCGACGAGTCAGTCTCTAAGCACAAGTTCAAGTGTTTCAGCCAGTCAATCATTGAGTATGAGTTCGAGTGTCTCCACGAGTTACTCCCTCAGCACAAGTTCAAAATTGTCAGCTAGCCAATCCTTAAGTGCAAGTGAGTCCACAAGTATAAGTCATAGTACAGGCGTCGGTACGGGCGTAAATGAGAATCCATACTTAAGCCTCTCTATTTCAGAAAGTATTAGTACAAGCGCGAGCATCTCCGCATCAATGAGTGACAGTGAGTCTGCAAGTACGTCTATCTCAACGAGTGCAAGTATTTCAGAATCCTTCAGTACCTCACTTAGCGTAAGTCTGTCAGCTTTGACAAGTGAATCATCCAACTCATCAGAAAATCAGGTTGAATTATTGTCGACAATGACGTCGGAATCGGCGATTGAATCTGAAGTGATGAAATCAGTAGTTGCTAAATTACCTAAGACCGGTACAGAAGTAGACAAGGTTAGTCTTCTTGGAGGCTTGAGTGCTCTAGCAGCTTTAGTAGCATTTAAACGGAAGAAGAAAGAAGACGAGACACTTTAAAGCTAAATCATTTTCCTTATGTGACAAGGAATATATCTAGTAATAAAAGAGGCTGGGTCAAAAGTACCAAAATTGCTCATTTTTATAGTTTGATTAGCTTAATGCATATCAATAGTTAGGAGAGTGGCTGTCAATACCCGAGCCTAGAAATGAGAAGGCGAAATTGACAAAATCGATTTCAATGAAATTACGATTGAGTCCCACTCCCTTTCTCATCCGTTGCGGTTTGCATGGAGATATTAAGGAAAATAGAAATAAAAATAAGAGACTAAGCATTCCAGCTTAGTCTCTTATTTTTATTATGGTTTTACAGGTTGGTTGTCTGCTTGTTCCAGAGCAGATTGAATGGTCTGAGCAAAAAGTATTGCTCCATCTGTTGCAAGATTGAAATGGACAAGGTCTGTATTAGTCCAAATGTGCGGATTCTCTTTGGAGACCTGATACCAGTCTGCGATACTGATATAATCGTATTTCTTGGCTAATTGACGTTCATATTGTCCAATTTGGTAAGTCAGAGCTTGTTCTGACGCGTGATTGCCATCATAAGGTGTAACAAAAATCAAGCGGTGTCCTTTTGGAAAGTGCTCGATAAGCTCATCCAATAATTCTTGATAATTTTCACTCGTATTTGTTCCAAGTGCAATGACGACATTTTCTTTTAAAGAATGACTATTTTGATAAAGTTGTACGAGGTTGTCTGCTTCAGATAGATTTCGACTAACAGCTCCATCCAACTGGGCAGTAGGTAAGAGTGATTGGATTCCCTCACTAGCTCGCACGCTGACAGAATCACCGATGATAGTTGTCCCTTTTTCGACATTGTAATTCGTGGCTTGTGCATTTTCAGCTGCAGAACGAGTGGCAGTCATCTGACGTTGTGCTTGATAGAGATTGTTGACAAGGGATTCACGCTCGAAATTCCCTAATTTTGGAGCAAATAAGCTAATGCCGAGAAGGGCTAAGCTAAGTGCAGCAACAGTTCCCCAAATCCATTTTGTATAAGGCTTAAGATCGATGTTGATATGGAAGAAACTACTATTTTTTCCAGCCAAATATGGCTCAAGTAGATAAAAGGAAATTGATGCAAAAAGAATGGAGCAGACAAGAGTCAGCAGCACAGCTAGTGTGTGATTGACCAGTTGTGAAAAGATTGTGTAGAAGGGCCAATGGAAGAGATAAATGCCGTAAGAGATATTAGATAGGGAGAGCAAAATAGCTGGTTCCTTTATATGCTCCGTCTTTTCATGTAAGACACGTGCTCCATAAATCATGGTTGCAGTTGCTAAACTTGAAAGGAGGAATCCAATGAGGTAGGTCCAGATGCTGTCAAAAGGTAAGATAAGGAGGAGGAGCACTTCCACCGCTAGTGCACCTGCAATGACAGATAAGGCTCGTTTGATATCCCAATTAGCGATTACTTTTTCAAATGGTCGGGTTAATGTATTGAGTCCTGTCAAGCTAGCCAAAATACTTCCAAGAAAGAAGGGGAAGATATGGGTCCATGTTGCAAAGTAAATAGTCGAGAAACTAGTGACAAAAAAACTCGAAACAAACATGGTCAGAAAACTAGTTAGAAAGAGGAAACCAGAGGTTAGAAAGACCATTCCACGGACGTGGCCAATCGTTTTCGCAAATCGTGTTATCCCCCAGATAATCAAGGCCCACAGTAGATAAAACTGAACCTCAATGCCTAGGCTCCAAGTATGAAGAAAGAGGTGAGGTGTAAATTGATTTTCGTAGGAACTGCCTGACAATAGTTCAAAGAAATTCGTCATGAATCCCAAAGTTGCCATGATTTGACGACCAATTCCAGCAATAAAATCATTGCGGATGAGTAAGGCAAGTGGTGTTGTAATAAGAAGAGTAAATGCCACTGGTGGGAAAATCCGATAGAAGCGCCGCTGGAAAAAGCGTTTAAAATCGATTGTTTGTTGCTTTTTATATTCGTCAAGAAATAGAGCTGTCGTCAAATAGCCTGATAGGGTGAAAAAGAGGTCTACACCGACAAATCCGCCAGGAAAAAATGAAATATAAAAGTGATAGAGAAGGACAAAGAGCATTCCAATCACTCGGATTGTTGAAAACCATTTAATTCGCATATTGATAAATTCCTTGTTTGAATCTTCCTTCGTAAATAACGTTTGACTCTGTCGTTAATTTTCCGTTACCATCGGCAATGCCATTTTTAAATTCTCCCTCATAAGTCCAGCCAGTAGCCGACACATAAGTTCCTTTACCATTAAAAATGCCATTTTTAAATTCACCTTTGTACTTGTCACCATTTTCAAAGGTTAGACTGCCTTGACCAGACATTTTATTTGCAACAAGGGTACCCTGATAGGTCATTTTTCCATTGTCAAGATTTAGGGTCTGTTTGGCTGGAATTCTTCCTAAGAAGACAGACAAGGCACATAGGAGAATAAAAACGATACTAGCTTTTTCGATATTGGATCTGGTGAGGTAGGATTTTGTATCTTTTAAGTCTAATTTTTGAAGATAATCGAGTAACTGATTCATGCATTTCCCTCTTTCTCGTAGTTCTTTCATTCTATCATTTTTTAGACTTTCTGGCAAAGAGAGTTCACTAAAAAATCGCCTACAAGAGACGATTTTTCCAAACAGCACAACCTTCTTTTACAATTCGATAGGTTTCTTCGAAATCCCCTGTATACCAAGGATCAGGAACACTATGTGTCGTAAAGGGATGAATTTTCGTATGCAATCGCTCTGGTAACATTTTCTTCAAATCAGCGATATTTTGGCTATCCATTCCGATGATGTAATCCGCTTGTTCTGCAGTTTCTAGTGTGATTTGCTGGGATGTTTTTTGAGAATTATAGGGAATGTGATACTGTTGAAAAATAGCTTGTGTTCCTCTGTGAATGGGATTGCCATGTTCCCATGAAGAAGTTGCACGACTTTCAATAATCAGCTGATCTGTGAGATTTTTCATGACAAATTCAGCCATTGGGCTACGGCAAATATTGCCAAGACAGACGAAGACGATTGTTTTCATAGGTTTCTCCTTTGTTTTACTTATTTCCATTATATCCTATTTTGTCACAAAGTGACTGCTGTTATTTTCTGTGAATCGTAGAACTTTTCTCATAAAACTTCAAATACTTGCCATTTTCTCCATCTTTATTTATAATGATTATAAATAAGAGAAAGTAGGTATGAACTTATGATGAATCCATTTTACCAATCTCCAGCTGAAATTGCGAATTTTGCAAAACCACAGCCTGAACCAGAAACAAAGGCACTTTTGAACCAAGCAGTTGCTGATTTGTCAGTTGCTCACTCTATCTTGCACCAAGTCCACTGGTATATGCGTGGACGTGGTTTCCTTGTATGGCACCCAAAAATGGATGACTATATGGAAGAATTGGATAGCTATCTTGATGAGATGAGCGAGCGCTTGATTACCTTGGGTGGAGCACCATTTTCTACCTTGAAAGAATTTAGCGATAACAGCCAATTAAAGGAAGTGCCAGGTGATTATAGCTTATCTATGGAAGCACAATTGGGACGTGTTGTAGAAGTTTTCCGTTACCTTGTCGGACTTTTCCAAAAAGGATTGGATGTGACAGATACAGAAGGAGACGATGTGACAAACGACATTTTCAACGGTGCAAAAGCTAGCCTTGAAAAACACATTTGGATGCTGCAAGCAGAGTTAGGACAAGCGCCAGGCTTGTAATAGCGACAACAATCAAAGTCTGAAAAAGGTTGGGAAACCAGCCTTTTTTCTATGTCTTTTTTAGGAGAAATGGATAGTCTAGCTAGACGTTTTTCAATGAAAACTGCCAGACTAGAAGTCGAGGAAACATCGATTCATTGAAAAACACCAGACTTAGAGCACAGAGGCTCTAACTTTAGTGAAAAAGGCCAACCTTTGGCTCTAGTGAGGCAATTTTCAGTGAGTGCTGGTCAGTCTTTGGTTCTAGTGAGGTAATTTTCAGTGAGTGCTGGTCAGTCTTTGATTCTAGTGAGGTAATTTTTAGTGAGTGCTGGTCAGTCTTTGGTTCTAGTGAAGCAATTTTCAATAAGTATTGGTCAGTCTTTGCTTCTAGTGAGGTAATTTTCAGTGAGTACTGGTCAGTCTTTGGTTCTAGTGAAGCAATTTTCAATAAGTACTGGTCAGTCTTTGGTTCTAGTGAAGCAATTTTCAGTAAGTATTGGTCAGTTTTTGGTTCTAGTGAGGTAATTTTCACTGAACAAGGCCAAACTTAAAAGTCAGTGAGGATTTTATCTGCTATCATATGACATTTGTCATTTCTTCTAGTGACAAACCTATCTAGTGAGGGAAAGGGAGAAGGAGTATACTAGCAATAAAGAGAAAAGGAGCATATTATGAAACAGTGGATTGTAAAAGTCATTGTCCTACCCCTTGTAGGAATGCTCACCTATCACTTTGTAGGGCGACAGTTTGAAGGAGGTTTTCCGTGGGAAGTCTCTGCCAGTTGTTTATATATTCAATCAGATGAGTTAGCTGTTCAAGAAACTCATGAAACTACAAAAGGAGGATAAGTAAATGAAACGTTTTTTGCTAGGATTGGTTGTCGTTGTTCTCACAGGGATTCTGAGTATCGTTGGACTACGAATGTGGAACGACCGACAGTATCAACAAGAGGAAATGGAAAGTCTATCTCATTATCGCAATCCCCAAGATATTTCCCTGTATAATACGACTATTGAGGGTGTCACGGTCGAGCATATTGAAGGAAACTATCTCAATGGCTTTTCCTTGAAACCGAAACTTCGCAAGCATGAGGGTGTCATCGTCACATTTGGTGGCTCAGAAGGAAGCCCAGCCTATGAAAGAGCTGTAATGTTAGCCCAAAACAGCTATAGGGTCTTAGCCTTGTTCTTCTTTGGTATGCCCAATCAGCAGGAGACCTTGGTCGATGTACCAGTTGAGTATTATGAAGAAATGGAAACCTATATCCGTAAAGATTTAGGAGAGTCAGGACCTATTACCTTGATTGGAGCTTCAAAAGGAGCAGAGTATAGTCTTCTTCTGGCTTCTTTATATGATTCGATTGATCATGTGGTGGCTTATGCGCCCTCGAGCTATGTCTTTGCAGGATTGGATTTTCAAAATATTTCGTCATCTTGGTCACAAGCAGGAAAACCGATTCCCTACGTTGATATGACTAAGGCAGGTTCTCTTGCTTTGTTTTGGGATTTCGTGACCAAATCACCTATCTCTTACTTGAAATTGTATCAGACAGCAGTTGATATGGATGAAGAGCGAGCCATGAAACGGATTCCAATTGAGAAAGCTAAAGCAGATATCGTGTTATTTGCAGGAGGGGATGATCAAGTGTGGGAAAGTGGCAAGATGGTAGAGGAGATAAAGGCTCGCCGACCAGATAAGACGATGGTGCACCTTTATCCAGAAGCAGGGCATATATTTGTTGGAAATGGCGTAGCAGATGCAGGTGGAATGTATATGAAGATGGGAGGAACGGAAAAAGCTAACCGAGAAGCGAGAGAAGATAGTGACCGTCGCCTACTTTCGTATTTAGCGAGCTGGCATGCACCAATTGAAAATCAGTAATTCTTTTTTAAAATTTAGGCAAAAGCTGTGAGTATGAAGGATATAGTGAAAATGAGTCAAGTTGCAAAAGGAGGTCAGAAATGAGCATAATTGAAGTCAAAAATATCTCAAAAACGATAAAGGAAAAACAGGTTTTGCGAGATATTTCCTTTGAGATTGGGGAGGGTGAGTGTGTTGCTCTAATTGGGCCAAACGGTGCTGGAAAGACGACATTGCTATCTTGCTTATTGGGAGATTGGTTTGTGACAAGTGGTAGTATTCGTATTCAGGGGAGTCCAGTTACGGATTCAGTTTTGAAAAAAGTAGTCGGTATTTTGTCACAGGAAAATGCTGTTCCGACCAATCTCAGGGTCAGCGAATTGATAGCCTTTTTTCAGGAAATTTACCCCAATTCCTTGTCGAATCAGGAAATTGATGCCCTATTACATTTTTCTCCTGAGCAGAAACAACAGCTAGCTGAAAAATTATCTGGCGGTCAAAAGCGTTTATTGTCCTTTGTATTGGTCTTAATTGGTCGCCCATCCATTCTCTTTTTAGATGAGCCGACAACGGCTATGGATACGTCAACCCGCCAGCGTTTCTGGGAAATTGTCCGTGACTTAAAAGAAAAGGGGGTAACCATTGTGTATTCTTCCCATTATATCGAAGAAGTCGAGCATACAGCAGACCGTATTTTAGTTTTACACCAAGGACAGCTTTTGCGGGATACGACTCCTTTTAACATGCGTTCTGAGGAGCGGGAAAAGCAATTCACCATTCCAAAAGAGTATCGAGCGGTGGTGGAATCGTGGGAGAATGTCTATGGCATGGAAAAAAGTCATGATCGACTCCGTTTTATGACCAAGGAAGCAGATGTGGTTTGGCAAGCGCTACAGAAAGCCAACTGCCCAATCATGGAGATTGAAATGACCAATAAAACCCTACTCAATACCCTATTTGATACGACCAAGGAGGAAGCATAATGAAAGCTCTATTAAGAATTGAATACCTCTTAACCAAGCGAAATGCCTTTGGCTTTATTATGGGAATTGGCATGCCTGTCCTCTTTTTCCTCTTGTTTTCTTCTATGTTTGATTCTTCCTATGGTAATGCGGCTGTATTAACGAGAAATTATTTACTGACGATGACGGCTTTTAGTATGAGCAGTTTTGGGCTCTATGCCTTTCCATCCATGCTTGATACAGATAAACAGAGTCGCTGGCTCTTGCAGATTCAGCATTCTCCCCTGTCCCTTTCCCAGTATTACCTTGCCAAAGTGCTAAACGTTTTTGTTTCGTTTATTCTTTCCATTATTATCAATTTTACAGTTGGCTTTGTGTTTCGAGGGGTGACAATGACAGGAGGAGAGTGGTTTGTGTCCGCTATCTTGCTCTTAGCAACGAGTGTGGTCTATCTGGCTATTGGTTTAGCCCTGACCTTGATTGATAATAAGCAGACGATGACGGTATTGGGCAATATTTTTTACTTCGTGTTGGCTATTTTTGGTGGTAGTTGGATGCCTTATGAAGCTCTTCCTGACTGGATGCAGTCGGTGGCTCATTTTACCCCATCTTACTATGCCAATCAACTAGTCCTACGCTATATCAAAGATCATCATCTGCAAGTCACCTCTTTACTAATGGTCTTGCTGTATACTATAATAATAACAGGTCTAGCCTTGGTGCTAAAAAAGAAACAGGAAGTGAGATAAGGTGAGACAACTATTTGATAAGCTTAAAACGGTTCATATTGCCTATTATATTTCCTTACTCTATTTAGGTTTTCCAATCTATTACATTTTGTTAGGAGTTTATCCGTCTTGGCTGATTTTTCCGACCCTTGGTATGGCTACTGCCTATCTCGGGATTATCATCAGTAAAAAAGTATGGCTCTATCAGCTTTTTTGGCACTATGTGCTTCTTTATATTTTCTGCATGACGATTTTCATTCATCCTCTGAATGGGCTCTTTATCTTTTATATTTCGAATCTTCTGGTGTATCATTTTAAAGAAGAGCATTATTGGAACTATTACCATGTGACATTTTTCTTGCTCATGCTGCTAACTGCACTTTGTTTTTTCGTTAAATATCATGGTGATTATGAGAGTTTATTTGCCGTACTTTTGGTCTATGGTGTTTGTCTTGGGACAATGCATATTATGAAGAGAGCGCTGAAGCAAGAGGAGTTGAAAATGGCTGTACTTGAAAAAAATGCCTCTATCAACCTGCTTTTAGCAAAAAATGAACGCAATCGGATTGGGCAAGACTTACACGATACCTTGGGGCATGTCTTTGCCATGTTGAGTGTCAAGAGTGAGTTAGCCTTGACCCTTATGGAACATGGAGCCTATGAAAAGGCACAAAAAGAAATACAGGACTTGCGGGATATTGCCAAAGATTCGATGCAGGAAGTCAGAGAGATTGTCCAAGCCGTAAAAGTACACAGTCTTGAAGAAGAATTGCAGATTTTAGGAAATATGCTTGAGTTGGCAGGGATTGCCTTAACCATTGAGAAAGAAGAAATAGCAATCGGTCGAGAACAAGAAGCTACTTTGACCATGGCCCTGCGTGAATTGGGGAATAACCTTATTAAGCACAGTCAGGCAAATCACTGTCGCATTTGCTTGCGGGAAAAAGGATACTGGATTCAGGTTCTGGTAGAAGATAATGGCATTGGTTTTGAGCAGGTGACGGGTGAGGAGTTGCACTCCATTCGTGACCGCTTGATTCGCTATCAAGGCAGGATGGAAATCATTTCTAGCAAACAGCCGACACAGATTCAGCTAGAGATTCCAAAAGGAGAACACGATGAACATTTTAGTCGCTGAAGACCAAAGCATGTTGCGGGACGCCCTCTGTCAGCTCTTGGAATTGCAGGACGGTGTAGCCCAAGTATTTCCAGCGAGAAATGGCTTAGAAGCGCAAGCTATTTTACAAAAGGAAAAGGTAGATGTCGCCATTTTAGATATTGAGATGCCTGAGATGACGGGTCTTGATGTCCTTGAATGGGCAAAAGAGGAGTTCCCGAGCTTAAAAGTGATTATGGTGACGACCTTTAAACGGCCGGGCTATTTTGAACGTGCAATTCGAGCAGATGTGGATGCCTATGTCTTGAAAGAACGGAGCATTGCTGAATTGATGCGAACCATTGAACGTGTGCTTCAAGGAAAAAAAGAGTATTCGCCAGAGTTAATGGAAAGCTTTTTCACCATGAAAAATCCCCTGACCAAACAGGAACAAATCCTACTCCAAAAAGTCGCACAAGGTCTATCCAACAAAGAAATTGCCGACCAAATGTATCTGTCAAACGGAACTATTCGCAACTACATGACCACTATCCTCAGCAAATTAGGTGCCGAAAACCGCACCGAAGCCGCCACCACCGCCAAAGAAAATGGGTGGCTCCAATAAGCTGGGAGCTTATTGGAGGTGGGAGATGAGAGAAACGAGGTTTCTTTCATTGCAGTCCAGGGGAGTGCTACAAGTTGGAAAAAAAGCAGAATGTAGACAAACCTCACAATTCAGAAAAACATTACAATGATATTTCATTTTCTGTAGTTTTAAGGTTAGAACATTTGCGAGCGTAGCGAGCACAATACCGACACCTCCGCCGTGCTAAAAGTGGGAGTGAGACAGAAGTCGTGATTTCGTTGAAATCGATTATCCTCGCTCCTTTGTTTCTGGGCTCGGGCTAAAATAATCCACTGGATTATTTTACTCCGAAGGAAGTCGCTGATGTCCGAAAGCACATGAGGATGGTGGCAATAAAAAGACTTTTTCTTCAAGCTGAAAGAAGCTTTGCTTCTAACATTATAATCCGAGGGAGTGCTACAAGTTGGGATAGTGAGAAACGTTCTGTCAGTACAATCTAGGAGGCTGTTACAAATGGATTTTACAATGGTGTTAGCAGTTCTTGCTTTCCCCTACATCTGACATGGCATAGTTTTCAATAGGTGTTGAACAAACTGGGTAAACTTGTTTTTTTAAGGAATATGTGTTATGATTTTAGTTAGGAATGCGTTTTCGTAGTTTGCTTACTAGGAGATTGGAGGATTGCAATGAAAAATCTGATGATTTTATTAGCTTATTTGGCTGGTTTTGCCTTGCTGGCTCGATTGTTCCCAACAGGATATGCCATCATCCAACAAGTGTTATGGTGGATACTGCTTATTATGCTAGGTCATAGGCTGTATATTATGGTTAGAGCCTATATTCGCTTTAAGAAAGAAGAACGATAGTCCGTTTCTTCTTTTCAATTGCAATATTGGTCAAGTTTTGCTACACTTTTTCTATGAAGAAACTTTATGATGTGCAACAGTTATTAAAGCAATTTGGAATCATCATTTACATGGGAAATCGCTTGTATGATATTGAGATGATGCAAATTGAACTGCAGCGGATTTATGAGGCTGGGTTGCTTGACCGAGTGGAGTACATGGAGGCTGAATTGATCTTAAGACGGGAACATCGTTTGGAATTAAACTATCAAGGGAAAAAGGAGTAGGAAATGTCAACACTTTATGTATTACTATTGTTTGTAGCTGTATTAGGAGCGTGGATGGGCTTCAATTATTGGCGCTTACGTCGAGCAGCCAAGGTCGTTGAAAATCATGACTTTGCGAAGAAAATCTATAGTGGGCAACTGATTGATTTACGTGAGCCAACAGAATACCGTAAAAAACATATCATGGGAGCACGTAATATTCCTTATCAGCAATTAAAGCAAAGCCTTGCTGCCCTTCGTAAAGACAAGCCAGTTTTGCTGTATGAAAATGACCGTGGACAATTTGTGACACAAGCAGCCCTCTATTTGAAAAAGCAAGGATTTAATGATATTTATATTCTGAGCTATGGTTTAAATAGCTGGGATGGAAAAGTGAAAACAAACTAAACTGAATATCGTTGAAAGAGAGTAGGAATGCTCTCAGAATGTAGACAAACCTCACAATTCAGAAAAACAGTACAATGATATTTAAATTTCTGTAGTTTTAAGGTTAGAAAATTCGCGAGCGTAGCGAGCACAATGCCGCACCTCCGCCGTGCTAAAAGTGGGAGTGAGACAGAAGTCATGATTTCGTTGAAATCGATTATCCTCTCTCCTTTGTTTCTGGGCTCGGGCTAAAATAATCCACTGGATTATTTTAGCCCGAAGGAAGTCGCTGATGTCCGAAAGCACATGAGGATGGTGGCAATAAAAAGACTTTTTCTTCAAGCTGAGAGCAGGAATGCTCTTTTTTTTGAATTTTTATTAAGGGTGTGTAGATGTTTTTTACTGCTCAGATTGCTAGCAGTTATGCTATAATAAGAACTATGAGAATTATTTCTGGAAATTATGGTGGTAGACCGCTTAAAACCTTGCCAGGTCAAACGACACGTCCGACTTCGGACAAGGTGCGTGGTGCGATGTTTAATATGATCGGTCCCTATTTTGACGGAGGCCGTGTTTTAGATTTGTTTGCAGGAAGTGGTGGCTTGTCCATTGAGGCTATTTCGCGGGGAATGGATCAAGCTGTACTGGTGGAACGAGACCGGCAAGCGCAACTCATCATCGCAGACAATATTCAGATGACTAAGGAAGCTGAGAAGTTTCAATTATTGAAAATGGAAGCCCAGCAAGCCTTACAAGTGGTGCAAGGTCCCTTTGATGTCGTTTTTTTAGATCCTCCTTATGCAAAGGAAACAATTGTAGAAACAGTTACAGCCTTATGTCAGAAAAATTTACTGGCAGAAGAGGTCATGGTCGTCTGTGAAACGGATAAGCAGGTTGAGCTACCAGAAGAAATTGCTGACTTGGGAATCTGGAAAGAAAAAATATATGGAATTAGTAAGGTAACAGTCTATGTCAGATAAAATTGGACTTTTTACAGGGTCATTTGACCCACTGACAAATGGACATCTGGACGTGATTAAACGGGCTAGCCAGTTATTTGATGTCCTGTATGTAGGTGTGTTTGTTAATCCGCATAAAGAAGGTCTGCTTGCTAGTTCAGAGCGGAAGCGCTTGATTGAAGAAGTAGTAGCAGATATGCCAACAGTTCAGGTCTTGGTTGCACAAGATCAATTGGTGGTGGATGTGGCAAGAGAAATTGGTGCGAGTTATTTAGTACGTGGCTTACGCAATGGGATGGATTTGGAATACGAATCTAGTTTTGATTTTTATAATCGTGAGTTGGCTCCTCAACTAGAAACTATTTATCTCTTGGCCAAGCCAGAATACAAGTTTGTTTCATCTAGTCAGGTCAGGGAATTGTTGCAGTTCCACCAAGACATCCGTCCGTATGTGCCAGAAATAATTAGTAAGGAATTACAAAAGAATGAAAAAAAATAAAAAATTACTTCTGATTCTCTCGATAGTTCTCTCGACTGTCCTTTTGTGGGTAGCCTTTCTCTTTCCACTTCCCTACTATGTCGAAAGTCCAGGTGGAGCTTCTGATATTCGAAGTGTCTTGACCGTGGCTGGGAAAAAAGACGACAAACCGGGTTCTTATAATTTTGTCTATGTTCAAGTCAAACCTGCTACTGCTGTTCAACTCTTGCTTGCTGCCCTAGATTCTCATTCGGACATCATTCCAAAGCAAGAATTGGCAGGTGGCGCAAATAGCGAGGAGTTTTACCGGATTAGTCAATTTTATATGGAAACCTCTCAAAATATGGCGAAATATCAAGGTTTAAAACTAGCTAAGAAAGACACCTCTTTGGAGTTCTTTGGAGTCTATGTTCTCAATGTGACGGAAGATTCGACTTTTAAGCAGATTTTGAATATTGCAGACACCGTTGTGAGTGTGAATGGCAAGACCTTTAAGAGTTCTCCTGAACTCATTGACTATGTCAGTGGTTTAACATTAGGCAGCGATGTTGAGGTTGGTTATCTCAGTTCTGGTAAGGAATTGACCGCCAAAGGAAAAATTATTAAACTCGAAAACGGAAAAAATGGTATTGGCATTGGCCTAGTTGACCATACCGAGGTTAAAAGTAGTGAAAAGATTGATTTCCAAACTGGTAATATCGGTGGTCCGAGTGCAGGCTTGATGTTTACACTTGCCATTTACACACAGTTAGCTGATCCTGATTTGCGAGACGGACGAGTAATTGCAGGTACTGGAACGATTGAGCAAGACGGTTCTGTCGGTGATATTGGTGGAGCGGATAAGAAGGTCTTGTCTGCTGCAAAAGCTGGGGCAAGTATCTTCTTTGCTCCCAATAATCCTGTTGATCCTGAAATCTTAAAACAAAAACCAGATGCTAAAACGAACTATGAAGAAGCAATGGAAGCTGTGAAAAAAGATAAATTGACTATTCAGGTTGTTCCAGTGACCAATGTCCAGGAAGCGATTGATTATCTGAAAAAAACCAAGGGCCAGTAGGCTCTTTTTCTTAGCCGTCTAATACTCGTCAACAATCAAATTCTGACGTCGTTAATTCACCTTGCTTCAACAGTCCGGTGGACTGTTGAAGGTTGGAAATAGGGATTATGACATAATCCTCGGCTAACATTGAGGCTGGGCAAAAACTAGCATTAGTCCGATGGTTCAGTAGAGACGAGCTATGCTCGCTCTATTTCTTATCTGCCACAATTCTCAATTGCAAGGGACGAGCTACACTTGTTCTATTTCCAGCCTTCCACAATTCTCAATTGTAAGGGACGAGCTACACTCGTTCTATTTCCAGCCTTCCACAATTCTCAATTGTGGAAGCTAGTCAGATTTTGATTTTTATAGAGTATAAAGAATATGAGAATGTTCTGAAATTTCTCTTATTTATCACTAGCCTATCAAAAATTTTTACAATCATGGTATAATAGTAAGGTTAGTAAGAAAGAGAAAAGGAGGCGTGATGAAAAAAGAAATTGCACCAGAATTGTATAATTATAATAAATTTCCTGGACCTAGTTTTGCCCGTGTTGGAGATAAGGTTGTTGCAGAAAGTATTGAGCTAGACCTCTTGGAAGACTACCGTGAAGCCTTTGATCAGACAGCTTTTGGTCAGCGATTTTCTCCTATTATGTTGAAATTTGATTACATTGTGGGAGATTGGGGAAATGAACAGCTCCGCTTGAAAGGCTTTTATAAGGATGATAAGGCTGTAAAATCAGATATAAAAATTAGTCGATTAGATGATTATTTGACAGAATTTTGTAATTTTGGCTGCGCCTATTTTGTTTTAGGGAATAATCAGCCGCAGGAATTAGCGGTAGAAATGGAAGAACGGCCTAGCCGCAAGCGCCGCAATCGGAGCAATCGTAAGAACCAGCGCTCATTTACTGTCAAAGAAAAAAATGAGAAAAATACTCCACGTATACAAAAGCAGCAGAAGCCTGAACGTAGCAAGAAACAAAGCAAGAAAAAGAATCACGGTGAATCACAAGAAGCCAAACGTGGCTTTGTGATTCGCCAAAAGTAGGAGACGTATGAAACAATCAATTTATAGCCTTAGCCGCACTGATTTGATAGACTGGGTTTTAGCACAGGACGAAAAGAAATTTCGTGCTACACAGATTTGGGAATGGCTGTATCGTAAACGTGTCCAGACCTTTGAAGAAATGACCAATCTATCTAAGGAGTTAATAACGAAGCTCAATGAGCAATTTGTTGTGAATCCTCTTAAGCAGCGGATTGTACAAGAATCAAAAGATGGAACAGTTAAGTACCTGTTTGAATTACCTGATGGTATGTTGATTGAGACTGTTTTAATGCGTCAACACTACGGGTTATCTGTCTGTGTGACGACTCAGGTTGGTTGTAATATTGGCTGTACTTTCTGTGCCTCTGGTTTGATTCGCAAGCAGCGCGATTTGACAAGTGGAGAAATCATGGCACAGATTATGCTGGTTCAGAAATATTTTGATGAGCGCAATCAGGGAGAACGTGTCAGTCATATTGTTGTCATGGGGATTGGTGAGCCATTTGATAACTATAACAATGTCCTTACCTTCTTACGGACGGTGAATGATGATAAGGGAATGGCAATTGGAGCCCGTCATATTACAGTTTCCACATCTGGATTGGCACCAAAAATTCGAGAATTTGCCCGTGAAGGGGTACAGGTTAACCTAGCTGTTTCGCTCCACGCACCTAATAATGACATTCGTTCTAGTATCATGCGGATTAATCGTAAGTTTCCGATTGAAGTTTTGTTTGAAGCAATCGAAGATTATATCGAGACAACCAATCGTCGTGTGACGTTTGAATACATCATGTTGAATGAAGTCAATGACGGTGTGGAACAAGCTCAGGAACTAGCTGATTTGACTAAAAATATTCGCAAGTTGTCCTATGTTAACTTGATTCCCTATAATCCTGTCAGCGAGCATGACCAGTATAGTCGCTCTACGCCAGAAAGAGTAGCTGCTTTTTATGATTGTCTCAAGAAAAATGGGGTCAACTGTGTCGTTCGTCAAGAGCATGGTACTGATATTGATGCAGCCTGTGGACAGCTGCGTTCCAATACGATGAAGAAGGATCGTGAATCGGCACGCGCCCGTATTGCTGCAGCTAAGGCAAAGGCAGGCATTCAGGCATGAAGCAGCTGTTCCAAAGTGATGGAGAATTGACTAAGATAGGGCGCAAGGTAGCCGTATTTTTGGTTAGGCTTTACGTATTGGTTATCTGTGGTCTGTGTTTCCTACCGCAACAGATTTATCCCCAGTACAAGATGTTTTCTACGCCAGGCATTGTCCAAATTGGTCGACTCTATATTTTACCAATTCCCTTTAACAGTTTTGTGAATGCTGATAAGCTTGATAGCCTAGCGGATTGGTGGCTGATTTTACTGCAAAATCTGACCAATATGTTTCTACTCTATCCCCTTGTCTTGGCTTTTGTTTTTCTGTTTAAGAAATGGCAGAGCCTTCGAGCGGTCATCTGTTATAGCTTTTGTATCAGCTTGTTCATCGAGTGTACCCAAATATTGCTAGATCTTCTCTTTGATGCGGGACGCGTCTTTGAAGTAGATGATTTGTGGACGAATACCTTAGGAGGCCTACTAGCCTATTTGACCTATCGTGTCTGGAAGAAAGCCTTTACAAAAAATTAAGATTTTTTCAAAAAAGCACTTGACAAAGTAAAAAAGAAGCCCTATAATGTTTACTAATCAGAAGAAGTAGTAAGTGAGATGCTTTCAGGGAGCTTGTGGTGATTGTGAACAAGTAGCGGACATTTATGAAATGGGCCGAGGATAAAGATGAATTCAAAACAATGAGAATTCGGTTGGCACCCCTTACCGTGCACCTCCTTGTTAGAGGAGATGGAGATATGGAAGGATTCTAGACACTTCCATAAGTGAGGTGGCACCGTGTCATTGACGCCCTCGCATACATGTTTTGTATGCGGGGGCTTTTTTCGTAGCTTGATAGCCATTTATTTTGCCTTATTACGTCGTTAATGCGTCTTACCTAACTTCAGTTATGCTTGCGACTCGTTGCCTAGTACTAAAACAAAATAAATGGCTATCAAGGAAGGGTTATACGGAGGATAATAGTATGGGCAAGCGATGGCGGATATAAAATATAAAGTTGGTATAAATCAGAATAAGAATGTAACGAAAAATAGAAAGAGGAAGAAAATGGCAGAAAAGGGATATTTTGGACAATTTGGTGGTAGTTTTGTACCAGAGGCAATTCAAGCTTTGCTTGATGAATTAGACACAATATTTGAAACCTATCGTGAGGATCCAGTATTTTTGGCAGAATACCATGCCTATTTAAAAGAATATGCTGGTCGTGAAACACCACTTTATTTTGCGGAATCTCTAACAGAGAGCTTGGGTGGAGCAAAAATTTACTTGAAGCGGGAAGATTTGAACCATTTAGGTTCACACAAGCTCAATAATGTTCTCGGTCAGATTTTATTGGCAAAACGCATGGGCAAAACTCGTGTCATTGCAGAGACGGGGGCAGGTCAACATGGTGTTGCAACAGCAGCAGTAGCGGCTCGCTTTGGTATGGGGTGTGATATTTACATGGGAGCTGAAGATGTCAAGCGCCAACGTCTCAATGTCTTTCGTATGGAAATGATGGGGGCTAGGGTACACGCAGTAACAGCAGGGACTCAAACCCTGAAAGAAGCTGTTGATGCAGCATTTGGCGCATGGATGGCAGATTTGGAGGCTTTTTATGTACTAGGATCTGCAGTAGGACCACACCCTTATCCAACGATTGTGCATGAATTCCAAAAAATCATTAGTGTCGAGTCACGCCGTCAAATTTTGGAAAAAGAAGGTCGCCTACCAGACTACGTAATGGCCTGTGTCGGTGGCGGTTCAAATGCGATTGGAGCCTTTTCACAATATGTAGCAGATGAGGCGGTTGGCCTAGTAGGTGTCGAGGCAGCTGGAAAAGGTGTTGATACAAGTTTACATGCGGCCACCATGACCAAGGGAACAGTTGGCGTGGTTGATGGCATGAAGACGATTGCCTTATTCGATGAGCAAGGTGGTGTAGCGCCTGTTTACTCTATTTCAGCGGGGTTAGATTACCCAGGAGTTGGTCCAGAGCATGCATTCTTTAAAGAGAGTGGTCGGGTGGAATATGTCGCAGCAACTGATGATGAAGCAGTTAATGCCCTTCTAACTCTTAGCCGAACAGAAGGAATTTTACCGGCGATTGAAAGTTCCCATGCCCTTGCTGAAGCCATTAAACGGGCGCCGCAATTAGACAAGGACAAGATTATCATCGTCAATCTCTCAGGTCGAGGAGACAAAGATGTTGCAGCGATTGCCGATTATTTGGAAGAAGGAAAAAAGGAAACATACTGAATCACTTAGTATAGTAAAATAGCACCAAAAGGAGAGTGGTCGTCTGTGATGCATATCGCAATAAGCCCCTCTCCTTTTTTTCATAGAAATCTTTTTTAACGTTATACTCTATTCCTATCAACAGTAGCATTTTTCGATACGTTATTAAATTGTGCGGCCACAAGCAACCTCCTTCGGAGTTTCATTGTTAACGATTGAGTCTACGGTATCAACATTTCCGTTATTCGTAACAGCAAAAGATTGCTTGTGTTTGCATTCTTTAGAATAGTTTGTCAAAAATGCTATTGTTAATGTGAATGAGGAAATATATGTTTTATCTTCTGGAGAAAGGTGTATAATAAAACAAGGAACAAGTAACCAAAGGAGACAATTGATGGAGATTCATGCATTACACACGGAACAGCGCAATCCAGCTTCTGCAGCTATTGAAGAGATGAGTGTTGCAGCATTAACAGCCTATATCAATAGAGAGGATCAAACCGTTGCCCAAGCTGTTGCTCAGGTATTGCCACAGGTCAATCTTGTGATAGAACAGGCTGTTCAATGTGTGCGCAATCAGGGAAGAATATTTTATATAGGGGCAGGAACATCTGGACGACTAGGAATTTTAGATGCTTCTGAATGCCCACCGACCTATGGCGTTTCTCCGGAACTCGTACAAGGGATAATTGCAGGAGGATTACCAGCTATTTTAGCTGCTCAAGAGGGCGCAGAAGATAATCAGCTTGCTGCGGAGGAAGATTTACAGGCACATCAGCTAAGTGCTAAGGATATCGTCATTGGACTAGCAGCTTCAGGACGGACACCTTATGTGCTTTCAGGACTCGCTTATGCGAAGAAAATCGGTGCCAAGACGGCTTCGATTTCCTGTGTAAAAGGAGCAGCCTTATCAGATTTCGCAGATATTGCAATAGAAGTGCTGGTCGGTCCAGAAGTGGTTGCAGGATCGAGTCGAATGAAAGCTGGGACGGCTCAAAAACTAATTCTAAATATGATTTCAACAGCTACCATGATTCAGCTAGGTAAAGTCTATAAGGGCTATATGGTCGATGTGCAACCAACCAATGCCAAATTGATTGAACGAGCGAAGCGCATTATACAACAAACCACAGCTTGTAGTGAGGAAGAAGCAGAACGAGTATTTGCCCAATCCAAGCAGCAAGTGAAAAAAGCCATCCTCATGCAGTTGGGGCAACTAAATCTAGCTGAAGCAGAAAGCTTGCTAGAAGCCTATCAAAATCATATTGTTCTTGCCATTCGAGCATTAGGAGATAAAAGTAGCTCGAAATAGATCATAAAAAAACGCATAAAGTCAATGAGAATAGTCATTGATTCTATGCGTTTTTAATATTTGAAGAGTTTATTCACGTTCTCTGCATTTTGTAGTGATTTACGCTTACTTATTTGCTAGCCAATGCTCCCATTGGATCCCATGGTGCAAGAACAATTGGCTCTGCATTGTAGGCTGCAAGCTCTGCCTCTGTTAAGAATTCTTTGCGGACAACGATTTGATAGGTATATTCGTCCATCCAGCTATCGCTTGCAACAAAATATCCCTTATCGCCAACCTTGTCTCCCCAAGAATTTTCAACCTTCCATTTAATGGATTGGCCATTTTCATCAAGATCGACACCTGTTAAGACCATTGCGTGAGTCATCAAACTTTCACTGTAGTCAAGACGACCAGCCTTATCTTGGTGGAGGTCAATTTTCATACTAGAAGCAAAATCATACATGCCATTTGCCATGACACCTGTCTTACGATTACTAGATTGACCGACATCAGACCCAAACCAGACCGTTTCACCAGCCTGCATTTGAGCAATAGCAAGAGATTTCAAGCGATCCATTTCCACGTTAAGATAGCGTACAGGTCGGCTACCCACTACGTTTCCGAGCATTTCAACGGTATAAGACTTGCCATACGGTTTGTCAGTGGTCGGTGCGTTGATGATGGAGACGTAATCATCCAGTTGAATATCCACATATTTTTTGTAAAATTCTTGCGGAGTTAAGCCTGTTTCGCTATGGTAGTAATCGTCCTTATCTCGGTAGGAAAAATCAAAAGTACGAGGTGGTAAGCCAAGCGACATGGCAAGGAAGTTAAAGATTTCTTGCAAGAGTTCTTCTTTTTTTGTCTGAATAGCTTCTTGAGTTTGACCTGCTGTCACCAAATCACGTAAAATTTGGGCATCCTGGCGTAGCAATTTATTGAGGACAGCATTGAGTTCACGGCTGTTGCTGGAAGAGATGGATTCTGGATAGACTGATTTTGGCACAACACCGTATTTTTCAAAGAGGGATACGACCATGTCCCATTGACCACCGTCTTGTTGAGGAACATCTAAAAGAAATTTAACCTTGCGGCTGGTTAATGCTTGATTAGCTGTCGCTAAAATTTGTTCTAAAAACCAGTTGGATTTCTCATATTTATCCCAAAAGAAGGTATGGGCTTGAGAGAGTTCAAAATCTTCCAATTGGAAACCAGCGATCATTTTGTGGCGGAAGGTATTGAGGGCGGCAAACATCCAGCAGCGACCGGAAGCCTTTTGGTTGCTGACCTTGTCTTTGGTTAAATCAATGGAAAAAACAGGGGTATTTTCGACACTGCTACTGCGTTTTTCAAGAGAAGCATAGATACCATTGTGGGTTATTGCATTTTCTATAGCTGCAAAGTGCTGATTGGCTTCATAATCAGCAAAAAATCGATCGGTTAATGATTGATGTAATGTGTTCATAGGATTCTCCTTTTCTATTAAGACCTATTATAGACCTTTTTCGAAAATCTTCAAGTATGGACTAAAAGAGTAAGAAACGGTAGAATAATCAAGTGTTTCTTTTCTTTTTATCAGTTACCTACTCTACTAAATAGAGCTGCTTAAAAGATTGGTTCTGCTAGTCTTTTTTGGATATGGTACAATAAGATTATGCGATTAGATAAGTGTTTAGAAAAAGCGGGTTTGGGCTCGCGCAAGCAGATTAAAACTTTGCTCAAAAGTCGGCAGGTGACGGTGGATGGCATGCTTGCTACGGCTGGTAGTCAAATTGTAGATTCTGGCTTGCAGGTCATAGAGGTAAATGGCAAAAAGGTGGACCTTGAGGCAGCTGTTTATTACCTACTCAATAAACCCGCTGGAGTCGTATCTGCTGTATCAGATGCCGCGCATCAGACGGTGATTGACCTCATTGCAGAAAAAGACAGACGAGCGGGGCTCTATCCAATTGGGCGTCTGGACAGGGATACAGAAGGGTTGTTGCTCATTACCAATAATGGTCCCTTGGGCTTTCGGATGCTCCACCCCAAGTACCATGTGGACAAGGTGTATGAGGTGGAAGTGAATGGCTTCTTAGCTCCTGATGCGGTAACCTTTTTCAAAAATGGAGTAGAATTTTTAGATGGAACGGTTTGTCAACCTGCGATTCTAGAGATTTTGTCAGCAGATATTTCCTTTAGTCGTGCAAGAATTCGGATTTCAGAAGGAAAATTTCATCAGGTTAAAAAGATGTTTTTAGCTTATGGAGTCAAGGTAACCTACCTCAAACGCATAGCTTTTGGTCCGTTTGTCTTAGAAGATGACCTTGCAGTGGGTACTTATCGGGAATTAACCAGCAGGGAAAAAGAAGCCTTAAAAGAATTTCTGGATTAGTAAAATAGTGTAGTGGATTGAGAACTGAACTCGGGCTAAGCACTGTGTGAAAAAGATAAGTCTTCCTAGAGTCTGCTGGCTCTTCGTCAGACTTCCTATTTTCACTTTGTGCTTTATACGCCCTCATATCTTATGAAGGAATAGGACAAGGCAAGGAGTTACAGATAGAACTAGTGTTAATTGAGGATTACTCCATAATCCCTATTTCCAACCTTCAACAGTCTACTGGACTATTGAAGCAAAGCGACTTATACTCGTCAAAAATCAAAGTCTGACGTCGTTAACTCACCTTACTGAACTTCAGTTCTAGCTACGATTTCGTTGCCTAGTCAGATGTTGATTTTTATAGAGTATAACGATGTCCTAATTTTTATTCAATTTACTATACAAAGCCCCCATTAGGTGAGAAATCCTAGTGGGGGCTTTTTATTGTATCATTGATGAGAAGTAGCGGTTAGGATAAATACCGTTTGGCGATGGTCAAGTCACCATCGTAGGGGGTTTTGATATCATTGATAATCTGGTAGCAATCCGCACCTTTTCCTGCAATGATAACAGCATCTGCTGCGTTTCTAGTCATAGACATGGCAGTATGAATAGCTCTTTCACGCTCAACAATAATTTGGCTTGGTCGCTCCATATAGGATTGAATTTCCTGTGCAATAGCTGTGGGATCTTCACGATTAGGATCGTCTGCTGTGAGAATGACCTGCAGATCAGGATAGTGATTAAGGAGAAGACCAAAGTCTTTGCGACGACTTTCTCCTTTATTTCCAGGCGCACCGAGGACAAGAATCACTTGTCCTGTTTGATAGCTAAGGACAACATCAAGCAGTTTACGAACACTATCGCCATTGTGGGCATAGTCGACAAAAACCTTGGCTCCGTTTGTCTGTGTGAGTACCTCCATTCGTCCTGGAACGCTGGTTGCAGCAATTCCCGTGTGAACATCCGCTAGGCTTGCTCCTAAACGCAGGCAGGCAAGACCAGCTGCAATGGCATTTTCTTGGTTAAACTGACCAATCAGCTGAATATTGTAATGCCCAGCGAGAATACCGCTTGCTTCAAATTCAAAGGCATGAGAGCTCAGGATGTGATTGTCGGAATGTGGACCATAGATGTCATGTGGCATATCCAGAACTTGGTCTTTCACTACTTGAAAATGATCCATACCGCTATTTAAAATGACAGCCCTGCTATGCTTCATTAACAGTCGCTTATGGTAAAAATAATCTTCAAAACTAGGATGTTCAATAGGTCCAATATGATCCGGGCTGATGTTGAGAAAGACACCGACATCAAATGTTAGACCGTAGACTCGCTTGACCAAATAGGCTTGGCTAGAAACTTCCATAATTAAATGAGTACGGCCATTTGCAACAGCTTCTGCCATCATGGCAAATAAATCAATACTCTCAGGCGTAGTCAGAGTCGACTTAAAAAAGGTTTGTCCATCTAAAGTCGTATTCATCGTGGACAACATAGCAGGCTTATGGCTTTGGGTGAGGATGGAATAGGCAAAGTAGGCAGCAGTCGTCTTCCCTTTTGTACCAGTAAAGGCAAGGAGTTTTAACTTGTCCTGCGGATTACCGTAAAATTCCATAGCAATCAAACTCATAGCCTGCTTGATGTCCGTCACCATAATGACTGGAATGCCGACTTCATAGTCCATTTCAGCAATGTAAAAGCGGAGGCCTTGTGTGATGGCAGTTTCCAAAAATTCTCGCTTAAATTGAGCTCCCTTGACAAAAAAGAGGGTCTTTTCATCCACTTTGCGGCTATCATAACTGATTTGATGAAAGACTTCCTTATCAGGCCAGTTATAGAAATAATGCCCTTGGTGTAGGATTTGGCGGAAATTCTGATCGTTTTTTAAAATACGTAATACAGTTTCTAGTTTTATCATAGTTCTATTGTAAACTGATTAGGAAAGATTGACAAGTAAAAGAGAAAAGATATAAGAGGAAACTATATCAATACGGCCAAAAAGACTATGACATTTTTCCAGCTTTTGGTGAAAATTCCTCCAATAAATGCTAAAATAACTAATATATGCATAAAGGGAGGGAAGACATGGTAGATTATAAAGTAGACACGCTATTGGCGCATGTTGGAATCAATGCAGATGAAAAGACAGGTGCCTTGGTATCACCGATTCATTTATCAACGACTTATCAACATCCTGAATTTGGTCAATCGACTGGCTTTGACTATACACGGACGAAAAATCCAACACGGGCCAATTTGGAGAAGACACTGGCGGCTATTGAACAGGCGGATTATGCCTTGGTGACAAGTTCTGGTATGGCTGCCTTAGTCTTGCTGTTTAGTGGTTTTCCAGTTGGGAGTCGGATTGTAGCTGCTAGAGATTTGTATGGTGGTAGTTTCCGTTGGTTCAATGAGCAGGAAGCAAACGGGCGCTTTACTTTTACCTATGCCACTAATGAGGAGGAATTACTAGCCCAGATCACAGATGAAACGGACTATGTGTTTATTGAAACACCGACCAATCCCTTAATGGTAGAATTTGACATTACCAGAGTAGCGGAAGTAGCGCATGCCCACGGGGCAAAATTCATTGTAGACAATACCTTTTATAGTCCTATTTATCAAAATCCAATCCCCCTAGGAGCGGATGTAGTGCTTCATTCGGCCACCAAGTATCTGTCCGGTCACAATGATGTCCTAGCGGGTGTGCTAGTAACTAATGACCAAATCTTGTATGACAAGCTCTTTTATGACCAAAATACAACTGGTCCAACTCTGTCTCCTTTTGATGCTTATTTGCTCATGAGAGGTCTTAAAACACTTTCCTTGCGAATGGAGCGCTCTACCAAAAATGCTCAGAAAATAGTAGATTATTTACGGCAATCACCAGCCGTTCGCGAGGTTTACTATACAGGAAAAGGTGGCATGGTATCTGTTAAGGTCTTAGATGAGCAGAAAATCCCTATCATTTTAAATCAACTAAAAGTCTTTACTTTTGCAGAAAGTCTAGGTGGTGTAGAAAGTTTGATTACCTATCCAGCGACCCAAACTCATGCAGACATTCCTGCAGAAGTTCGTCATTCCTACGGCTTGACAGATGATCTGCTCCGTTTGTCCATTGGTATTGAAGATGCAGAGGATTTAATTGATGATTTGAAACAGGCATTGGAGGACGACTAATGGGAAGATTTGATTTTACAACACGGCCGAACCGCCTGGCCCAGCATTCGGTAAAATGGAAAAGCAGCGAGCAAGATCCAGACCTTCTTCAGATGTGGGTAGCCGATATGGATTTTCTTCCTTTTCCAGAGATTCAAGAAGCAGTTACGCAATACGCCACCAACTATATCTTTGGTTATACTTATGCTAGCGATACCCTCTATCAGAGCATTATGGACTGGGAGAAGATGGAGCATGGTTATGAGGTTGAGCGAGATGATATTGTTTTAATTGATGGCGTAGTTCCCGCGATTTCAGTTGCACTTCAGGCGTTTACAAAGGAAGGCGATGCTGTTCTCATCAATACGCCTGTCTATCCTCCTTTTGCTCGTACAGTCAAGCTCAATCAACGTCAGCTGGTAGCTCATTCTCTAATTAAGAAAAATGGCCGGTTTGAATTGGATATTGACCAATTAGAAAAAGACTTTATCGAGCATCAGGTAAAATTGTATATTTTTTGTAGTCCGCACAATCCTGGTGGGCGTGTGTGGACAACGGAGGAATTGGCACAAATTGGTTACTTGTGTCAAAAACATGGCGTTTTACTGATTTCAGATGAAATTCATCAAGATTTAGTCCTATTTGGACACCGTCATACACCTTTTCATACTGTTGATGAAACTTTTAAAGACTTTAGCATCATTTTATCATCGGCGACCAAAACGTTTAATATTGCTGGAACAAAAAACAGCTTTGCCTTGATTCCAAATGCGGGCTTGCGAAAGCAATTTACCAAGCAGCAGTTGCGCAATAACCAGCATGAAATCCCAGCCTTGGGTCTTTTAACAACAGAAGCGGCCTTTCGCTACGGTAAGCCTTGGTTGACGGAATTAAAACCTGTCTTGGAGCGAAATATTCGCTTTGTCGCTGAGTATTTATCAAGTCATACTAAGATTGAGGTGATGAAGCCAGAAGGTACTTATCTCTTATGGCTCGATTTCTCAGCCTATGCCCTCAGTCATGAAGAAATTCAGGACAAGTTAAGAAAGGAAGCGCGTGTGGTCTTAAATGACGGCATCACCTTTGGTAAAGAAGGCCTATACCATACTCGCTTTAACGCAGCAGCACCATTTGAAACGGTTCAAGAAGCCTGTGAGCGAATTGCTGCAGCCTTTGGGCATAAGACAGCGAAATAGGAGATAGGAATATGCAGTGGAAAAAGAAAGAATGGAGTACGATGTTGGGATTGGGAGTCCTCATGGTCTCCTTTCTCAATACAGCTTTGGATTGGCAGTTATTTGATTTACCAAGCCCGACTTTTGCAGCTCTTGCAACCTTAGTTGGAAGTTTGATTTTATGGTTGTTTGTGGCAACAGATTGGCCGAGTTTACTAACATTAGTTAGTCTCGGACTGATTCCAGAAATCACTTATGGACAGGTTTCACAGTGGTCTTTTGGGAATACAACATTTGTATTTTTACTGTTTACCTTTGTGATGACCTATGCCCTGAATCAGACTTCGTTTTTAAAACGAGTCACGTCAAAAGTAGTGCACAGTCGATTCGCAATGAGCCGTCCATCACGCTTCATCACTGCTTTTTTAGGAGTTGTTCTTATCTTGAGTAGCGTGATTTCACCGACAGTTATCTTTATGTTCCTACTACCTCTTTTTGAGGAAATTTGCCTGCAATTTGGCTGGAAAAAAGGGGACAAGTCAGCGTCCCATCTCTTGATTGCCATGTTTGTTACCATTGCGATTGGGACAGCGATGACGCCAATTAACCATGTCTTTGCTATAACAGCTATGGGGCTGTATGCTGCCATGTCTAAGGTAGTCATTAGCAATTTACAATATATGCAATTTGCTGTGCCAGCAGGTCTAGCTATCTTTTTCATCTTGCTCTTATCCATTCGCTTCTTGTTCAAAATCGATACCAAGGAGATTCAATTGAAAGAGCTGAATAGTTTGAGAGATTTGGCTCCAATTGATAAACAGGAAAGCTGGATTGTTGGACTCTTTTTAGGCATGGTCGTTATGTGGTTAGTTCCTGAAATGTTAGTGGGTGCATTTCCTGCATTTGTTAGTTTCTTTAAACAAGCTGGTATTATGTTTCCACCGCTACTGATGACAGCTGTGCTGGCCTTATTGCATGTCGAAGGTAAGCCGCTATTGAATATTTCAGAAGCCATTTCAAAAGGTGTGCACTGGCCAAGTATGCTCTTAGTCGGAGCAACTTTGGCTTTGGGGACGGTTTTATCAAACGAAAAAATAGGTGTGGTTGCTCTTTTGAATGAGCAGCTATCACCATTTGTGGTAGGGCTTAGTTCATTTTCAATGGTGGTGTTCTTTGTTGTTTGGGCAGGTATTCAGACCAACTTTACCTCTAATCTGGTGACAGTTTCTGTCGTGACAACCATGGCTCTGACGATTTTCCAATCGGCAGGAACTCAATTTTCAGCCAATATTGCAGTTATCTGCTGTGCGATTGGTTTTATGGCTTCGCTTGCCTTTGTGACAGCTCCAGCCATGCCTTATGTAGCGATTTCGATTGGTTCAGGTTGGACGAATAGTCGCGATACGTTTCTATTTGGTTGTTGGATGCTCATCTGGTGTATCCTATCAGCCATTGCTATTTTCTATCCACTTGGAGTAGTCATTTTACAGAAATAGGAGAATATTAACATGTTATCAAAACAAAGAGAAAAAATTGATCAGATTGACAAAGAATTGGTGCGTTTATTTGAAGAACGGATGCAAACGGCATTGGAAGTAGTGGCAATCAAGAAAGAACATGGTCTGCCAGTTCTTGATAGCAACCGTGAAGCTCAAGTCATTGAAAAAGTTTGTAGCTACCTCAATGACGAGACATTGCGTCAGCCGTTGACAGAATTGTATACGGAGATGATGCGCTTATCCCGTGCCCATCAACAAAAACAATTGGATGATGAATAAAGAAGAAGGGCTTTTAAAAAGTCCTTTTTGCTTTCTGTAGAAGTGTTGGCAAAAGACTGGCGTACTCAAACAATAATAAGTGTTAATTGCGTTAATCTATGGTATGATATAGTGGATTGAGAAAGGAATAGGACAAGGCAAGGATCTGCAGATAGAACTGGCGTTCATCAAAGCGACTTAACGATGTCCTAACCTTTATTCAATTCACTATCATAAACGTAGTAGATTACTCGTCAGAGTAGGATTGAATAGAGTATAAAATGGAGGAAACATGAAAGAATTTTATCGACAGATTAGTCGTTTTTCAATACGAAAATTTTCAATTGGTGCAGCATCTGTTTTATTAGGAATGAGTTTAGTTGGTGCCTTATCGCCAACGCTTGTTCAAGCTAACGAGCAAGAAGGAACTGCGCACATTACCTATCATTATGTTAGTGAAGACGAACTGACAGAAGATGAGAAAAAGCTTATCACACGTTCGTTACCATCTGATTTTGTCTCTGGAGATACGACCTATTACATGGTCTATCGTCCCTTACCAAGTGGTCAACAGGTCTTGCCGGCTACGGGAATGGAAGAACGTTCAATTCTTCCAATCATTGCTGGAGCTGCCTTGTTAGTGTGTGCGGTGACTTTTCATAAGAAAAAGAAAGCTTGGCTTGCGACCGCTTTTGTTGTAACCAGTTTTGGTCAGGTTCTGTCGATGCCGGAAGTAGCAGCTATTACACATAATCTCTTTGCCCATTATACGCAGGAATTTGATTTAACTAATGGAGTAGCTTTACCAGAAACAGTACGTGAAATTGCAGGCTACCGATTTGTTGGGTACATTGTTGAATCTACTCCTAGAGTAGCTATGGATAAGCTAGAACCACCAAAGATAGAAAACGAGCTATCAGCAGAAATAGAAGAGTCAACTCAACCTCTGGAAGAAGCACCGTTTATTGAACAGTCAACCTTACCAGTAGACGAAGTCCCTCGCTCAGAGGTATCAAGTGCTAATCTTCCAACAGTTTCCAAGCCTGTCGTGCCAATAGAAGAAGTTCCTGTTGATTCAGATCAAGGACAAAATCCTCCTGCTGACTCCACGCCAAATCCAGAGGAAAACACAAGTGTTACTAATGAAGACACACCTAATGCTCCTACTGAACCCTCTAAACCAACACAAGAAGATCCAGTACCATCAGACTCCACGCCAAATCCAGAGGAAAACACAAGTGTTACTAATGAAAACACACCTAATGCTCCTACTGAACCCTCTAAATCGATACAAGAAAATCCAGTATCATCAAACTCCACACCAAGTTTAGAAGAAAATACGGGGTCTACTAATGGAGATACACCCGAGACTCCTATTGAATCAACCAATCCAACTCAAGGGGATTCAGTACCATCGGAATCAACACAGACTTCAGAAGAAAATCCAACCCCTGATAAGGAATCTTCATCCGAAGTTCCAACCAATCCGGTAGAACCAGAAGTTACTGAGGATCCTGTCACTCCAGAACCAGAAAAACACGCGGATGTCCTAGGAGAAGAAGTGTTGACTGTCACGAAGCCACTTGCTCCACTTGAATTGATGGTAGCAGCTGATAAATTAGATCAAGGTTCACAAAAAGAAGTTGATACGACCAACAAAACACCAGAAAGTGTGGCAGCCTATCAAGCAGCAAGAGAAAAAGCTCTCGCGATTCTAGCAGAGGCGAATGCTGTCATTGTAAACCAAGCAGCTAGTTCAGAATCCATTCTTGAAGCGCAGCAGAAGGCAGAAGAGGCCCTTAAAAATCTAGAAGCAGCAGAAGCTGCCCTGCAAAACCGCTCTCTAACAAAGCCAAACTTGAATTTGCAAACCCTAGAAAAGCAAGATAAAGACAAGTCAGTTCGCGTAACCTATCAATTAATGGATCCTGATAATGCCTTTATTTCTGCTACTGCACGAATCTATGCAGGTGAAAAGTTTGTTAAGGAGGTTCAACTTTCCAAGGAAAATCTAACAGGAGTAGTGATTCCAGGACTAGATTATGATGTGGAATACAAGATAAAAACTACTTTTGACTATGCTACAATTGCTGAAAAAGCGAGTGAAGCACTACCAGATAGTGATGCGTTTATCTTAGAGCGTAAGCAGATTGAACTGAAAAATCTACGTGATCTTGCTCTTTACACCTACAAAAATGGAGTCAAGACAAAGGTCATCAGTTTAGAAGAAGTTGGAGCTGTCAGTGATTATTTTGCAAGTTTTGTATCAGAAAATGGCAAGGAAGTACAATTGCCAATCAAGGAAATTGTAGCAGAAGGGAATGCCTTTAAAGTAATAGCCACTCATCCTGAGCTTGTTCAACGCAATGCAGCAGGTAACTACGAAGATGACTACAGCTTTAGGATTGGTCGGATTGCTCCGGGACAAAATGGTATTTATACTTCTTTCAAAGATTTGATCAATTCGATCAATGCTAATCCAAGCGGTACGTTCACTTTAGGAGCTGATTTGGGTGCAGGAGAGTTGGACAAGCCAGAGGCGAGCTATGTAACCGTTCCATTTACAGGCACCCTAAATGGTCTGCATGATGGAAAGAATTACACAATTTATGGTTTGCAAGCCCCGCTCTTTGAAAGTACAAATGGTGCAACTTTGTCTAATCTCAATCTAGCTGATGCAGCTATTAAGAGCGGTAAGCCTGATGTAGCGACACTAGTCAATACTGCGCAAAATACGACCATTCGAAATGTTGCTCTATCTGGTGAGATTGAAGCACCAAATAATGTTGCTAGTTTAGTCTACGATGCCTTGAACACGACGATTCAAGATGTAGAGGCAGACCTTGCTATCCGTACGACAGCTACTACTGGAAAGATGTTATCTGGTGGCTTGGTGGGTCGCTTGAGAGATAGTAGTATTGAAAAAGCTCATATTAATGCCACAATTGATACAACGGTCAACCCAGAACAATATTTTGGAGGCATTGTTGGAACGGCTGAAGGGACTAAAACCAAGATTGAAGATGTCTATGTAGAAGGCCTTTTGGACAATAAAAAAGGTGGTCGTGTTGGTGCGCTTGCTGGTAGTGCTGGCAGGGCGATTTTAAACCGAATCGTATCGGGTATAACCGTCAAAGGTGGCGCAGATTATGTCGGTTCAGGTACTCAAGAAAAAGCAACGGATATCTACCGCATTGCAAATCGTTCAACAGCTAATGTGAAGTCCAATAAGATTTCCGAAGTGACTGCAGATATTGCTACTGAAAAAATTAAAGCTATGGGCTTAATGGCTACCTTGACGGACAAAGAATCGGCTGTCGGTCAAACATCGAAAATGATTGATTACAGCAGTTTGCCAAACTATGAAGTAGTGCGTGAGATTGCTTATCGCAATACGGAAAAACTGTTGCCGTTTTACAATCGTGAATACATTGTCAAGCAAGGAAATAAGATTGCTCCGTCAAGTAAGCTATACACGACTAAGCTCGTCTCAGTTGTTCCGATGAAAGACAAGCAAGTTGTGGCTGATTTCTACAAGGACAAGGGAGCGATTAATCGCCTTCTCTTGAACTATGAGGATGGTACGGTAGAATACTTAGCTGTCGCTCCAGGATCAACCTTTGCAGCTGATACTATCCAGGAATACAAGGTTGCGGGAACAGACCTGCTCTACACACCGGAACAATTTATGTCAGATCCGTCAGAAGTCATTGCAACAGCGATGAAGCGAGTAGAAGGTTTAACTTATTTTTCAGAAGATGTCTGGAAGGTCACCCAAGGTCATCCTGAGAAGGAAACAGATACTCCGAATCTCTCACCAATTGAACCTTACCAAAAGGAAATTTTAGAAGTTCTTTATCTCAAGGATTCCTTTAAGGAAGTTCATAGCCGTGCCAGGGAAGTCTTTGAAGCAGCGCTTTCCCAAAGTGTCGCAGGAGACTTTACAACAACACCGCTCAAAGAGCAGATGAAGGACTATCTGAAAAAGAATGCTGTTGCGATACTTGTGGGAGCAAGCTATCTCAACCGCCTCTATAAGATTCAATTTGGTGATATGAATGTTGGTGAACTTGCTACCTTCTATCAAAACTTCTTTGGGAAGCAAGTCAATAGCCTTGAATGGCTAGCAAATCTTGGTCGTATGGGCAATGATGCTTTGGATATCAAGAACAATCCTGCGACCTATGAGAAATGGATTGCCCCAGTCTCTGGCTATACGAATCTCCGTGATTATCTAAGCGCCTACCGTACACGTTTTACTGCTCTTAGTGAAAATAATTGGTTTAAGTCAGCCACTAAAGCTCATATCGCAGAAGTACAGTCCAAAGAATTACCAGATCAAACGTATCAAGTCTATGATCAGCTCAATCGTATTGATCACCCTCGCATGATCTTACCACTTTTGAACTTGACCTCTGAGGGAATCTACATCATGAGCAATATGACGACCCTGTCCTTTGGGATGTATGATCGGTATATGGACATGTCGCTTAAGGAAACCAACCCTGAGAAATATGCTAGTGAATTAGAACGTGTCAATAATCTAGTAGACTACTTCGCCAAAACACAGGGGGACCACTTTGATTTCTGGTACCGAATTGCGAAACCAGAAGTTAAGGAACGCCTCTACAATCGACGTGATATGCCAATTCCGTCATGGGATGGCTACCTCATTCCGCAATTTGGGAATAAGGCTTCGCACTGGATGCCGAAATTTGGAGAAGGGGCATCTAGTCGGATGACAGATTTCTTTGCACCTATTGGAAAATACTATACTTCAAATGGTCTAGGAGCTTATGCGACGGGATACTTGGTTCATTTTGTTTTGGATGGGATGCTCAACCTATATGGCCAGTCTGTATTTACCCATGAAATGGTTCATAATTTGGATGGAACAATCTATCTAGGCGGTTACGGTCGTAGAGAAGCATTTGGTGCAGAAATCTACGCCCAAGGTCTTTTGCAATCAACTAGCTCAGCTACCAACCAAATTTTCGCACTGAACACCCACGCAGACTTTTCGACAGTTGACGGTGGAAAATTTGCAAACAACCGTGTTCACAATCTATCACCAGACCGCTTCCAAAGCGAAGCAGATTTAAAAGACTACCTTCAAGGACGCATGGATGTCATTTATACCCTAGAAGCCTTGGAAGGAAATGCCTTGGTTGACTTGCCAAAAGAAGATCAAGCCCTGTTCTACAAGAAAATCGAACGCTTAAATGAGCTAGGTGAGTCGAAAATTCGTCAAATGACCGCTGAAGAGTTGAACCTATTAACCTTTACGAGCGTTGATGATTTAGTAGACAATGATATTCTTCTTGGCACTCATGGTTTCCATGGTAACAAAGAGAAGATTGGTAAAAATGGCTATGAGACAGAGGTTCTATTTGCAGCGAATTATAGCGGTTTGACCAATCCACATGGTTCTGTGGACAGCTTGAGTATTAAGCGCTTGAGTAATGAATTACTAGCTGAAACAGGTTATGATGGGTTTATCGCCTACCTATCTAACCAATATCGAGCAGCAGCGCTGGCAGAAGGCAAGACCTTTAACGATGAGTACATTCTCAAGAAAATTACCAATGGTCAATATGCTGATTTCCATGCTTTCAAGAAGGCTATGTACAAACGTCGTTTAGAGAAGGTTGCGCAGTTGAAACCAGTTACCTTCACCTACAACAAGCAGACCTATACAGCAAATCAAGATACGATAAAACAATTGATAAATGAAGCCGTTCAGGCTGATCTTGCAGCCTTCAAGGCTAAGAAAGCGACAAATAGCCTCTTCGCATTAAAAGAAGCTATTTACCGTGCTTATTTACTCGATACAGATGACTTTAGAAGTTCGATTTATCGGTCATGATTTTTCATTCTCTCATAAAAAGTTTGCCATTTTGGCGAGCTTTTTTTCATATTTTTTGGTAAAATAGAAAAAACAAATAGAAGAGGTTACATCATGGAGAAATTCCAAGTTATTGCACATCCACTTATTCAGCATAAATTGTCTATCTTACGTCGTACAGATACATCAACAAAGGCTTTCCGTGAGTTAGTTGATGAAATTGCCATGTTGATGGGATATGAAGTGCTACGTGATTTGCCATTAGAAGATGTTGAAATTGAAACACCGATTACCAAAACAGTTCAAAAACAAATCGCAGGGAAAAAATTAGCGATTGTCCCAATCTTACGTGCCGGAATTGGAATGGTGGACGGTCTACTTAGTCTAGTACCCGCAGCCAAAGTTGGTCATATCGGAATGTACCGCGATGAAGAAACCCTGCAACCAGTTGAATATTTGGTGAAATTACCAGAGGACATCGACCAACGTCAAATTTTTGTAGTAGACCCAATGCTTGCAACTGGAGGCTCTGCTATTTTGGCAATTGATTCGCTTAAAAACCGCGGAGCAACCAATATCAAATTTGTCTGCCTTGTTGCAGCACCTGAAGGTGTCAAAGCTCTTCAAGAAGCTCATTCAGATGTGGATATTTTCACCGCAGCTCTAGATGAAAAATTAAATGAAAAAGGCTACATCGTTCCAGGTTTGGGAGATGCAGGAGACCGCTTGTTCGGTACAAAATAAGAAAGACAGGAGTGAGATTTACTTGTGATTTCGTAGAAATCGCTTGTACTCACTCTTTTTTTGCTATATTGTATCATTTTCTGCCTGTAAAAATAATACTCGCTAATCTTCAAGAAGAGCTATCTTGTCTTATAACTATCTACTCATTAAGAAAATGGAGCGAACGAAGTGAGTCAAAGATGATACTTTCGTAGTAGTGTAAGACTAGCAACTGCAAAACGGTTGCTAGTCACGGGCTTTTTGAGACCTTAGGCTCAAAAATAAGCTATGAAACGCCGAAGGAGGTTGCTTGCATCCGTACTACTTAAAAAAGTATTTCAAAGATATTAGAAGAGTAATCATTATTACGTAGGAGACAATCTCCCTCCGTCTCAAGTTTTTTATTTGACCTTTTTTGACTATTTAAGTATAATAATCTCAAAATCGAAAAGGAGAACACTATGATTCCTGTAGTTATTGAACAAACCAGCCGTGGGGAGCGCTCGTATGATATTTACTCACGCCTCTTAAAAGATCGTATTATCATGTTGACAGGCCCAGTTGAAGACAATATGGCAAATTCTGTTATTGCCCAGTTGCTCTTCCTTGATGCGCAAGATCCAACCAAGGATATTTATCTCTATGTCAATACTCCTGGTGGTTCTGTCTCAGCAGGTCTTGCCATTGTGGACACCATGAACTTTATCAAGGCAGATGTCCAAACCATTGTTATGGGGATGGCAGCTAGCATGGGAACCATTATTGCGTCAAGTGGTGCCAAGGGCAAACGCTTCATGTTGCCACATGCAGAGTACATGATTCATCAACCAATGGGCGGTACTGGTGGCGGTACGCAACAGACTGATATGGCGATTGCAGCTGAGCACCTATTAAAAACCCGTAACACACTAGAAAAAATTCTTGCAGACAATTCAGGAAAAAGTGTTAAACAAATCCACAAAGATGCGGAACGTGATTACTGGATGAGTGCCAAAGAAACCCTTGATTATGGCTTCATTGATCAGATTATGGAAAATAATCAGTTAAAATAGGATGTGAGATTGTCTTACTGTAAATAGAGGTTAGGTACTTTTTCTAGCCTCTTTTTGGTTGATCTAGGGTATGTAGCCATTCTTGAAAGATTGCCAAAAACAAATAGAGTTCATCACTATCAAATGGTCTATTTTTTGATATAATGGAAAATAGAAGAAGTGAAAGAGGAAACGTATGGCATTTGAAAAACAAGAACGAATGAGTTTAGCAGTCTATCTTTATTACAATCGCGATGCGCGAAAATTGAGTCAATATGGAGATATTATTTATCATTCTAGGCGTTTGCGCTATCTACTGTTATATGTTCCTCAGGAGAGCGTTGAAACTCTGATGGCCACATTAAAAAAAGAACGGTTTGTGAAAAAGGTTGTTCCGTCGCATTTTAAAGAAATGGATAGGGATTTTGTCGGTAGTTTATGGCGCCAAGAAGAAGAGAAAAATAGTTTGTAAAATTATTTTTCTTTTTTTGTTGACAATTTTCAGATAATTCAGTATATTAGATACATCGCAAAAATTAAGAAAGTTTTAAGGAGTTTTTATGAAAACAAGTAAATTCAAATTAGCATTGCTTAGCTTTGCTTCTGCAGCGCTTCTTGCTGCCTGCGGAAATGTATCGAGCACCAACTCATCTGCGACTGGTACTGAATTAAAAGAAGATACATTGAAAATCGGTTATAACTTAGAATTGTCAGGTGCTGTTTCATCTTATGGTCAAACAGAAAAAAATGGTGCGGACCTTGCTGTAAAAGAAATCAATGCAGCAGGTGGTGTTGACGGTAAAAAAATCGAAGTAGTTGCTAAAGACAACAAATCAGAAACTGCTGAAGCAGCGACTGTTGCAACCAGCCTTGCTAGTGAAGGTGTAAACATTATCATCGGCCCTGCAACTTCAGGTGCGTCAGGCGCTTCTATCGCAAACGTAACAGCTGCAGGTGTACCAATGATTACTCCTTCAGGAACGCAAACAGACCTTGTTGTTAACAGCGAAGGAAAAGTACAAGATTTCTTCTTCCGTACAACCTTTACGGATGGATACCAAGGTGAAATTATGGCAGAATATGCAACAAAGAACTTGAACGCTAAGAAAGTTGTTCTTTACTATGACAACTCTTCAGATTATGGTAAAGGTGTTGCAGAATCCTTCCAAAATGCCTACAAGGGTGAGATTGTCTCAACTATTACCTTTGCTTCAGGAGATAAAGATTTCCAAGCAGCCCTTACAAAATTAAAAGGTCTTGACTTTGATGCCATTATCATGCCAGGTTACTACAATGAAACAGGGACAATCGTAAAACAAGCACGTGGTCTTGGTATTGACAAACCAATCCTTGGTTCAGACGGTTTTGACTCACCATTGTTTGCAGAATTGGCAACAGCTTCAGCAGCCAACAAGGTTTACTACCTTTCTGCCTTTGTTCCGTCAGCAAGCGAGCGTGCGAAGGAATTCCACGATGCATACATGAAAGAATACGGTGAAGAACCTTCAATGTTCTCAGCACTTGCTTATGACTCAGTTTATATGGCGGCAGAAGCATCAAAAGGATCTAAAAACTCTGTAGAAGTAAAAGATAAATTGGCTGCTTTGAAAGACTTTGACGGAGTAACTGGTAAAATGTCTATTGACAAAGACCACAACGTTGTAAAATCTGTCTACGTGGTGAGCTTGAAAGATGGTAAAGCAGATACAGTTGATACAGTATCTCTTACAGAAGCAGCTAAATAATCAATAATAGTCATTATTATTTACTGATACAAGCAAGGAGTCTAGGACGATTGTCCCAGACTCCATTGCCATGTATAGACAGTCAAAGAATAGCCTTGCGAATTAGGAAAGCGGCTAGTATGAATCTTTTAGAAAGTTTGGTGAACACATGCTTCAACAGCTGGTCAATGGTTTGATTTTAGGTTCCGTGTACGCCTTGTTGGCCTTGGGGTATACAATGGTATATGGAATTATCAAACTGATTAACTTTGCCCACGGGGATCTCTATATGATGGGAGCCTTTATGGGATATTATTTTTTAAATAAGCTAACCTTTATTTCAAATGGAGGTCTTCGCTTATTCGTTGCCTTGATTGCTACCATGATTGGGACAGCAATTTTAGGCGTTGTCATTGAATTTTTGGCCTATCGACCTTTACGAAATTCAACCCGTATCGCAGCTCTGATTACAGCGATTGGTGTTTCCTTCTTCTTGGAATACATCATGGTTTATTTCTTCACTGCAGATGTTAAACCTTTTCCTCAGGTCTTAGATTCCACCAAATTTAACCTTGGCCCTGTTACCGTAGACAGTATCCAATTGATTATCTTAGGTGTATCTCTCTTCTTGATGGTAGCCTTGCAGTTGATTGTTCAGAAAACAAAGATGGGGAAAGCCATGCGTGCTGTTTCTGTCGATAGCGATGCAGCACAGCTAATGGGAATCAATGTCAATCGTACGATTAGCTTTACTTTTGCTTTAGGATCAGCCTTGGCAGGAGCAGCAGGGGTCTTACTCGGTTTATACTACAACCAGATTGAGCCACTTATGGGGATGACACCTGGCTTGAAAGCCTTCGTTGCTGCGGTTCTAGGTGGAATTGGAATTATTCCTGGTGCTGCGCTAGGTGGCTTTGTTATCGGAGTAATTGAAACCTTTACCTATGTTATTGGCTTAGATACCTTCCGTGATGCGATTGTCTACATTGTCTTGATTATCATTTTATTGGTAAGACCAAGTGGTATTCTTGGCAAAAACGTGAAAGAGAAGGTGTAATCATGGCAAGAAATCTAAAAGTAAATGCAATTTGGCTAGCTGTTTTACTAGCTGGTTTTGGAGTCATTCAAGGACTCGTTGCAACAGGTATCTTGAACTTCTACTATATCCAAGTGGTTCAACAAATTGGGATTAACATCATCATGGCAGTCGGTTTGAACTTGATTGTTGGTTTTTCAGGTCAATTCTCACTCGGGCATGCTGGTTTTATGGCTATTGGTGCTTACTCAGTTGGTGTTCTAGGGAAAATGATGCCTAGCTATGCAGGTTTTGCTATTTCGCTACTTGTTGGAATGATACTTGCAGGTGGAGTAGCCCTCTTGGTTGGTTTGCCAACTCTCCGTTTGAAAGGAGATTATCTGGCAATCGCAACGCTTGGTGTGGCAGAGATTATCCGTATTTTTATTATCAATGGCGGAAAAGTAACGAACGGTGCAGCTGGGATTATGGGAATTCCCCTCTTTACCAACTGGCAATTAGTCTATGCTTTTGTGGTGATTACAACGATTTTCACTGTGAACTTCCTACGTAGTCCTATGGGACGGACAGTCATCTCTGTTCGGGAAGATGAAATTGCGGCAGAATCTGTCGGGGTGAATCCTACTAAAATGAAGGTCATTGCCTTTGTCTTTGGTGCCATGACAGCAGCTATTGCGGGTGGTCTCCATGCAGGCTATGTTGGTACGATTGTACCAAAAGACTTTGCGTTCATGACCTCTGTTAATATTTTGATTATCATCGTATTGGGGGGACTTGGCTCTATTACAGGGACCTTTGTTGCAGCGATTGTACTAGGCGTTTTGAATGTCTATCTCAAGAGTTATGCTAGTGTGAGTATGATTATCTATTCATTTGCCCTCATCTTATTGATGATTTTCCGCCCAGGTGGTCTATTGGGAACGAAGGAATTATCCTTTGCTCGATTCTTCAAGAAAAAGGAGGAAGCGAACTAATGGCACTTCTTGATGTACAAAAATTAACCAAAAATTTCGGCGGTTTAACTGCAGTTGGTGATGTCACAATGGAATTACACGAGGGTGAACTGGTCGGCTTAATTGGTCCAAATGGTGCAGGAAAGACAACCCTCTTTAATCTCTTGACGGGTGTCTATGAGCCAAGTGAAGGAACGATTAGCCTAGCAGGTACTCCTTTAAATGGAAAGGCACCTTCTAAAATTGCTTCTCTAGGATTGGGACGGACCTTCCAAAACATTCGTCTCTTTAAAGATATGACGGTTTTGGAAAATGTCTTAATCGGTTTAAGCAATCATGGGAAAAACCATGTCTTTGCCAGTTTTTTCCGCCTACCAGCCTTTTACAAGAATGAGGTAGCTCTGCGTGAAAAAGCCATTGAACTCTTAAAAATCTTTGATTTGGATAAGGATGCAGATACCTTGGCCAAGAATCTTCCTTACGGACAACAACGCCGTTTGGAAATTGTACGTGCCTTAGCAACTGAGCCTAAAATTCTCTTTCTTGATGAGCCAGCAGCTGGGATGAACCCACAGGAAACAGCTGAATTGACCCAATTGATTCGTAAAATCAAAAATGAGTTCAACATTACAATCATGCTGATTGAGCATGATATGAGCTTGGTCATGGAAGTTACAGAACGAATCTATGTCTTGGAATATGGTCGCCTGATTGCACATGGCACACCAGAGGAAATCAAGACCAATAAACGTGTTATCGAAGCTTATCTTGGAGGTGAGGCCTAATGTCAATGTTAACAGTGGAAAATTTATCCGTCCATTACGGTGTCATCGAAGCAGTAAAAAATGTATCCTTTGAAGTCAATGAAGGAGAAGTGGTTACACTAATTGGTGCAAATGGTGCAGGCAAGACCTCTATCTTACGAACCATTTCAGGCTTGGTACGTCCATCTTCTGGTACAATTAGCTTTTTAGGAAATGAAATCCAACGTATTCCGGCTCGTAAAATTGTAGCAGATGGCTTGTCTCAAGTCCCAGAAGGTCGCCATGTTTTTGCTGGTTTGACGGTTATGGAAAATTTGGAAATGGGTGCTTTCTTGCGCAACAATCGTGAAGAAAATCAAGCCAATTTGAAAAAGATTTTTGCTCGTTTCCCGCGTTTGGAAGAAAGGAAAAACCAAGATGCCGCAACCCTTTCAGGAGGGGAGCAGCAAATGCTTGCGATGGGGCGTGCTCTCATGAGCCAGCCAAAATTATTGCTCCTTGATGAGCCTTCTATGGGACTTGCACCTATTTTCATTCAAGAAATTTTTGATATTATTCAAGATATTCAAAAACAAGGGACAACCGTCCTCTTGATTGAACAAAATGCCAATAAGGCACTTTCAATCGCAGACCGAGGCTACGTACTTGAAACAGGGAAAATTGTCCTATCAGGAACAGGACACGAACTCCTCGCCTCAGAAGAAGTCAAAAAAGCATATCTAGGTGGTTAAAAAGGTCCGGTGGACCTTTTTAAGTTGGAAATAGGAACACTGCGAAGCAGTGTGTCCCGTCCAGTTTTCTAAGTCCGGCTTGTTTTAGGTTGGAAATGGGAACTAGCGCAAGCTAGTTTTCTTTACTTAGTCCAGTGGACCTTGAAAGTTGAAAATAAGGATTTGTGGATGCAAATCCTCTTTTTGATAACGTGCAAGGATATTTTTAAGCTGCTGACGGGTTGTTTTAGGATGGAAGTAGGACCTAGCGTAAACTGCTTTTCTTCATTAGTCCAGTAGGCGGAGATAAGTCTGGGCAAATAAATCCAGATTTTCTGTTCAATCTTAGTAAAATAGTTTGTTATCAAGGTTGATTACGCACTTGTTCGTTTTTAATTCCCAAGATTGTCTCATATTCAATTCTAGAAAGTGATGGGGAGCGAAGTTTCTTCTTTCATCATTCGAGTGCTCATACAGAAATTCAAAAGAATACAAAAAATTTCTTCCTACCTCCCTCAAAGCGAAAAATTTGTATGTCAGGCTACTAGTCCGTTTCTAGTAGGTTTTTTACGCGTTTGCCTACCTCCCTCACTTTTTTGTTTAAAAAAAACAAAGAATTTTTTAAGAAAGCGCTTGCAAAAAATAGAAATAGTATGTTATACTAACATGGTAAAAATATTCACAAATGGAGAAAGTTATGAAAGCTTATACATATGTTAAACCAGGCGAAGCAGCCTT
This sequence comes from Streptococcus sp. zg-86, assembly GCF_017639855.1. Taxonomy (NCBI): domain Bacteria; kingdom Bacillati; phylum Bacillota; class Bacilli; order Lactobacillales; family Streptococcaceae; genus Streptococcus; species Streptococcus zhangguiae. Next base: position 1,481,080 of record NZ_CP072115.1, on the reverse strand, counting down.
TGTTGATGTCGAAAAACCAGTTGTTCGCAAACCGACTGACGCTGTTGTTCGTATGTTGAAAACAACTATCTGTGGAACAGACCTTCACATCATCAAAGGAGATGTTCCTGTCGTTGAAAGTGGTCGTATTTTAGGACACGAAGGTATTGCGGTTGTTGAAGAAGTTGGTGAAGGCGTTACAAACTTCAAAAAAGGTGATAAGGTTTTAGTTTCTTGTGTCTGTGCATGTGGAAAATGTTACTATTGTCGAAAAGGAATCTATGCTCACTGTGAAGACGAAGGTGGATGGATTTTTGGTCACTTGATTGATGGTACGCAAGCTGAATACCTACGTGTACCGCATGCAGACAATACGCTTTACCACACACCAAAAGGTTTGTCAGATGAAGCCTTGGTAATGTTGTCAGACATTCTTCCAACAGGTTATGAAATTGGTGTTTTAAAAGGTAAAGTAGAGCCAGGTTGTACCGTCGCGATTATCGGTTCAGGACCGGTTGGTTTGGCAGCTTTGCTGACTGCCCAATTCTACTCACCAGCAAAGATTATCATGGTTGATTTGGATGATAACCGTTTGGATACTGCCCTTTCATTTGGTGCGACACATAAGGTCAATTCAGCTGATACAGAAAAAGCGATTCAAGAAATCTTTGACTTAACCGATGGACGTGGTGTGGATGTAGCGATTGAAGCAGTTGGTATTCCAGCGACATTTGACTTCTGTCAAAATATTATTGCTATTGATGGTACGATTGCCAATGCAGGAGTGCACGGTGTGCCAGTTCAATTTGACTTGGATCGTCTATGGATTCGCAACATCAATGTAACAACAGGTCTTGTATCTACCAATACAACACCACAATTGTTGAAAGCGATGGAATCGCATAAGATTGCTCCTGAAAAATTAGTCACTCACTACTTCAAGTTAAGTGAAATTGAAGAAGCCTACAAGGTCTTCTCAAAAGCAGCAGATCACCATGCGATTAAAGTTATTATTGAAAATGACATATCTCCAGAAGCATAGTTAAAAGTCGGAAATAAGGGAGTGGGACTCCATCGTGATTTCGTAGAAATCGATTTTGTCGTCCCACCCTCTTTTTAATCGAAAGTTGACTTATCAGCGTTTTACAAACCAGATAATCCTCGCTTTTTGATTTCCAAGTTTAGGTATCAATGGTCATTCCCTGATTATTGATATGTGCTAAACTGTTACATCTACAAAAATAATGTGGTCAGGAACTTTTGTCCCATGTCATTAAATTAAGAGAGTTTATTTCCATTATGTGGAATAAACTCTCTTTTTCTCTGCTCGCTTTCTTCGATGAAAAACTCCTTCCTTATTCTTTAAGTCTTGCATTTCTTGATGAGAAATTGTTTCCCTAGATTTCAAGCCTTGCATTCTTTCACAAAAAATTGTTTCCCTAGACTTCAAGTTTGACTTGCTTTGATGAAAAACAGTTCTCTAAGCTTCGAGTTTTGCTTTCTCATCGGTATGCTCTTTATGGGAGAAGGGGAAAGTAGGGAACAGACTGGCCTTTGTTTTACTGACAAGGGCTTGGAATGTGGTATAATAAGAGGGATAGACAAAAAGGAGTCACTATGCAACAATTACAGAAAAAATTAGCTGTGGACTTTGGAATTGATTTTTCCGATGTAAGCTTGCTGGAAACAGCTTTTACCCACACATCCTATGCCAATGAACACCGCCTTCTAAAAATTTCACATAACGAGCGTTTGGAATTTTTAGGAGACGCTGTTCTGCAATTGATTATTTCCCGTTATTTGTATCAGACCTATCCTCAATTTCCAGAAGGTGAGATGTCAAAAATGCGCTCAACCTTCGTTCGAGAGGAGAGTTTGGCAGGTTTTGCACGTGCTTGTGGATTTGATCGTTTCCTTCGTTTGGGAAAAGGGGAAGAAAAATCAGGTGGGCGCAATCGAGATACCATTTTAGGCGATTTATTTGAGGCCTTTTTAGGAGCCCTTTTGCTAGATAAGGGAATTGAAACCGTGGAGGACTTTCTCTATCAGGTGATGATTCCTCAGTTAGAAGTTGGAAATTTTGAACGGGTAACTGATTATAAAACAGCCTTACAAGAAATGCTGCAGGTGAATGGAGAGATTGCTATTCGCTATCAGGTCATTTCTGAATCAGGGCCGGCACATGATAAAACCTTTGAAGTAGAAGTGTTGGTGAATGATCAAGCCTTGGGCAGAGGTCGGGGACGCTCTAAAAAGCAAGCAGAACAAGCTGCAGCGAAAAATGCAGTAGAGGCAGGGAACTAAGAATGTATCTTAAGTCGATTGAAATGCAAGGATTCAAGTCCTTTGCAGATAAAACAAAGGTTGTCTTTGACCGAGGAGTAACAGCAGTCGTTGGTCCAAATGGGTCAGGTAAATCCAATATTACAGAAAGTCTTCGTTGGGCCTTGGGTGAATCATCAGCCAAAAGTCTCCGTGGAGGCAAAATGCCAGATGTGATTTTTGCTGGAACAGAAAGCCGCAAAGCTCTCAATTATGCTTCTGTCATTGTCACCTTGGATAATAGTAGTGGCTTTATCGCAGGTCGGGAAAAAGAAATTAAGGTAGAGCGCCATATTTACCGTTCAGGCGATAGTGAGTATCTGATTGACGGGCAAAAGGTTCGTTTGCGGGATATCCATGATTTGTTTATGGATACGGGCCTTGGACGAGATTCGTTTTCCATTATTTCTCAAGGTCGTGTAGAGGCTATTTTCAATTCCAAACCGGAAGAGCGTAGAGCTATCTTTGAGGAAGCGGCCGGTGTTCTCAAATACAAGACACGCAAAAAAGAAACAGAGACCAAACTGTCACAGGCTCAGGATAATTTAGACCGTTTGGAAGATATTATCTATGAATTAGACACACAAGTGAAGCCCTTAGAGAAACAGGCTCAGGTTGCAAAGAAATTCTTGGAGTTGGATGAAGAGCGTAAGAAGCTGTACTTGAATGTTTTGGTGGCTCAAATTGCAAAAGGTCGGTCTTTACTTAATCAAAAAGAGGCTGATTTGACTCAAGTCAAGGCTGATTTGACCCATTATTATGCACAAAGAGATAGCCTTGAGACAGAAAATCAGGGCTTGAAGCAGCAAAGACAGCAGTTAACTGCGCAGCTAGAACGTGAACAAGCCGTATTGCTTGATGTTACCAAGTTAATCAGCGATTTAGAGCGAAAGATTACGGTTCACCAACTGGAGTCGAGCCAGAATGAAACCAGTCGCCAAGAAGCACAAGCTAGATTACAGGATGTAGAAGAAAAAGCTATTAAAACAAACGAAGAACTGGCGGAAAAGGCAAGTCGTTTAGTGCAATTGAAGGAAGAATTGACCCAGATTAAACAGATAATTGCCGAAAAAGAGCAGGACTTATCCAACTTTTCTGAAGATCCAGACCAAGTATTGGATCGTCTTAGAGAGCGCTATGTTGGCTTGCTACAAGATGAAGCAGAATTATCGAATGCACTAGCGAAAGTAGAGCAAGACCTTGCCAACCAACAACGCCTTTCTAAAAGTCAATCGGAAGAAATGACTCGCCTGTTGACGGAAAAGGAAACACACCAGTCTGACTTATCCCAATTGGAGATTCAGCTACGAGAAGCTGAGATACGGTTGCAAGAACTATTAGCAGATTATCAGCAGAAACAAACAGAATTAGTTGCCTTAGATCAGGAGTATCAAGCAAGTCAATCGCAGTTGTTTGATGTGTTAGATCAAGTAAAAATAAAGAAGGCACGACAAGCTAGTTTAGAAGCGATTTTGCAAAATCACTCGAATTTCTATGCGGGTGTCAAAGCTGTTTTGCAACAAGCCGATAGAATCGGTGGCATTATTGGAGCAGTTAGTGCCAATGTCACCTTTGAGATGCAGTATCAGACAGCCCTTGACATTGCTCTGGGTGGTGCTAGCCAGCATATTATTGTCGAAGACGAAGCAACTGCCAAAGCAGCAATTACCTTCTTAAAACAAGGTCGCCAAGGACGGGCAACCTTTTTACCACTAACGACCATTAAACCACGTCAGTTAGCAAGTCATCTCGTCAGTCAATTACAATCTTCTAAAGGATTTTTAGGTTTAGCTAGTGATTTAGTATCCTATGATGAAGGCTTAAAGGCTATTTTTCAAAATTTATTAGGGACGATTGCGATTTTTGATACAGTCGAGCATGCCAATCAGGCTGCGAGGGCAACCAAATTCCAAGTGCGTCTGGTAACCTTAGACGGCACCGAAATTCGCCCTGGTGGAGCTTTTGCAGGGGGAAGTAACCGTACCAATAATACAACTTTTGTCAAACCAGAGTTGGATGCCTTGGCAGAAGAAATCAGACTCTTACATCAAACCCTAGTAGAGCAAGAAAAGCAAGTTGCGGCTAAAAAAGAAGCAGCGGAAGCGATTCGCCTTTCCTTGGAAAAAATCAAGGAGGCTGGTGAGGAAGCACGATTGGTGGAACAGCGAATTCGCCTTTCCTATGAACAGCTAGCAGAGAAGGTAGCGGAATTGGATGCCCTCTATGAGCTCCAATCAGGGCAGGCTAGTCAGACTGTATTGTCTGATTTAGAGGACTTGTTGGCCCAGTACCAAGCACAATTGTCCGAGTTTGCCGAAAAGAAAACGACATTGTCAGGGCAGATTGAGGAGATGAAGACCAATCGCTATGCTATCCAAGAGCAAATACAGACTTTACAGGATAGCCTGTCTAGCCTCAAAGTCACTCAAAGTCAGTTGGCTAGTGAGGTAGGCTTTGTTCAGTCAGATCAAACTCGCTTGCAGGAAGAACAGGCTAATTTTACGCATGAAATAGAGATATTACAGGCAGTTATTGACCAAAAAATTGAGGCACAGGACGATACCAGCTTAGAGGTATTAACAGAGCAATTATCTGCTGCAAAAGCAAAACAAGATGAGACCAATCAGCTGCTTGTTCGGATGAAGCTCGAACTAGAGGATATCGAAGGTCAGTTTGACGACATCGCTACACGTTTGGAGCAGATGCGTTTGAAAAATGACGAATTTATTCGCAAGCAAGCTAAATTGGAGGCAGACCATGAGCAAGAAGCTAGCCGCTTAAAACTCTTGTTGGTCAATCTGACAGAGCATTATAAAATGAGTTTTGATGAAGCGAGCCAAAAAGCAGATTCAGTGGAAAACTTGACTCAGGCTGAGCAGACCTTAAAAGAATTGGAGCGAGCGATTCGTAGCCTAGGGCCTGTGAATATCGAAGCTATTGAACAGTACGAAGAAGTGGGGCAACGCTTGCATTTCTTAAAAGAACAGCGAGAGGACATTCTTTCAGCTCGTGATCTCTTATTGGACACCATTCATGAAATGGATACAGAGGTGACAGCACGCTTTAAGCAGACCTTTGAAGCCATTCGTGATAGTTTCAAGCGAACCTTTCAGCAAATGTTTGGTGGTGGATCAGCAGACCTCATTCTGACCAGTTCTGATATTCTAACAGCAGGTGTGGAGATTTCTGTTCAACCGCCAGGAAAGAAAATTCAATCCCTGAACTTGATGTCTGGTGGGGAAAAAGCCTTGTCAGCCCTAGCCTTGTTGTTTTCGATTATTCGTGTCAAAACCATTCCATTTGTCATTTTGGATGAAGTGGAAGCAGCGCTTGATGAAGCCAATGTGAAACGTTTTGGTGATTACCTCAACCGCTTTGATCAATCGAGTCAGTTTATCGTGGTGACACACCGGAAAGGGACAATGGCAGCAGCAGATGCCATGTATGGAGTGACCATGCAAGAATCTGGGGTATCAAAAATTGTCTCTGTCAAATTAAAAGATTTAGAAAGTATGTAGTATGACTATAAAATTAGTCGTAACAGAAGTCAGAATAAGGAACTTGATACAATAGAATGGTTTATAACCCTTGAAATCGCTTGGTTTCAAGGGTTTTTTATGAATTTTAAACTTTTTTTATCTATTTTGCTTAGTAATTAATAATGAGCAATGTAGACCTAATGTAACGTAATAGGTAATCGTTTAGATAGTTTCAAATCGTTAAATTTTATTTTTGCAAGATAACTTGCAAAATGTTAGTTAAATAGAAATAATATTTGATAAAAAATTTCTAAGTGAACGTAAAGCATTGAGTAATCGTTTTCAAAAATATATACTAGGGCTATCAAATGAATGGAGTAACAATTATGAGACAAAACCACCATGAATTCCCAGAAGGTTTCTTGTGGGGAGGAGCGATTGCCGCTAATCAAGCCGAAGGTGCTTATTTAGCTGACGGAAAGGGATTAGATATCTCAAATGGTTTTCCACATGGTATCAAGCACGACTATGACCGTGAACTAAGTCCAGAAAAATTTTATCCAACTCATGAAGCGATAGATTTCTATCATCGATATAAAGAAGATTTAGCTATGATGGCAGAAATGAATTTCAACGTATTTAGAACTTCAATCAATTGGTCACGTATTTTTCCAAATGGTGATGATGCAGAACCTAATGAAGCTGGTCTACGATATTACGATGATCTGTTTGATGAGATGCTTAAACTGGGGATGCAGCCTCTAGTGACCCTAAGTCACTATGAAACACCGGTACACTTGGTTAAAGAGTACGGTAGCTGGCGCAATCGTAAGCTGATTGATTTCTTTGTCAACTATGCAATAACGGTTTTCGAACGTTATAAAAATAAAGTCAAATATTGGCTCACCTTCAATGAAATCAATAATATGCGCCGTATGCCAGGCGGAGCTGGAGGAATTTTCATAGAAGAAGGTGAAGATTTGCAACAGCTAATTTACCAGACAAGTCATCATATGTTTGTCGCAAATGCTTTAACAGTAAAAGCTTTCCATGAAATTATTCCTGATGGTCAAATTGGAGCAATGCTATCACTTTCAAATGTCTATCCGCATACGTGCCGGCCAGAAGATGTCTTTGAAACCATGGAATTGCGTCGTCGCTCACTCATGTTTGGGGACGTGATGATTAGAGGAGCATATCCAAGTTATGCCAACCGAATTTGGGAAGAAGAAGGTGCTGCAGTCATATTTGAAGAAGGTGACGAAGCATTAATCGCTGCACATACGGTAGATTTTCTAGCATTTAGCTACTATCGGACGTCAACACATGAGTACGGTCAACCTTTCTACGGTGATACTGGTGGAGACCAAGGAACACCAAACCCTTATCTTGAAACGACACCTTGGGGCTGGCAGATTGACCCTATAGGTCTTCGCTATACTTTGAACGAGCTTTATGATAGATATCAAATCCCACTCTTTGTCGTGGAAAATGGTTTGGGTCAGATTGATGAGTTGGACGAAAACGGCTTTATAAATGACACTTATCGGATTGATTATGTTCGTGAACACGTTAAATCGATCAAAGAAGCCCTTCGTGACGGTGTAGAGGTCATGGGGTATACTTACTGGGGACCAATTGACATTATTAGTGCTGGCACAGGTGAAATGAAAAAACGGTATGGATTTATCTATGTTGATCGTGACAATGATGGTAATGGGACAATGGAACGCAGAAAAAAAGCGTCCTTTGACTGGTACGCTAATTTGATTAAACATAATGGAAATAATATTTAGTTATCAATATTTGACCTATAATAATAATTACGTTGCTCTTTCCGTTTAGTAAATTCTTTTAAATTTTTGACATTTTGTTCATAGTTAAGTGAAAATATTTCTGCGAAGAGGCAGTCTAATACGAAAAGCATTGCATTTCGTGAGACAAATGATCCCATCTTATGACGGCTTTCAGGAGAATTGATTTTTAGTGTCACTTCAGCAAGCATATCATAAGGCCAGGGATTTTGGGTAGCAGTCAACAAAATAAATGGAATTTGATTTGCGTTTAACTCGTCTACAATATATTGTACTTGAAGACTGTTGACATATTGTGAAATGACAATAGCAACTTGTTTTAATTGAGTATCTGATACTGAAAAACTGTGAGCTTCTTGGAAACCATTTAGGGTCTCTAGAGAAGTATGAAATCCAATCCGCATCATTTTGTAATGAAAATCTTCTGCTATAATCAGTGACTCACCACGGCCATAAATGTGAATAAGATCTGCATTTTGCAGAAGTTTAGCTGCTCTTCTGAGTTGAAGAATATCTAAATTTTTGAACTCATAGTCCAACGTTTTACTATACATGTTATAGAAGGTATTTGTAATCTCGTGTGTGGTTGCTGGTTTATCAAATGGTAAATCTATGGAAATTTCTTCACTTGTTTCACTAATAGTTGTCATTTCCAAAGCTAGTTTAGTTTTAAAATCAGAAAAACCTTTGCATCCCATTTTCTTGCAAAGTCGAATAATCGATGCTTGAGAAACATGGCATTGATCTGCCAAATCTTCCAAAGAAGTTTCAATAATAATACGAGGGAATTCCAAAATATATTTGGCAATATCTCGTTCAGTATGTGTTAATTGTTTACTATTTTTTAGTTGTTCGATCATATTTTTATCAATTTTATATATAAGGAGACTGAGAACATGGCCTATGATTATAAAGAAATCGCCAATATTATCATTGAGAACGCAGGAGGCTTGGAAAATATTTCTAGCGTTACTCGCTGCTCGACAAGACTAAGATTATTTATTAAAGATAAGTATAAAGTAAATATCAATAAAATTCAAGATACCAAGCCAGTGATGGGTGTAGTTTTTCCTAAAGATGAGTTGCAAATTGTTTTAGCTCAAAACTTAATCCCGATTTATGATATTGTATCAAAAGAATTTGATGCTCGTGACAAATCAAAAGATACTCTCAAAACTAGTGAGACGGAGGAAGTACGAGGTTTTAAAGCAAAAGTATCAAAAATTGGTGGAGATTTACTTGCATTTGTTTCTGCTGCAGTAACGCCAATGATTCCAGCTCTAGTAGCGGGTGGGATGTTGAAAGTATTTTTGCTTCTTATCACACTTGCTCTACCAAGTTTTGCTGAATCATCTACCTATAATCTTCTTAGTATGTTAGCTGATGCACCTTTCTATTTCATGCCAATCTTCGTAGCTTATGGTGCGAGTACTAAGTTAGGTGGTACAGCTTTGTATAGTATGGCAGTCATGGGAAGTCTTATTTATCCAACTTTTGTCCAAGCAGTGACGGATAAAACACCTTTAAGTATTTTAGGGCTTCCAATCTTACTGGTTTCTTACAAAGGTACATTGCTTCCGGCACTTTTAATTAGTTATTTTGCCTATCGCTGTGAAAAATTATTTACAAAAATTATTCCAAGTCTGTTACGTTCAATCTTTGTTGGTGTATTCACTATTGCCGTAACCTATGTAGTAGGTGTAACAGTTTTGGCTCCTCTTGGCTATTTTGTAGGTGGTTATGTTGCAGAATTCTTTTTGTGGACATCAACTAATTTTGGTCCTGTAGCAGTTGGATTATTAGCAGCATCTATGCCGTTCCTTGTTTTAACAGGTATGCACCATGCCGTAACACCATTTATGGCACAAGCTGTAGTAGATCCAGGTTATGATGCTTTCTTTAGACCAGCCTATCTTCTCCATAATATGGCTGAAGGGGGTGCAGTTTTAGGTGTAGGATTGCGAGCTAAGGACAAAGCTCTCCGTGCAGAATGTTTCAGTTTGGCATTTGGATGTGTCGTTGCAGGTATTACTGAACCAGCTATTTATGGTGTCAATCTTCGCTTAAAACGTCCACTTTATGGCGTTATTGCAGGAGCAGGACTTGGTGGGGTTGTTTCTGGTTTGCTTGGTGCAACGGCTTACCATTACGGCTATTCAAATCTCCTAGCGATTCCAATTTTTGAAAAAACAATTTTGGCGATTATTATTGCAATAGTTGTTGCGATTGTATCATCATGTGTTATCACGATGCTTTTAGGATTTGATGAATCTATTCTCGTTACTGAAACTTCAGCAACTCATTCAGAAGAAGTGGACACTACAGCATCAGTTGTCTTATCTGATACGAATGCTTCTTCAATTGCAGCTCCGGTATCTGGTGCGGTTGTAGCGCTGTCTGATGTAGATGATCAGGTATTTGCTTCAGGAGCGATGGGAAGTGGTGTCGCAATTAAACCCTCTGAAGCTACAACAACGGTATATTCTCCAGTAGATGGTGTGGTTGAAATGGCATTTGAAACTGGTCATGCCTATGGTCTAAAATCTGATAGTGGTGCTGAGGTACTAATTCATGTTGGTATTGATACTGTTTCACTAGGTGGAAATGGTTTTGAACAGAAAGTTATTGCGAAACAAACTGTTAAAAAAGGAGATATCCTTGGAACATTTGATCCATTAGTTATCGCGAATGCAGGTTTAGATAATACCACAATGGTTATAGTGACAAATTCAAGTGTTTTTGAACATATCAATATTGTAGGAACAGAATTCGTTAATGCTGGCCAAGAACTTATTGAATTAGATTAATCATGGATAGAACTGGGAAAAGAACTCAGTTCTATCTAAATATTTTAGAAAAACTGGGGATAGGTATGAACAAACATTTAGTAAATCCATTTTTGAATAAAGGCTTGAGTTTTTCAGAGACTGAAAGAGAGGAATTCGGACTTATTGGACTGTTACCTCATAAAGTTGTATCGATTGAAAGTGAAATAAAGCGGCTTTATGAGAGACTAGAGATACTTGAAACAGACTACCAAAAGTGCTTATTCTTGAATGATATTTATAATACTAATCGTCAACTTTTCTTTAAATTAGTAGAAGCTTATGTTGTTGAATTGATGCCTATCATTTATACTCCCACGATTGCGGAAAGTGTAACACAATTTTCTAGTGATTTTAAATGGCCACAAGGTGCTCTATACCTTGATACTGACCACCCTGAAGAAATAGGGATTGCACTTGAAAATGCTACACGGGACATGGATGTCTTAGATTGCATGGTAATCACGGATGGGGAAGGTGTACTTGGGATTGGAGACTGGGGCATTAATGGTGTCATGATTTCAGTTGGCAAATTAGGAGTTTATACTGTCGCTTCAGGCCTGAATCCGAGTCGTGTATTACCTGTCGTGATTGATAATGGCACAAACCGCAGTGAATTACTCAATAATCCTTATTATTTGGGAAAGAAAACTAGTCGCAAACAAGGTGAGGACTATCTTAACTTTATTGATCAATTTGTCACTATCGCAGAAGAAAAATTCCCTGGGGTACTTTTACATTGGGAAGACTTTGGGCGAGATAATGCACAGGTTATTTTAGACCGTTACCGTCATCAAGTGACGACTTTCAATGACGACATACAAGGGACTGGTATCATGATGATTGCTGCTTTTGATAAAGCTGTACAAGTTATGGAAAAACCATTCTCTGAACAGCGTATCTGTATTTTCGGTGCAGGAACTGCTGGGGTTGGTATTGCTGAACAGCTTAAAAATGAATTGATTTTCCGTGGACAGACAGAGGAAGAAGCACGAGAACAGATTTTCTTAGTGGATCGAAATGGTTTGGTTGTGACATCAGATACGGCTGTGACACTAGGTCAGAAAGAATTTGCGAAAGATAGTGAAGCGATATTGGATTTGGAATCTATTATAGAGGCTATTCAACCTACAGTTCTAATCGGTTGTAGTGGTCAAGCAGGCAAATTTACTCAAGAGGTGGTTACACGCATGTCACACTATAACGAATTGCCGGCCATTTTCCCTATTTCTAATCCAACACATCTTGCTGAGGCTCAAGCAAAGGATATTATTGAATGGTCCAACGGAAAAGCTCTGGTTGTGACTGGAAGTCCAACTCCCCCTTTTGAATACGGAGAAACAACATTTACTATCGGCCAAGCTAATAATGCCCTACTCTATCCAGGACTTGGTTTGGGAATTATTGCTGCAAAAGCTAAATCAGTAACAAATTCTATGCTACTTGAAGCAGCACATGCTATATCGGATTGGCATATTTATGAAAAAGCAGGTGACGGGTTATTACCACACATAACTCAGTTGAAACAGTGCTCAGATCGTGTTGCTCAAGCTGTTTATATGGATGCTGTGAAAAATAAGCTTTCGTTAAAAACTTTAGAAGAAATGCCAATTGCTATTACTAATATGAAGTGGTAAAAAAGACTCTTTGTCAACTGTAGTGGGTAGATGTCAGCTACCATCTAGGAAGGACCAGCTTGGTCTTCTCTTTTTTGATGTTGATAGTAATCAAACTCTAAAGGAGGTTGTTTACGTTCACATTATCTAGATAACGTATCGAAAAAGGCTACTGTTGATATGAATAGAGTATGAACAGTTGGATTTACAAAAGTTACTTGCTACTCATTCATAAAGTGCGTGTCAGAAAAGGCACGCCTTTTTTGTCGATATGTGATATAATGGGAGAAGAAATTTGGGAATTTTTTGCACACTCCTACAAGGATAAAGGTTAAATTGTATGATTAAGTTGATTGCAACAGATATGGATGGAACATTTCTTCGTGAGGATCATCAGTTCAATCGAGATCGTTTTCGTAAGATATTGGATCAGTTTCATCGAAAAGGCTATCTTTTTGCAGCAGCAAGCGGGCGTTCCTTGTTGAGTTTGCAAGCTATTTTCCAAGGTTTTGAAGATGAGATGGCTTTTGTTGCGGAAAATGGTTCAATCGTATCCTACAAAGGAAAGATGATTTTTGAAGATCAGCCTATTGAACCGATAGTCTATCTAGAGCTTGTCCGCCGATTATCAGCCAGTCCATACGGTCAGAACAGTTGTGTCGTTCTATCAGGGAAAAATGGTGCCTATCTTTTAAAGAGTGGAGATAGAGAGTTTATAGAGAGGATTTCCCCCTTTTATGTGAAAACGAGTCTAGTGTCAGATTTTTCGGAAGTGACAGAAGATATTGTCAAAATTGTGGCTACATTTCCAACTGGAGAAGTAGAAGTGGCACAAGAATGGCTGAATCAAGAGTTTGATGGCGTAACAGCTGTTACGACTGGTTTTAATTCAGTTGATATTATTCTATCAGATAGTCATAAGGCGGTTGGATTGTCCAAATTATGTGAGTATTGTGGTCTAGAAGCGACTGATGTGGTAGCCTTTGGGGACAATCAAAATGATTTGGAAATGCTTGAATTTGCAGGGATAGCCCTTGCAACTAGTAATGCGAGGCCAGAAGTAAAACAGATAGTGGATAGGGTCATTGGCCATTGCAATGATGAAGCTGTCTTGGCGTATATAGAGGAGATGTTAGATGAGTATTAAATTGATTGCCTTAGATTTGGACGGAACCTTGTTGACATCTGACAAGCGAATTTCAGACAAGAACAAAAAAGCCTTGCAAGCAGCAAGAGAAAAGGGAGTTTATGTGGTCTTGACAACTGGACGGCCCTTAAAAGCAATTGAACAATTTTTAGCAGAATTGGATTTACTTGGAGAAGGACAGTATTCAATTACGTTTAATGGTGGGTTGGTTCAAGAAAATACAGGTCGTATTTTAGAAGAAACAGGATTTTCTGTTGAAGATGTGCGTGTGATTCGTGAGGTGACCAACCAGCTTGAATTGCCACTTGATGCGATTCACGGTGGAGATGTCTATTCCTTAGATGCGGCGCGTGCCTCACTCTATTCGACTTGCAATCCGCTTTTACAGATTATTCCAACGACAGATGCCACTCTTCCTGAAGACGTAACGTATAATAAAGCCGTAACAGCAGTTGATGCAGTATTTTTAGACCAACAGATTACGAAATTACCAGTATTTTTGTATGAACGCTTTGAAATTTTTAAGTCACGGGATATTCTCTTGGAATGGAGTCCAAAGGGAGTTCACAAGGCAAACGGTCTTGCCAAGTTGATTGAACATTTAGGAATTGATCGATCAGAAGTAATGGCCTGTGGTGATGAAGAAAATGATCTCAGTATGGTCGAATGGGCTGGACTCGGTGTTGCAATGGCAAACGCCAGTTCAAAACTAAAAGAAGTTGCTAAGGTGGTGTTGCCAGTTACCAATGATGAAGACGGCATTGCTTGGGCAATTGAAGAATATGTAGTAAGTGAGGAAGAAAATGGGACTATTTGATCGCTTGTTTGGTCACAAGGAAAAAGAAGAACTCGCCCTGTCAGAAGAAAACCAGATACAAGAGGAGACAGCAGATTGTGGTGATAGAGCAGAGGCGCTAGATGATATAGAGCAAACCCATGAAGTGGCTGAAGGAATTGAGGAGACGGCTGAGACTGCCGAGGAATTGCCCAAGGAAGTGCTGGACGAAATACCTCTCGTAGAATCCGCTGATTCTGAGTCTTCTGGTGAGACCCTAGATGCCCAAAAGCAGCGGACACTGGACTTTATGGCAGAATATTACGCTGCCAAGGAAGCGGCTGCTCTTCGGATTCAGGAAGCACAAGAGCAGGAAGTTAATCATGCTGTTCAAATAAAAAATGAGCCAGCAGTAGAAGAAGGATTAGCGCCTGAGAGTGAAGAGGAGAAATACCAACGGACTCTTAAGAAAACTCGGACAGGTTTTGGAGCCAAGCTCAATCAATTCTTTGCGAATTTCCGTTCAGTAGATGAGGACTTCTTTGAGGAATTAGAGGAATTGCTGATTACAAGTGATGTCGGTGTACAGGTTGCTTCTAACTTGACAGAAGAGCTACGCTACGAAGCTCGCTTGGAAAATGCCAAAAGGCCCGAAGCTTTGCGCCGGTTGATTATCGAAAAATTGGTTGATATTTACGAAAAAGATGGTCAGTTTAGCGAGCAAATTGCTTTTCAAGAGGGTCTGACAGTCATGCTCTTTGTCGGTGTTAATGGGGTTGGAAAAACAACCTCTATCGGGAAATTGGCTTATCGCTACAAGCAGGCTGGCAAGAAGGTCATGTTGGTTGCAGCAGATACCTTCCGTGCTGGTGCAGTAGCGCAATTGGTTGAGTGGGGTCGCCGTGTAGATGTGCCTGTTGTGACAGGACCAGAGAAATCAGATCCAGCTAGTGTGGTTTTTGACGGTATGGAAAAGGCCATGACAGAGCAGGTGGATATTCTCATGATTGACACAGCTGGTCGCCTGCAAAACAAGGAAAATCTCATGGCCGAGTTAGAAAAAATTGGTCGCATTATCAAGCGTAGTTTACCAGATGCTCCTCATGAAACCTTGTTAGCTCTTGATGCCTCTACTGGCCAAAATGCTCTGGTTCAGGCTAAGGAATTTTCAAAAATTACTCCCTTAACTGGCCTTGTTTTGACGAAATTGGATGGTACTGCACGTGGTGGTGTCGTACTAGCTATTCGTCAAGAACTAGATATTCCAGTCAAACTGATTGGATTTGGTGAAAAGATTGATGACATCGGTGAATTTCATTCGGAATCTTTCATGAGAGGTCTGTTAGAGGGTTTAGTATAGTGAATTGACTAAAGGTTAGGACATCGTTATACTCTATAAAAATCAAAATCTGACTAGCTTCCACAATTGAGAATTGTGGAAGGCTGGAAATAAAACGAGCACAGCTCACCCCTTGCAATTGAGAATTGTGGAAGGCTGGAAATAAAACGAGCACAGCTCGCCCCTTACAATTGAGAATTGTGGAAGGCTGAAAATAGAGCGAGCATAGCTCGTCTCCACTGAACCATCGGACTAATGCTAGCTGAGGATTATGACATAATCCTTATTTCCAACCTTCAACAGTCCGCTGGACTAATGTTAGCCGAGGATTATTACATAATCCTTCAGAATGTAGACAAACCTCACAATTCAGAAAAACATTACAACAATATTTAAATTTCTGTAGTTTCAAGGTTAGAAAATTTGCGAGCGTAGCGAGCATAATACCGCCGCCACCGCCGTGCTAAAAGTGGGAGTGAGACAAAAGTCGTGATTTCGTTGAAATCGATTATCCTCGCTCCTTTGTTTCTGGGATCGGGCTAAAATAATCCGCTGGATTATTTTACTCCGAAGGAAGTCGCTGATGTCCGAAAGTACATGAGGATGGTGGCAATAAAAAGACTTTTTCTTTAAGCTGGAGGATTATTACATAATCCTTATTTCCAACCTTCAACAGTCCGCTGGACTGTTGAAGCAAGGTGAGTTAACGACGTCAGACTTTGATTTTTGACGAGTATTAAGCCGCATTGATGAACGCCAGTTCTATCTGCAGCTCCTTGCCTTGTCCTATTCCTTTCTCAATCCACTATATAAGAAAAAATTCCAATCGGGTGATTGGAATTTTTGTATGTCATCTTACAGCAATCCGCGTTCACGATACCAGACATCTGGCGTCCAGACCCATTTGCTACCGTAGCTTTCTAATAAATCAAATGCGGCTTGTGGTCCCATGCTTCCTGCTGGATAGTAGTGGAGAGGGACTTGGTTGTCTTGCCAGATTCGGATGACCTGATCGATAAATTGCCAGCTGGCCTTGACCTCTTCCCAATGACTGAAGTTGGTGGAATCACCATGTAAGACATCAAAGAAGAGCTTTTCGTAGGCTTCTGGTGAATTGCCAAGAGCTGTTGCATTGTGGCGGAAGTCTAATTTTGCAGGTGTAAGGGCAAAGTGAGATCCGACTTCTTTTCCATTGATAGATAGTGAGAAACCTTCCGTTGGCTGAATGTAAATGGTTAAGATATTTTTTTCTGCTTGCTGTCCAAAAATATCATGTGCCTGTTTGAAGACGATCGTAATCCGTGTTCCTTTTTCCGTCAAGCGTTTACCAGTACGGAAGAAGAATGGGACATCTCGAAATGTATCTGTATCAACAAAGAAAACACCACTTGCAAAGGTTTCTGTCTGAGAATTTGCTACGATATTTGGTTCTTCCAAATAGGCAACATAGTCTTTGCCGTCAATATGCCCAGCCGTGTATTGCCCCCTGATGAAATTGCGTTTGATTTCCTCATCTGTCTGTTGTTTCAGATGTTGGAAAACCTTGATTTTCTCAGCTCGTACATCGGCTTCCTTAAAGCTAGTTGGCTTATCCATAGCAAGTAGCGAGAGAACTTGTAGAGCATGGTTTTGAATCATGTCTTTCAAGGCGCCAGAATGATCATAGTACCCTCCACGGTCTTCAACGCCAATTGATTCTGCGAAGTTGATTTGTACGGATTCGATATAATCACGATTCCAAATGTGTTCAAAAATGATATTAGCAAAGCGAACAGCAAAGATATTTTGGACCATTTCCTTGCCAAGGTAGTGGTCAATGCGGTAGATTTGTTCTTCCTCAAAGGTTTCTGACAATTCCTGATTGAGTTTTTCTGCCGTCTCTAGGCTTGTCCCGAATGGTTTTTCAATGATTAAGCGCTCAAAGCCTTTTCCGTCAACAATTTGTTCGGATTTCAAATGTTTGGCAATGGTTCCGAAAAATTCAGGAGCCATAGAGAGGAAGAAAACCTTGTTGTGTTCGGTTTGGTATTTTGCGCCTAATTCTTCCTGTAATTGTTTCAGGGCAATGTAGTGTTCAGTATCATTGACATCGTGGCTCTGGTAGTAGAAATGACTGGCGAATTCATGTGCTTGACGCGTATTGTCTGGTAAATCTCCGAGCGATTCAATGACAATTTGTTCAAAATAATCCTTGGTCCAAGGACGGCGTGCTGTACCGATGACTGCAAAATGCTGTCCAATATGCCCAGCCTTATATAATCGAAACAGTGAGGGATAGAGTTTGCGTTTAGCAAGATCTCCACTCGCTCCAAAAATAGTAAATAATACGTGTGATGACATAGATAGGTTCCAATCTGTAGAATTTATTAATTAGTATATCATAAATTGTCTGAAAATTCACCTAATACTCGTCAAAAATCAAAGTCTGACGTCGTTAACTCACCTTGCTTCAACAGTCCGGTGGACTGTTGAAGGTTGGAAATAAGGATTATGACATAATCCTCGGCTAATATTAGTCCATCGGACTGTTGAAGGTTGGAAATAAGGATTATGTCATAATCCTCAGCTAATATTAGTCCATCGGACTGTTGAAGGTTGGAAATAAGGATTATGTCGTAATCCTCAGCCAATGTTAGTCCATCGGACTGTTGAAGGTTGGAAATAAGGATTATGTCATAATCCTCAGCTAATATTAGTCCATCGGACTGTTGAAGGTTGGAAATAAGGATTATGACATAATCCTCAGCTAGCATTAGTCCGATGGTTCAGTAGAGACGAGCTATGCTCGCTCTATTTCTTACCTTCCACAATTCTCAATTGCAAGGGGCGAGCTGCACTCGTTCTATTTCCAGCCTTCCACAATTTTCAATTGTGGAAGCTAGTTAGATTTTGATTTTTATAGAGTATAATACTCCATGAAAATGCAAGAGAAAAAGCCGAGCTTGAGCTCGGACTTGTATTTCCCACTTTTTATCGTTTTTATTGTGAAAGCTCATTAGAAATGGCTATTTTAGAGAGATTTTTTCTGCTAAAAGACACGGTAAACATAAGGATTTTTCGGTTGCTCAATCTTGACACATTCTGTTAACTCAAGTGTCGGAAGGGCTTGTTGGAGAGAACTATGATAGGAAAGTTGAATGATTCCCTTAGCTGCAACCCAGGTATTGTCTTGAAATTGGGTGTCTTGGCCAGTTGACAGGAGCCCGTAGACACCGGAGTCAGCAATACAATGGATAATCCCAAATCGGAAGAGAAATTGTTGGTTGGCATTATCAGGGTCATTGTAGACAAAGCCTACCATTTCAATTGTTTTGCCAACAAATTCATTCGGATAATCATAGATAGCTTCCATGACTTCCATGTAATTTTCGCTGGTTACACGAATGGTTTCTTGATTCAGATACCGCTCAGCCACCTTACGCATTTCGGCTTGGTAACTGGACTTGGTGAAATAAGCAGAGGTATCGGGCTTCAAGTATTGAACGGTTGTTCCTTCTTGTTCTTGTATGGCAGTATTATTTCCTGCTGCGAGAGGAAAATGATAGCCCTTAGCAGCCACCGTTGTCGAATCTAGGTGAACGGTCGGAAAGCCCCAAGCAACAAGAAGTGGAATCAGCAGCAGGCCGATACTGGTTAACTTAGCCATTTTGGTAGAAAGATGGCTATGCGTTTCCATTTGCTTCATCCAAATGTAGAGCTGGACGAGGGCTAGGATAAAGGTCAATACCATGGAGAGATAGGCTAAATAAGAATAGTGGAGATTGATATACTGATCCAATTTTCCAGAAATGTAGAGATAGAGCGTCATTTCAAAATAACCCGCTAAAATTAAGAAACGAACCATACTAGATACCTCCTAGCGCAAGACAATACAGGACGATGACAACCGTGATAATGCTGATAAATTGCAGAATAAAGGATGTCTTAAAGGAATGCTTCATCATAATGAGATTTTTAATATCAATCATGGGGCCGATAACGAGAAAGGCCATGACAGGAGCAAAACCAAAGGTCGCAAGCAATGAAGAACCGATAAAGGCATCCGCTTCCGAGCAGAGCGATAGTAAAAAGGCAAGCAACATCATTAAGAGAATAGCAGTTACTGGATTGTGGCCGATTTTGGTCAAGATACTGGTTGGAATGTAAACTTGCACAAGACTGGCGAATAGGCAACCAAAAATCAGATAGCGACCAGTATCGAAAAATTCATCAATACTCTGTACCAAGGCTTGACCAACTTTTTTCCAACCTGTTAGATGGTAAAAGTGATGTTCATGCAGGGGTGTCGAAGTTTCTTTTACAATCGAATCTGTCCGAATAAAACCGAGAAATAGCCCCAAAACCAGTGCTACAAGGATGGAACCAAGGGCACGATAGAGGGCAAATTTGATCGAATTTCCAAAGGCTGTAAAAGTGGCAAATAAGACAATGGGGTTGATAACGGGCGCTGTTGCTAAAAAGGGAATAGCTGTATAAGTAGGAACTTTTTTCTCCAGTAATCGATTAACAATGGGGACAATGCCACATTCACAAGAAGGAAAAATAAAGCCGATAAAGGTTCCGAATAAAATTCTCAAAAAACGATTTTGAGGTAAGGCTTGATGAACACGGTCTGGTGTCACATAGACATCGATAAAACCTGAAATTAAGGAACCAATGAGAACAAAAGGCAAAGCCTCGATGACAATAGAAAGAAAAATCGCTCCTGCTTGTAAGACAGAAGCTGGTAAGTTTTGTAATCCCAACATCAGGCGAACCTACTTTTCTGCAGATTTCTGGTCTTTTGTTTCTTTTTGGGGTTTGGGATCTGGGAACTCCACTTTTTCGAGTGCATCAAAAGAAGCAAATTCTTCTAACATTTTTTCTAAATCATCTTGTCGCTTGTATGTAACAGCCATGAAACACCTCCAAATAATAGTTGTTTGATAATGATAAGTCTATTATACTCTTTCTTCTGGAAAAATACAGAATTTAGCCATTTTTAAAAGTTGAAAAGCAAGTGTTTCGTTTCGGGTTCTGACTCAAATCATGGTATAATAACAGTATGAAAGATAGAATGAATGACTTAGTAAATCAGCTGAATCAATACGCAGATGCTTACTATCGATTAGACCGCCCAGTTGTCTCAGATGCTGAATATGATCAGCTCTATCGTGAATTGGTGGAGCTAGAGGAAGCACATCCTGATTTGGTCTTGCCAAACAGTCCTAGTCATCGTGTGGGTGGGAAACTCCTAGACGGTTTTAGCAAATACCAGCACGAATACCCTTTGTACAGCCTACAAGACGCCTTTTCCTTTGAAGAATTGGAAACCTTTGACCGCCGTATTCGTAAGGAATTTCCAAATGCAACCTATATTTGCGAATTAAAAATTGATGGCTTATCGATTTCGCTGACCTATGAGGCTGGTCAGTTGGTTGTAGGAGCTACTCGTGGAGATGGCAGTATTGGTGAAAATATCACAGAAAATCTCAAACGAGTACAGGATATTCCCCTAACATTGCCAGAAGCCCTTGATATAACTGTCCGTGGCGAATGCTATATGCCCAAAGTTTCGTTTAATCGCATCAATCAGATTCGTCAAGAAGCTGGAGAAGTAGAATTTGCCAATCCACGAAATGCAGCAGCAGGGACCTTGCGCCAATTGGATACCAGAATCGTAGCCAAACGTGGTCTTGCTACCTTCTTATACCAAGAAGCCAGTCCGACAGAAGCAGATAGTCAGTCCCATGTTCTTGATAAATTGACCAAGCTAGGTTTTGTAACCAATCAGGATTACCATTTGGCAGAGACGATTCAAGATGTCTGGGACTTTATCCAAGACTTGGCTAGTCGGAGAGAGACATTGCCCTATGACATTGACGGTGTTGTGATTAAGGTCAATAATCTGGCTATTCAAGATGAATTAGGCTTTACGATTAAGGCACCGCGCTGGGCAATTGCCTATAAATTTCCTGCTGAAGAAAAAGAAGCAGAGATTCTATCGGTGGACTGGACAGTCGGCAGAACGGGCGTTGTAACCCCGACGGCTAATTTGACACCTGTTCAACTGGCAGGGACTACTGTGAGTCGTGCGACCTTGCACAATGTGGATTACATTGCTGAAAAAGATATTCGCCTGCATGATACGGTCATTGTCTATAAAGCGGGGGATATTATTCCAGCGGTCTTATCAGTAGTTCAAGCAAAGCGAGATCAGCAAGAACCTCTCATCATTCCAAGAGAATGTCCGAGTTGCGGTAGTGAGTTGTGTCATTATGAGGACGAGGTTGCTCTCCGTTGCATCAATCCACTTTGTCCTGCCCAGTTAAAAAGTAAATTGGAGCATTTTTCGAGTCGTGATGCCATGAATATTGCTGGTTTGGGGAGTTCGATTGTAGAAAAACTCTTTTCTGCCAATCTAGTCCATGATGTGGCAGATATTTACCGCCTATCTGTTGAGGATTTATTGACCTTAGAAGGTTTTAAAGAGAAGTCGGCTACAAAACTGTATCAAGCGATTCAGGCTTCAAAGACCCATTCGGCAGAACGACTTTTGTTTGGTTTAGGCATTCGTCATGTCGGCAGTAAGGCTAGTAAGATTTTATTAGAAACCTTTACCTCGATTCCCAATCTTGCCAAAGCTGATTTGGAGGAGATTGCAACACTCGAAGGAATAGGAGCCGTTATTGCCCAATCTGTAACGAGCTATTTTGCAAGCGAAGGGGCTAAGGTCTTAGTAGCAGAATTGGAACTGCTAGGAGTCAATCTTACCTACCTTGGTCACAGTCTTGCAACCGATGCTCTCTTATCTGGTATGACCATTGTCTTGACTGGAAAATTAGAGCGCCTCAAGCGGGGCGAGGCCAAGGCTAAACTGGAGCGTTTGGGAGCGACTGTTACAGGATCTGTCTCGAAAAAAACGAACCTTGTAGTAGCAGGCAGTGATGCAGGCAGTAAATTAACAAAGGCACAAGAATTGGGTATTGAGGTGAGAGACGAGGCCTGGTTAGAAAGTCTATAGGTGCATATATGGAACAAAGAAAACGAGCGCGATTGATTTATAATCCTGTTTCCGGTCAGGAAATTATGAAGAAAAATGTAGCAGAAGTTCTGCACATTTTAGAAGGTTTTGGCTATGAAACCTCTGCTTTTCAAACAAGTCCTGAACAAGATTCAGCGAAAAATGAAGCAACCAGAGCAGCTGAAGCAGGTTTTGACTTGGTGATTGCTGCTGGCGGAGATGGAACGATTAACGAAGTGGTGAATGGGATTGCCTTTCTTCCCAAACGTCCGCAGATGGCCATTATTCCAACTGGCACAACCAATGATTACGCAAGGGCCCTAAAAATTCCTAGGGGAAATCCAGTTGAGGCAGCAAAGGTTATTGGGAAGAAACAGACGATTTTAATGGACATTGGTCTTGCGAAAAATCAACAGTCTGGAGACAATTATTTTATCAATATTGCCGCTGCAGGGACCTTGACAGAATTAACCTATAGCGTTCCGAGCCAACTCAAGACAATTTTTGGCTACCTTGCCTATGTGGTAAAGGGAGCAGAATTACTCCCACAAGTTCAGTTTACTCCTGTTCGTGTAGCCTATGACGAAGGCGTTTTTGAAGGAAAAATCTCCATGATTTTTGTCGCCTTAACCAATTCGATTGGCGGTTTTGAGCAGATTGTGCCGGATGCTAAGTTGGACGATGGTATGTTTACCTTGATTATGGTAAAGACAGGCAATCTCTTTGAGATTCTGCACTTGATTCGTCTCGTTATTGACGGAGGAAAGCATGTTGATAGCGATAAGATTGAATACATCAAGACCCGTCAGCTAACGATTGAATCCGTAGATAGCGACAATCGCATGATGTTAAATCTCGATGGTGAATATGGAGGGGATGCTCCAGTTGAGCTGATTAATCTGGCAAATCATATTGAATTTTTCGCTGACACAGATAAGGTGGCAGATGAGGCCATTACCCTTGATACAGACGAATTGAATCGAGAAGATATGGCCAAACGGTTTATTGCGGAAGCAGATCAATTAGATGATACAATATAAATAGGAAGAAAAGATGAACAGTCTTTTCTTTTTTCTATACACCTAAAGTAGAAAAACGCTTTCAAATGCTGTCTTTTCTTGACAAATGCATTTTTTAGGAGTATGCTATCATGGTATAAAAATTTTAAAGGAGAATTAAAAATGGATGTATCTGCATTAGCTTTAGGTGTTGCCTGTTTAGGTGTTAGTGTTGGTGAGGGATTACTGGTTGCAAGTTACCTTAGCTCTACAGCACGTCAACCTGAATTACAAAGCAAACTAATGACAGGAGTATTCATGGGCGTAGCCTTCATTGAGGGTACTTTCTTCGTAACCCTTGCGATGACATTGTTCTTGCGTGGATAAAGAATACCTCAGAATCATTAGAAAGGGGGAGTAATCGTGGAAGGAACTGCAGCTCCAACAATTACTCTGGGTCCTGTAACCTTTGATGTAACCATGGTCATTGTTACAATGGTTACGATTACCATTATATTTTTACTCGTATTTTGGGCCAGTCGCAGCATGACATTGAAGCCGAAAGGCAAGCAAAATGTATTGGAATATGTCTATGAGTTGACAATCAATTTTACAAAAGGAAATTTAGGCGATGTCGAGTCAAAGAGATATGCTCTGTACTTCTTTACGCTTTTTCTATTTCTCTTGCTAGCGAATAATCTAGGATTGATGACGAAATTAGAATCCTCAGAGGGTGTGAATTTCTGGACTTCTCCAACCTCTAATATGGCTTATGACTTTGGTTTGGCCATTATGGCAGTTGTTTTCTGCCACGTAGAAGGGATTCGTCGCCAAGGATTTAAAAATTATTTAAAAGCATTTGTAACCCCTTGGGCAATGGCTCCGATGAATATTTTAGAAGAAGTGACGAACGTAGCTTCTCTCGCGCTTCGTCTGTACGGAAATATCTTTGCCGGTGAAATTTTGGTAACCCTATTGGTGCAGATGTCACAAAAAAGTGCGTTTGCTTATCCCATTGCCTTCCTATTGAATGTCATCTGGACTGGTTTTTCAATCTTTATTTCCTGCTTACAAGCCTATGTGTTTGTGATGCTGGTTTCGATGTATTTAAATAAGAAAATTCAAGGTGAAGGTGAATAGGAAAGGATGTAGGTATTCATGATTACAGGACTAAGTATAAATAGTACCATGCTTGGTAATTTTATTCTAGTTACGGCTTCTTTTGCCGTATTGATTGTGGCAATTCGCCTCTTCGCATGGGATAAAATTACAGGTATTTTTGAAGAACGTGCTGCAAAAATTTCAGGAGATATCGATGCAGCAGAAGAAAAATTAGCAGAAGCCTCAGATCTTGTTCAACAACGAGAACAAGAGTTGGCACAAGGCCGTGTAGAAGGACAAAAGATTGTTCAAGATGCTGTTGACCGTGCAAAGCTAGAGAAAAAACGCATTTTGGAACAAGCTGAAGTGGAAATCGAAGCCTTGAAAAAGAAAGCCGATTTGGAAATTGAAGCTGAGAAGCGAGAAGCTCAAGAGAAATTGCACATTCAAGTTGCAGATTTGGCAGTTGATTTGGCTAGCAAAATTATCTTAGAGGATTTGGATCAGCAAGCGCATAGCGAATTGATTAGTCGCTATATTGATAGGCTAGGAGAAGAATAATGAATGCTAGAGAAACTGCCTTGGTGCAAAAATATGCTCAATCATTCGTTGATAAGGTATATGATCGCGAGGATGTCTGGACGATTTATGACCAAATCTCGGCTATTCTCACGGTTATTCAAGATAGTAAATTAAATCGAATTCTCTTATCTGCAACGGTTTCTCATGCTGAAAAGGCTGAATTTGTTCATGCGATTCGCCAATCAACCTACCGAGAAGTCAATGACATGATTGAAGCTGTAGCGCGTGACGGTCATGCTGATTTGCTCGTTGAAACGCTAGAAGCAGCCCTGCGGTTGATCAGCAAGAGCAAGCAAGAGTTTGATGCCCATATTGTATCTGTCTATCCATTGACAGAGGAACAAAAAGAAAAGGTGCGTCATCTGGTAGAAAATCGTTTTTCGTTGAAAGTTCGTCATATTATAGAAGAAATTGACAGAGAAGTTTTGGGTGGCTTTATTGTGACAGTCAACCACAAGGTTATCGATGCCAGTGTGCGGACGCAATTGAAAGAAATTCGAAATAGACTTTAGAAAATAGAAAGTGGTGTTCTTTTGGTGATTAATGCACAAGAAATTAGCGCTTTACTAAAACAACAAATTGAAGGGTTTCAGCCCGATTTTGACTATACAGAGACGGGAGTTGTAACTTATATTGGTGACGGGATTGCCCGTGCTCACGGATTGGATAATGCCATGAGTGGAGAGCTTCTGATTTTTGAAAATGGTACAATCGGAATGGCTCAAAATCTGGAAACGGTCGATGTAGGGATTATCATCTTGGGACCTTTCACCGATATTCGGGAAGGTTCGGTTGTTCGCCGTACTGGAAAAATCATGGAAGTACCAGTTGGTCAAGCCTTGATTGGACGTGTGGTGAATCCACTTGGACAGCCTGTTGATGGACTCGGTGAAATTCGGACTACTAAGACAAGACCGATTGAGTATCCGGCACCAGGTGTGATGCAGCGGAAATCCGTTAACCAGCCTCTTCAAACAGGCTTAAAGGCAATTGATGCCCTCGTGCCAATTGGTCGTGGTCAGCGTGAGTTGATTATCGGAGACCGACAAACAGGGAAAACCTCGATTGCCATTGATGCAATTTTGAATCAAAAAGATCAAGATATGATTTGTATCTATGTGGCAATTGGGCAAAAAGAATCGACAGTCCGTACTCAGGTTGAAACACTTCGTCAATATGGAGCGCTTGATTATACGATTGTGGTAACGGCTTCAGCTTCTCAACCGTCTCCATTGCTTTTCTTGGCGCCGTATGCTGGCGTTGCAATGGCAGAAGAATTCATGTATGAAGGCAAACATGTCTTGGTTGTTTACGATGATTTATCAAAACAAGCGGTTGCCTACCGTGAATTATCCCTACTTCTTCGCCGGCCACCAGGTCGGGAAGCTTATCCAGGGGATGTCTTTTATCTACACAGTCGCTTGTTAGAGCGCTCTGCTAAGGTATCAGATGAACTAGGCGGTGGATCGATTACTGCCTTACCATTTATTGAAACGCAGGCGGGAGATATCTCAGCCTATATCGCAACCAACGTTATTTCAATCACGGACGGCCAAATTTTCTTGAAAGATGATTTGTTCAACTCAGGAATTCGCCCTGCGATTGATGCAGGTTCATCGGTATCCCGTGTTGGTGGTTCTGCCCAAATTAAGGCGATGAAAAAAGTAGCAGGTACACTTCGGATTGACCTTGCTTCCTATCGTGAATTAGAAGCCTTTACTCAATTTGGTTCAGATTTGGATGCTGCGACTCAAGCGAAATTAAATCGTGGACGTCGGACAGTAGAAGTGTTGAAGCAGCCGCTTCATAAACCATTACCAGTTGAGAAACAAGTTCTTATTCTCTATGCCTTGACAAATGGTTTCTTGGACTCAGTACCAATCGATGATATTTTGGCTTTTGAAGAAGAACTTTATGCCTACTTTGACTTGCACCATGACGGTCTTTTGGATACCATTCGGGTTACAAAAGATTTGCCAGATATAGATGAATTGAATGCTGCTATTCAGGAATTCAAAGACCAGTCTGTCTTTCAGTAAAGGAGAAGTGTTATGGCAGGTTCTCTCAATGAAATAAAAACAAAAATTGCCTCTACAAAGAAAACCAGTCAAATCACAGGTGCGATGCAGATGGTATCGGCTGCCAAACTAGCTAAATCAGAGCAATTGGCAAAGTCCTTTCAGATTTATGCTAGCAAGGTTCGGAAAATTACGACAGACTTGCTCCGTGGTGAATTGATGGAAGGCTCGACCAACCCTATGTTGATTCGTCGGCCAATCCAAAAATCAGGCTATATTGTGATTACCTCTGATAGTGGTTTGAAGGGGAGCTACAATGCGATGATTCTCAAGGCTGTTATGGAAATGATTGAGCAGGACCATACTAGCAAGGATGAGTATGAAATCATTGCTATCGGTGGCATGGGAGCGGATTTCTTTCGAGCAAGAGGCATTCAACCAATCTTCGAATTGCGTGGCTTAGCGGACAATCCAAGTTTTGATGATGTTCAGAAAATCATTTCAAAATCTGTTGAGATGTATAAAAACGAGATTTTTGATGAATTGTATGTCTGCTACAATCACCATATAAATAGTTTGAGTCGTCAAGTGCGTGTACAGCAGATGTTACCAGTCGAAGATTTGGATCACAATGAGGCAGATGGCTATACGGCTACCTTTGAACTGGAACCAAGTAGGGATGCGCTTTTGGGACAACTCTTGACACAATATGCAGAATCAACGATATATGGTGCGATTTTAGACGCTAAAACGGCTGAGAATGCTGCGGGTATGGTAGCCATGCAGACAGCAACAGATAATGCTAAGAGTGTGATTGATGAGTTGACCATTCGTTACAATCGGGCGCGTCAGGCAGCAATTACACAGGAAATTACAGAAATCGTAGCAGGAGCAAGCGCTCTTGACTAGATGATTCAAGAGTAGTTAGTATTTTTCAGCTTTCTTGAAGAGTAGGAGAAAGCTACAGAGTGTGCTTTAAACGGTTCTCGGATTTTGTTTAATTGAACACGGACTAAGAGCTGTGTAAAAAAGAGACGCAGATGTTCCAACTTTAGTTGGTTACAACTGAGGCTCCCTTTAGGGATAAATCTTCCTAGAGTTTTCTAACTCTTCGTCAGATTCCCTATTTTCACTGTGTGCTTTAAACGCTCTCATATCTTAATAAATTGAACACGGACTAAGAGCTGTGTAAAAAAGATAGATTTCCTTGTGTTCATCGAACACATCGTCAATCTCCTATTTTTACTGTGCTCTTGACGTCCTTTGTATCTTGTATAAAGGAGAAAAAATGAGTTCAGGCAAAATTACTCAGGTTGTTGGGCCGGTTGTCGATGTGGCATTTTCGGCTGATGATAAGCTTCCTGAGATTAACAACGCACTTGTCGTTTATAAGAACGATGAATCAAAACAAAAAGTCGTGCTTGAGGTTGCATTGGAGCTAGGCGATGGTGTTGTTCGAACCATTGCTATGGAATCAACAGATGGCTTGACTCGTGGAATGGAAGTTCTCGACACTGGACATCCCATTTCTGTCCCTGTTGGGAAGGAAACGCTTGGTCGTGTCTTTAACGTTCTAGGTGATACGATTGACTTGGAGACACCATTTGACGAGGTAGTGGAACGTCATCCGATTCATAAAAAAGCTCCGACATTTGATGAATTATCAACTGCAACAGAGATTTTGGAAACAGGTATTAAAGTTATTGACCTCCTAGCTCCTTATTTGAAGGGGGGGAAAGTCGGTCTCTTTGGTGGTGCCGGTGTTGGTAAAACGGTTCTTATCCAAGAATTGATTCACAATATCGCTCAAGAACACGGTGGTATTTCAGTATTTACTGGTGTTGGTGAGCGGACTCGTGAAGGGAATGACCTTTACTGGGAAATGAAAGAATCAGGTGTTATTGAAAAAACAGCCATGGTGTTTGGACAGATGAATGAACCGCCAGGTGCTCGTATGCGGGTTGCCTTGACTGGCTTGACGATTGCAGAATACTTCCGTGATGTCGAAGGTCAGGATGTGCTATTGTTCATCGACAATATCTTTCGTTTTACGCAAGCGGGTTCTGAAGTTTCTGCCCTCTTGGGTCGGATGCCGTCAGCTGTAGGGTATCAACCAACCCTAGCAACTGAAATGGGACAATTGCAGGAGCGGATTACCTCAACTAAAAAAGGTTCCGTAACATCTATTCAAGCGATTTATGTCCCAGCCGATGACTATACTGACCCAGCGCCAGCAACAGCCTTTGCGCATTTGGATTCAACGACTAACTTAGAGCGGAAATTGACTCAGTTGGGGATTTATCCAGCCGTGGATCCTCTTGCCTCTAGTTCACGTGCCTTGGCGCCTGAAGTTGTTGGAGAAGAGCATTATGCGGTCGCTATGGAAGTAAAACGCGTCTTGCAACGCTACCAAGAGTTACAAGATATTATTGCTATCTTGGGAATGGATGAATTGTCTGATGATGAAAAGACCTTGGTTGGTCGTGCTCGTCGCATTCAATTCTTCTTATCACAAAACTTTAATGTTGCAGAGCAATTCACTGGTATGCCAGGTTCATACGTACCAGTTGCTGAAACAGTACGTGGCTTTAAAGAAATCTTGGATGGTAAGCATGATACATTACCAGAAGACGCTTTCCGCAATGTTGGTTCAATTGATGATGTGATTGCAAAAGCAGCCAAGATGAGATTTTAGAGGTGTTTTATGGCACAAATGACCGTACAAATTGTAACGCCAGACGGTATTCGGTATGATCACCATGCGGCTTTCGTACTCGTTCGAACAACGGAAGGCGAGCTAGGGATTTATCCTGGGCACGTTGAATTGATTGCTGTGCTAGCGATTGATGAGATCAAGGTGCGCCGGATCGATGATGAAAATCATGTGGATTGGATTGCGGTCAATGGCGGTATTATTGAAATTTCAAAAGATTTGATTACCATTGTATCTGATTCGGCTGAACGGGATCGTGATATTGATGTCAGTCGTGCCGAGCGTGCGAAACTTCGAGCTGAAAGAGAGCTAGAAGAAGCCCAGCATGCACAGAATATTGATATGGAAAGACGGGCAGCCATTGCCCTCCAACGGGCGATTAATCGGATTCGTGTTGGTCAAAAGTAATCGTAGAAGAAATGAATACTGTAAAGGGAGTGAGACAAAAATCGGTATTTCGCAGAAATCGATTATCCTCACTCCTTTATTTCTAGGTTCGGGCTAAACGAATCTACTGGATTCGTTTACTCTTACCCCGCAAGGTTGACGCAGTTTGTAGAATGTTGATTTATCAACGTTTTACAAAGCCGACAGTCCTCGCTTTTGAATTTCTAGGCTCAGGTATCAATAGTCACTCCCTTGACTATTGATATGCGTCAAACTGTTAAATCTATAAAGGAATCGGGGCTGGGCACTTTTGGCTCAGCCTCTTTTTCATGCTCGAGTAGACAGGATGTTTTTCAAAATACGAATTTTTAGAAATTTTTGGTATAATGAAAGCATGGTTAAATCATTGGTAACGGTTTGTAGTCATCTTTTATTTATCTACCTTGCCCATTACTTATTGTTGTCAGTAGTCGATTGGTCGAAGTTGGTAAAAGGGACGGCAGAAAATCAAAAGAAAATTCAACTATTCATTGTATTTGTGGCGATTGCGTTAGGCTACTTGGTCTCTGCTTTCTTTTTGGATGTCTTATCCATTAGCCGCAATCTAACAGAAGTTCTCCGCTAGAAGGACATTAAAAAAGTAGAAACGGAATCAGCTTTCCTTTTGGATGAGCAGATAGTAGTAAAAGGAAATAAAAATGGATAAAATTATTGTCAGAGGTGGGAAAACTCGCCTTAAAGGTGAAGTGACCATTGAAGGGGCTAAGAATGCAGTTTTGCCCTTATTAGCTGCAGCAATCTTAGCGAGTGAGGGGCAGTCACGTTTGCTACATGTGCCGATTTTGTCGGATGTGTTCACCATGAATCGTGTGGTTGATGGGCTAGGAGTAAGGGTTGCATTTGATCAAGACAAGAAAGAGATTTTGGTTGATGCACAAGGCGAATTGGGAAGCGAAGCGCCCTATAAATATGTCAATCAAATGAGGGCTTCTATCGTTGTATTGGGCCCTATCTTAGCTCGCAATGGCTATGCCAAGGTGTCCATGCCTGGGGGTTGCACGATTGGTAGTCGTCCGATTGATTTGCATTTAAAAGGTTTGGAAGCAATGGGAGCAGAGATTCATCAGCGTGCGGGTTATCTTGAAGCAAGAGCTGAGCGCTTGAAAGGAACCCATCTCTACATGGATTTTCCAAGTGTGGGAGCAACCCAAAACCTCATGATGGCAGCTACCCTAGCTGAGGGGACTACGGTCATTGAAAATGCGGCGCGGGAGCCTGAAATTGTTGATTTAGCAATTTTCCTCAATAAAATGGGAGCCAAAGTCAAGGGAGCAGGAACGGAAACGATTAGTATCAAGGGGGTATCTAGTCTACATGGAGCAGAACACCAGGTTGTTCAAGACCGAATTGAGGCAGGAACCTTTATGGTTGCAGCAGCCATGACTGGTGGAGATGTCTTAGTTAAAGATGCGATTTGGGAGCATAATCGTCCCTTGATTTCTAAAATGCAGGAAATGGGTATTGATGTCAGGGAGGAAGACGAGGGGATTCGCGTTCGGTCATCTGTGGAACAATTGAAACCTGTGACAGTCAAGACCTTACCACATCCAGGTTTTCCGACTGATATGCAGGCTCAGTTTACAGCATTAATGGCTGTGGCTAAGGGTGAATCAACCATGATTGAGACAGTTTTCGAAAATCGTTTTCAGCATTTGGAAGAGTTGCGTCGGATGGATTTGCACTCAGATATTTTACGTGATACGGCTATTATTACCGGTGGTAATACGCTTCAGGGAGCAGAAGTCATGTCAACAGATTTGAGAGCCAGTGCTGCTCTTATTCTGACAGGGTTAGTAGCCGAAGGTGTGACAACTGTCGGAAAATTAACACATTTGGATCGTGGGTATTACCGTTTCCATGAGAAATTGGCTGCCTTAGGGGCAGATATTGAACGCATTAATGGAGAAAAATAGATGGATCAAAAAGAAAATCTACGTTTTGTTGGCAATCAAATACTATTGATTCTCTTTGTTATTCTTTTGGCACTGATTATTTTTGCAATTGGACTCATGGTTGGTTATGGTGTCATTGGAGATGGTAGCAATATTTGGGCTATTTTATCCCCTGAAAAATGGCAGGAATTGATTGGTAAATTTACAGGAAAGTAGTCATCAGTGACTGCCATGTTCTAGGATAGGCTGGTTTGGTTCAGCCATTAAAATAGAAAACAGTTCAAGTTAAGAAGATGAGTAGGCTGAGTACGATGGTTCAGCCTCTTTCACTGTAGATTTTGTTAGGAGTAATATGGCAAGGAAAAAAACAAAAAAACAGAGTATGAGTCTAGCTAGCCTAGTGATCACACTCTTACTGGTGGCTGGTGGTTATTTTTGGGCAGAAGAACCTTCGACCGTATCTCATCGACCAGTTACTAGAGTAGAAACCGCTACATCTAGGCCTTCAGAAGAGCTAGCACGTTCCGTTTTGACGGATACAGTACGGGTCCAGTTGGGAGCTGACCTTGTCTACAACGGAGCAGGTGCTTTCATTGTCAATGGCAATCAAACTGATTTGGACGCCTCTGTAGCGAGCGCTCCTTATGCAGATAATCGAACTAAGACTGCGCAGGGGAAACTGGTACCAACTGTCGCAAATGCTCTTTTAAGTAAGGCAACCCGTCAGTATCAAAAGCGTGAAGAAACTGGAAATGGTCCAACCAATTGGAAGCCAGCTGGTTGGCACCAAGTAAGGCATTTAGAAGGGGAATACAACCATGCCATTGATAGAGGGCACTTATTAGCTTATTCCTTAGTTGGTGGGTTAAAAGGGTACGATGCTTCAACCAGTAACCCTAAAAATATAGCCGTCCAGACTGCGTGGTCCAACCAATCCAATCGCCCAGATGCGACAGGTCAAAATTATTTTGAAACACAGATACGTAGAGCCTTAGATCAAAATAAACGGGTACGGTATCGAGTGACATTGATCTATCAATCGCAGGAAGATTTAGTGCCAGTAGGAAGTCATTTGGAAGCGAAAGCAGCAGACGGCAGTCTGGAGTTTAATGTTTTTGTCCCAAATGTCCAGCAAGGTTTAATTATTGATTATTACAGTGGGAAGATTCATCTTAACCAGTAGGAGATGAGATGATTGAGATTGAAGAAAAACTGCGCTTAAGGCGTGGTAAACCAAATGATAGCGAAGCTCTTACTTGGTATCAGAATCAAGAAGTGGTTTATCTTGTAGATGGAGTGAGGGAAAGCTACAGTCTTGAAAAATTACAGCGAATGTATGCTTACTTGGATCAGGTAGGTGAGCTCTATACGATTGAAGTTCAAGAGGAAACGGACTGGAAGGCAATTGGCGATGTCACCTTTTCACAGAATGATTTGCCAATTGTGATTGGGGATTCAGCCTATCGGGGACAAGGACTTGGGAAAAAGATTGTTCAAGCTCTAGTCGCAGAGGCCAAAAAACGAGGCTATTCTGCACTACATGTCAGGGAAATCTATAAGGGGAACTACGCTTCCCAGAAATGTTTTACTGCTTGCGGATTTGAGATTCAAAGGGAGACAGAAAAAGGGTATTCGTATAGACGAGATTTATAATATGAGAAGGAAGTGGTCAGAAGACTTGAAAGTCCTCTGACCTATTTTTGTTAATTATCAGATGTATTTTAGCTTGTTTTTCCCTAAAAATGCCTTTTTTAGAAAAAATACGCAAAAATTGTTGACAAAACATCAGATGAATTATACAATAAAGGTACAACAAAAGCGCTTTCAAATAATGTTGTGGAAAAATATAGAAAATAGGAGATTTTCAAATGGACAAAACAGTTGAACAAAGAACAGCTGATGTGACCTATAATCGTGCAAAATTGTGGCAAATTATTTTATTTGCGACCAACAATACATCTACAAATATTTATCTAGTAGCTTTTAGTTTTGTAACGTATTTTTCAACGGGTGTCCTAGGACTAGCTGTTTTATTTGTTAGTCAATTGATGGGGTATATTCGTATTTTTGATGGATTTATTGATCCTGCGATTGGTGTTTTGATTGATAAGACGGATACTAAATTTGGGAAATATCGTCCTATCCTAGTATTGGGGAATATTATTACCGCTCTATCGTTTGTGTTCTTGTTCAATATTCATCATTTTGGAAGTGCGATGACAATGCCTTTGTTTATTGTCGCTTTGCTTATTCACAAAATTGGCTATTCTTTGCAACAGACGATTACTAAAGCAGGTCAAACAGCTCTTACCAATGATCCAAAGCAACGTCCAATCTTTAATATTGTGGATGGAATCATGTCTGCTATTCTTTTTTCAGGTAGTCAAATTGTGATTTCAAGCTATCTTGTTCCAAAACATGGAGGATTTACAGAAGGCTTCTTTGCAGAGTTGATGCTGGGTGTTATTAGTATTTCTGCAGTGCTAGCAGTCTTATCAGTTATTGGTATTTGGCAAAAAGATAATAAAAAATACTTTGGTTTGGGTGAAGAAAAAACACAGAAAACAACCCTCAAAGATTATTGGAAAATCATCAAAGGCAATCGTCCATTGCAAGTCCTATCGATTTCAGCAGCCCTTGTAAAATTTGTTGCTCAATTATTTAGTGATTCTGTTGTTGTTGTTATGTTGTTCGGTATTTTATTTGGAAATTATGCTCTTTCAGGTGCTATTTCTGGCTTGATGGTGATTCCAAATATTCTTGTCATTGTTTCAGCTGCAACTCTTGCACGGAAAAAAGGTCTGCGTAAAGCCTACGTTACTTCCTTGCAGATTGGGATTGTCGTGATGATTCTACTTGGAACCTTACTCTATTTTGGAGGTCCTGGTTCACTCGATTTCGTGAAATGGAATCTATACAGTGTAGCATTTGTTGTTTTGTATGCGTTGCGGTCATTTGCAACAGCACCTTCTGGACTAGTCTTGACAATGGGGGCAGATATTTCTGACTATGAGACATCTGTTTCAGGCCGTTATGTATCCGGAATGATTGGAACAATCTTCTCATTGACAGATTCGATTGCTTCTTCATTTGCTCCAATGGTAGTTGGTTTTGTCTTGGCAGGAATTGGTTTTGCAAAGGCATATCCGACAGCAGAAACGCCATTGTCACCAGCCTTAAAAGGTGCAATTATTACCTTGCTTGTGTTTGTACCAGCAGCGATGCTGTTGATTTCCTTATTCCTTATGAAGTTCTATACATTGGATCAAGTGACGATGGCACAAGTTCAAGAGAAAATTCATGTCATGAAAGCAGCAAAAGACGAAGAACGAGTCCAAGCGATTGCGAAAAATGTACCGCTATCAGATATGGATTATGTCGATGTCACTAAATATGACGTTGAGGAAAAATAAGAGACTATTAGAATAATGATAGCCTGGCAATGATAAGCTGGGCTAATTTTTTCAGGAGGCTAAGAAATGAAGAAAGTAGTAGGTTTGGGCGAAATATTATTGCGCTTATCTCCACCAAATTATCAGACAATGCTTCAGGCTAGTTGTTTGGAATGTCAATTCGGAGGATCGGAATTAAATGTACTTGCAACCCTGGCTCAGTTAGGACATAAAACGTCATTGATTTCAGCGATTCCTGATAATGAGCTTGGAAAAATGGCAGAGCATTTCTTATTTGCTCGTCAAATTGAGCAACACTATCTGATTAAGCACAAAGGGCGCTTGGGACTCTATTATTATCAAAAAGGTTTTTCTGTTCGTGCTAGTCAGGTGATTTATGATCGGGAGTTTTCTTCTTTTTCACAGGCAACCTATCCTGATTATCCATTAGAAGGAGTCTTTGATCAAGTAGATTGGTTTCACGTGAGTGGTATCACAGCAGCCTTGAATGATGACACCTATGAATTGGCCTACCGATTGATGAAAATGGCCCAAGAAAAAGGGGTAAAAATTTCATTTGATTTGAACTATAGGGCAAGTCTATGGAATTCCTTTGCCGAAGCAAGAGAGAAATTAGCTCCTCTCATTGAACTGGCTAATGTTTGTATCGGTTTGGAGCCTATTTTACTCTTGGATGAAACTGGTCGTGATTTGAAAGATGAACTACAGCTAAAACCACCATATGAAAATAAAGAGGATTTGCTGACAGTTCTAGCAGCAATTGAAAAACGCTATCAATTGGATGCGATTGCCTTTACCCAGCGCGAAATGGGCTATTCGAATGAGTATAAATTAAAAGGATTCTTATATGAGGGTCAAACCCTGTATGAAACGGAAAAAGAAACGATTCAAGTCTTGGATCGTGTTGGAACAGGAGATGCTTTTACAGCAGGAATTATTTATGGTTGTTTAATGGGTCAAGAAGGACAGCAAGTCTTGGATACAGCCATGGCAAGTTTTGTCTTTAAGCATACGATAGAAGGAGATGTCAACATGATTACTCCTTCAGATATTCAGCACTTGTTGGCTCATGACTCCTATGAAATAAAAAGATAAAAAGAAAGAAGGTAACGATGTTATATCCTATTAGTACAAAATCAAGAGCGGTTCATAGTTTAAATGGTGTTTGGCGCTTCATGCAGGGTGCTCATTCTCCGCAAGAAGTGCTTTCAACGAATGAGGTCATGGTGGTTCCGACATCTTTTAATGATGTTGTAGTTGATAAAGACAAACGATCTTATATTGGTGACAACTGGTATGAAACAGAGTTTTCTGTTCCTCGTCTTGACAGCAAAGAGGAATTGGTGATTCGTTTTGGATCGGTGACTCATCATGGTGCAATCTACGTGAATGGGCAATTCTTGGGTGAGCATAAAGGTGGATTTACACCATTTGAGTTTGTTGTCCCAGAAGAACTCTATCAGGAAGAAACAATCCGCCTGACTGTTTGTGTCAATAATGAATTGAACTACACAACCTTGCCTGTTGGAAATTATGTTGAAGAAGTGCAAGAAGATGGTTCTGTTCGGAAAAAAGTGCTTGAGAATTTTGATTTTTACAATTATGCGGGCATTCATCGCAATGTCCATCTCTATACTCGTCCTAAAAATCATATAAAAGATATCATCGTTACAACTCAATTGTCAGAAGACTTATCAGAAGCTGTAGTCAAAGTAGACGTTCAAAGTGTCACACCTGTAGAAGAGGTGCGAATGACTATTTTTGCTGAGGATAAAAAAGTAGTTGGAAGGCTTGAAAATGGTCAACTTCACATTCAATCCCCTCGCCTTTGGGAGGTGCTAGATGCTTATCTCTATAGCGTACGTGTAGAGTTATGGGAGAAAGGTGAACTGGTAGATACCTATACAGAATCGTTTGGAATACGTAGTGTCAAAGTTGAAAACGGCCAGTTCTTTATCAACCAGAAACCATTTTATTTTAAAGGATTCGGAAAGCATGAAGATACCTATATCAACGGTCGTGGCTTAAATGAAGCTGCGAATCTGATTGATTTGAATTTGTTAAAAGAAATTGGGGCCAATTCATTCCGCACATCGCACTATCCTTATTCTGAGGAGATGATGCGTTTAGCGGATAGAATGGGAATTGTCGTGATTGATGAAGTTCCAGCTGTTGGATTATTCCAGCAATTCAGTGCGGCATTAGACTTACTAGGAGATGGTGAAAAGCAACGCAATACATGGGAGCTGATGCAGACAAAAGAAGCGCACGAACAGGTCATTGATGAGTTGATTGCACGAGATAAAAATCATCCGTCAGTTGTGATGTGGGTTGTTGCAAATGAGCCTGCCAGTCATGAGGACGGAGCAAGGGCTTACTTTAAACCCCTCATTGAGCGCATGAGAGAAACAGACCCGCAACATAGACCAGTTACATTGGTGAACATTATGATGGCAACTCCTGATAAGGATCAGGTTATGGATTTAGTAGATGTGATTTCCTTGAATCGCTATTATGGTTGGTATGTTCATCATGGCGATTTATCCAAAGCAGAAAAAGGTCTTCGAGAAGAATTGTTAAGGTGGCAATCCTTGTATCCAGATAAGCCAATCCTCATTACTGAGTACGGAGCAGATACCTTGCCTGGCTTGCATTCAATGTGGGACATTCCCTATACAGAAGGATATCAAATTGACTACTATACGATGAATCATGGTGTATTTGATGAAATTTCAAATTTAGTTGGAGAACAGGTTTGGAATTTTGCTGATTTTGAAACAAACGTGATGTTGATTCGTGTGAAAGGAAATCACAAGGGGCTCTTTTCACGAAATCGCGAACCAAAACAAGTTGTTCGTGAATTTAAAAAGCGTTGGCTAGCGATTCCTGACTACCATTATAAGTCAAAATAAGCTATAATGGTGTGGAAAGTAACTTTTTCCAAGGGGGAATAAGACATGTCAAGACCGTTAGTCGAAA
The DNA here is from genome assembly GCF_017639855.1 of Streptococcus sp. zg-86. Lineage (NCBI taxonomy): Bacteria > Bacillati > Bacillota > Bacilli > Lactobacillales > Streptococcaceae > Streptococcus > Streptococcus zhangguiae. The sequence goes on along the minus strand of NZ_CP072115.1, from coordinate 1,442,638 downwards.
AAACAGCAGATCGATTGTTAGAATTAATTTTAGAACGTGGCTATCGTGTAGGAGATAAATTGCCAAACGAGTATGAACTGGCTCAAGATTTAGAAGTGGGACGTTCAACGATTCGTGAAGCAGTCAGAAGTTTAGCAACTCGCAATATTTTAGAAGTACGTCAAGGGTCGGGGACGTATATTAGTTCGAAAAAAGGAGTATCTGAAGATCCACTTGGTTTTTCTTTAGTACGTGATAGGGTTAAATTAACAACTGATTTATTTGAACTACGCTATTTACTAGAACCACGGATTGCGGAGAGGGTGGCTCAGTTTGCTTCAGCTGAAGATGTTGTGCGCTTGGAAGAAATCGTCTATGCTATTGAGGATGCGGTTCATCGCGGAGATGATGCCCATTTGGAATTAGATGTGCAATTTCATAGCATGCTAGCGGAAATGAGCGGTAATATTGCCATGACCAGCTTGCTACCTGTCATAAATCAGTCGATTCATTTAATTAATGAAAATTACACAAATCGTCAGATGAAAGAAGATAGCCTAAAAGCTCACCGTAATATTTTAGCGGCAATCAAGCAACGACATCCGTTAGCGGCTTATGATAGCATGTTAGCCCACATAGTTGCGGTTAGACAAGCTGTTTTGACAGAATGGTTTGATAAAGATTTGACTATTCATGGTCTACATTCTGAATGAAAAATAAATCGATTTATCAGTCTTCAAGGATTTCTTGGAGACTTTTTTTGTTTTTTAAAGGATTTTTCTTGACAATTCATCTGATGAATTATATACTATAGTTATAGTGATAGCGTTTTCTAACGAGAGGAGAAATCATGTTAAAACAATTAAAAGAAAATTATTTTTTCGCTGTTATCCGCGGAAAAGATGAGAATGATGCGCTTGAGATTGCTCGGCATGCTATTTTAGGTGGAATCAAAAATATTGAAATTACCTTTTCTACGCCAAATGCAGCTCAGGTCATTGCTGAGTTGGATCAAGAGTTCTCAGATGATTTATCCGTTATAGTCGGGGCGGGAACAGTCATGACAACTGATTTAGCTCAGACGGCGATTGATGCTGGAGCGAAGTTCTTAGTAAGTCCGCATTTTTCAGAAGCGATTCAGGACTTAGCTGCTCAACATGATGTCTTTTATTTTCCAGGATGTGCCACAGCGACTGAGATTGTTGCTGCACAGACGGCTGGCTGCCAGATTATTAAGCTCTTTCCAGGTGGTGTATTAGGTCCTACTTTTATTAAAGATATTCATGGGCCAATTCCTGAAGTGAATCTCATGCCTTCAGGTGGTGTGTCTGTTGCAAATGTTGCAGATTGGAAGAAGGCAGGAGCTTGTGCTGTTGGGATTGGTTCAGCTCTTGCAAGTAAGATAGCTGAATTAGGCTATGAGAGTGTTACAGAGATTGCACGTTCTTTTGTAGAAGCAGTGGAGGAATAAGATGGCTTTTAATGATTCGTCATTTATGTTAAAAAATCAACCTGCTCATCAATTGTATGACCAGATTAAACATCTCCCTATTTATGATTTTCATTGTCACCTAGATCCAAAGGAAATCTATGAGGATAAAGTTTATGAGGATATTGTTGATTTGTGGCTAGGTGGTGACCACTATAAGTGGCGCCTAATGCGGGCAAATGGTATTCCAGAAGAAGAAATTACGGGATCAGCTTCTAAATTAACAAAATTTAAGGCTTGGGCTAAGACAGTCAGCAGAGCGTACGGCAATCCACTTTATCATTGGAGTCACTTGGAATTAAAGCAAGTCTTTGGAGTAACGGAACTGCTAACAGAGGAAAATGCAGAAGAGCTCTATGAGCGGTTGAATAGATTTTTAAAGGATGAAAAAGTCAGTCCGAGAAAGTTGATTAGGGACTCTAAGGTGACCTTTATTGGGACTACCGATCATCCTTTAGATGATTTAGAATGGCATAAACGGTTGTCAGAGGAAGAAGGATTTGACACCATTGTGGCACCGACTTTTCGACCAGATGAAGCCTTTGTCGAACATCGAAACTTTGGAGATTTTGTCCGTCGATTAGAAGAAAAAACAGGCTTTTCGATTTCGGACTTTGATAGTTTTGTCGCAGGGCTTGCTGATCGCGTTGCCTATTTTGCACAAGTAGGCTGTCTAGCAAGTGATATTAGTTTTACAGAGATTTGTTTTGAACCAGCCAGCAAAGAAGAGCTCGATGAGATTTTGCAAGCTACAAGAGAAGGAAAGATTCCAAGTTTAGTAGCAGTGAGAAAATGGCAGACAGGTCTATTTAGAGAACTATGTCGCTTGTATAAACAGCATGGTTTTGTCACTCAAGTCCATTTTGGAGCGTTACGGAATAATCATACAGCCTTATTCCAACGCCTTGGTGTGGATATAGGAGTTGACTCAATTGGGGATCAAACAGCCTTGACCAGTCATTTGAACAAGTTGCTAGATGATTTGGTGGAAAGGGATTGGTTACCGAAGATGATTTGGTACAATCTGAACCCGACTTATAATATTGCCTTGGCAAATACCTTGGCGAATTTCCAAGCAAATGAAAAAGGAATTAGAAGCCAATTACAATTTGGAGCGGGTTGGTGGTTTAATGACACCAAGCTCGGTATGATTGACCAAATGAACGCCTATGCAGAGCAAGGGCTGTTCGCGAATTTTGTGGGTATGCTAACGGATTCTAGAAGTTTCTTGTCTTATCAACGGCATGATTACTTTAGAAGAATCTTAGCGTCTTACGTTGGGCAATGGATAGTTGATGAGGAAGTGCCAGAAGATTATCAGGCGCTCGGAAAAGTTGTCCAAGAGATTTCGTATTTTAATGCACAGAAATTTTTTGAAAAATAAATGAGGTAGCACGATGAAAATGTCCTTTCGTTGGTACGGGAAAAATGATCCCGTCAGTTTAGCAGAAATCAAAGCAATCCCAGGTATGCAGGGGATTGTCACAGCAGTTTATGATGTTCCTGTTGGTCAGGCTTGGCCGTTGGAAAAGCTCTTGGAATTGAAAAAAATGGTAGAAGATGCAGGTCTCGAAATTACCGTTATCGAGTCTATTCCTGTTCATGAAGACATTAAGCAAGGCAAACCGAATCGGGATGAGTTGATTGAGAATTATAAAACATCCATTAAGAATGTAGGTTTAGCTGGAATTCCTGTTGTGTGCTATAACTTTATGCCAGTATTTGACTGGACTCGCTCTGATTTGCATCATCCACTTCCTGATGGTTCTACTTCGCTTGCTTTCTTAAAAGAAGATTTAGCAGGGGTAGATCCTGTGGCAGATGATTTAAATTTGCCAGGTTGGGATTCTTCTTACTCAAAAGATGAGATGAAGGCGATTATTGAAAACTATCGTCACAATGTGTCAGAAGAAGATCTATGGAAAAATCTAGCTTATTTTATTCAAGCGATTATGCCAACTGCTGAGGCTGCTGGTGTAAAAATGGCGATTCACCCTGACGATCCACCGTATGGTATCTTTGGACTTCCACGTATCATTACGGGTCAAGCAGCTGTTGAGCGTTTCCTTGGCTTGTACGATTCGCCAGCGAATGGGATTACCATGTGTGTCGGCTCTTATGCTTCTGATCCGAAAAACGATGTCATTGCCATGACTGAGTATGCTTTGAAGCGCAATCGGATTAATTTTATGCATACTCGCAATGTAACAGCAGGTGATTGGGGCTTCCAAGAAACAGCTCATCTGTCACAGGCTGGTGATATTGATATGAATGCGGTTGTGAAATTGTTGGTTGATTATGATTGGCAAGGTGCTTTGCGTCCTGACCATGGTCGCCGTATTTGGGGAGATCAGACCAAGACACCAGGCTATGGGCTTTATGATCGAGCTTTAGGAGCAACCTATTTCAATGGTCTTTATGAAGCCAATATGAGAGCAGCTGGAAAAGTACCAGATTTTGGGATTAAAACAAAGACAGTAGGCCAAAAATAGGAGGAAATGCCATGTCAAAAGTCATTGAATTTAAGGATAAAGTGGTAGTAGTCACAGGCGCAGGAGGTGTTCTATGCGGCTATTTAGCAAAAGAATTTGCAAAAGCAGGTGCCAAAGTTGCTTTGCTCGATTTGAATGAAGCAGCGGCACAACAATTTGTCGATGATATTGTAGCTGCAGGAGGAACAGCAAAGGCCTACCAATCAAATGTTCTGTCAAAAGAGAATTTGGAAGAAGTTCGTCAACAAATACTGGCTGATTTTGGTCCAACAGACATCTTAATCAATGGAGCTGGAGGGAATAATCCGAAAGCGACGACAGACAATGAGTTCCATGAGCTAGATTTACCAAGTGATACAAAGACCTTCTTTGATTTGGATGAAAGTGGAATCAATTTTGTCTTTAACTTGAATTATTTGGGAACCTTACTTCCAACACAAGTTTTTGCGCAAGATATGGTTGGACGAGCAGGAGCGAATATTATTAACATTTCAAGTATGAATGCCTTTACGCCTCTAACAAAAATTCCAGCTTATTCTGGAGCTAAGGCAGCGATTAGTAATTTTACTCAATGGTTAGCAGTCCATTTTTCTAAAGTGGGTATTCGTTGCAATGCGATTGCACCAGGGTTCTTGGTAACAAATCAAAATCGCGGATTGCTTTTTGATGAAAAAGGTCAACCAACGGCTCGTGCTCACAAAATTTTAACCAATACGCCAATGGGACGCTTCGGTGAAGCAGAAGAATTGGTGGGCGGAGTCTTCTTCCTAGCAGATGAAAATCTAGCTAGCTTTGTCAATGGTGTGGTCTTACCGATTGATGGTGGTTTCTCAGCCTATTCAGGTGTTTAACCTTGTTTACTACTCGTCAAAAATCAAAGTCTGACGTCGTTAACTTATCTTGCTTCAACAGTCCAGTGGACTGTTGAAGGTTGGAAATAAGGATTATGACATAATCCTCTGCTAACATTAGTCCGGTGGACTGTTGAAGGTTGGAAATAAGGATTATGCAATAATCCTCTGCTAACATTAGTCCAGTGGACTGTTGAAGGTTGGAAATAAGGATTATGTCATAATCCTCGGCTAACATTAGTCCGGTGGTTCAGTGGAGACGAGCTATGCTCGCTCTATTTCTCACCTTCCACAATTCTCAATTGTAAGGGACGAGCTACACTCGTTCTATTTTCAGCTTTCCACAATTCTCAATTGCAAGGGACGAGCTACACTCGTTTTATTTCCAGCCTTCCACAATTCTTAATTGTGGAAGCTAGTCAGATTTTGATTTTTATAGAGTATAAACGTTTCATGAATTATTGGTAATCGCTCATTGTCTGAGAAAGATAGAGGTATGTTTATGAGTGAAATGATTACGTTAGAATTGGAAAAGCTAGACAAGATACGTGATATCAATCCGCGTTTAGTTTCCTATAATGTTGAGTTTGCAGAAGTAACAGGTGGGACTTTTTGGAAGGCCTATTCTGAAGAGCAGATTGCTGGAACGGAAGACTTTTATGTTGAGCCTTCTGATGAAGGAATCGCAGCGATGTATAAGGATCTTATGCAAGAGTATGATCCGATTGATTTGTCAAATGAGAAACTACGCTACTTGACGAAAGAATTGGGCGAGGCATGGATACGTGTTTCAGGGACTTGGTCAACCAAAACCTATTACGATTTTGATGGAAAAACTGCTGGAGTACCCCCACAAGGTTATCTGAATGTTTTGACAAAAGAACAGTGGATAGGTGTTTTGGATTTTGTGAGAGCAGTTGGTGGACATTTGAAAATTTCCATGGCTAACTGTCCCGGGTTACACTCGGCGGAAGAACCATGGAATCCGAGTGAAGCAGAAAAAATCTTTGCTCTAAGCCAATCATATGGTGTGCCGATAGAAGCTGCTGAATTTGCCAATGAGCCTAATATGTTAGAAGATACTGGGTTTCCAAAGGGCTATACAGCAGCGCATTACCGTCGTGACCAAGATCTTTTCTTCCAGTGGCTAGAGGACAATTATCCAGATTGTTTAAAAGTAGGGCCAAGTTCGACAGGTGGAGATGATATTGTCTTTGGAGATCCAAGTCAGCAAAATAGTATCGGAGGCATTGAACAGCTTATTCATGAAACAGTGAACTGCGAAGATTTGCTAGAAGGAACGAGTGTACCGTTAGATGTCTTTTCGTATCACTATTACAATGGGGTTTCAGAGCGTTTGGCTTCTGTCATGCCAGCAGGGCATTGGTCTGTAGAGGCTGCCTTGTCAGAAAACTATTTATCTGTAGCTTCAAACTTTTGTAAAACCTACCTTCCCCTACGGGATCGATTCGTCCCAGGTGCAGAAATGTGGGTAACTGAGTCAGGAGATGCTGGAGGCGGCGGCAATACTTGGGCATCAACTTATCTTGATGTGCCTCGTACCCTCAATGAGTTAGGGACCTTTGCTTGTTTGACAAACGGTGTTGTTTTTCATAATACCCTAGCTGCTTCTGACTATGGTTATTTAGCACGAGAAGTGTTTGATCCACGTCCGAACTATTTTGCGGTTTTATTATGGAATCGATTGATGGGCTCGGAAGTATTTGATAGTCGCATTCCAATCCATGAAGGTGCGCACGTTTTTGTTCATTCGCGTAAAGATGGTCAAGATGGCAAAGCCATTTTAGTCATTAATAATTCGGAAACAAAAGTCACTAGCCTAGTTTTGGAAAAAGATGCTCAAGTCTATCGCTTGTCAGGAAAAGACGGTGACAAACGTGCAAAAGAAATGTGTTTGAATGGTCATGTCTTGGCCTTGGATGAGGACAATCAATTACCGAATTTGGAGGCAGAAACTATTTCAGCTGGCGAATTGGTGATTGCCCCTACAGAATGTGTATTTGTGCTTGTTTGATGATAGGGGTGAGGCTGGGCAAAAAGTCCAGCTTCTCTTACCGAAGTTCGTAAAAACAGATGGACACAGTGGTTGATAATCAGAATGTGCGCTATCCAACCAACTGAGCCTGAAAAATGAAAAAGCGGGGTCTCTTTTGGGATAATTTGTGTTCTTTCTCGACCCCTCATTTATCAGAAATGTAGAAATGTTTAAGAGTGCTTCATCAGACTGCTGGGGTAACTGGTTAGTATTCTATTTTGATACGTAAGTGTAATAGTATTGCCTATTGCCTTGTCAGATGAAGATAGGAATGAAAGGAGGAAAAATGGTTAAACAAGAAGAATATGTCTTTTGTGTAGACTCGGACGGCTGTGCCATGGATACGATGACCTACAAGCATCAGTTATTTTTCGGTCCATTGGCGGCTCAGTTTTTTGAGGTTCCAAATAAAGAAGCTTTTTTGAAAGAGTGGGATAATATCAACCTCTACTCTCGTACAAGAGGGGTCAATCGTTTTGTCGGATTGGCGATGGGGTTGGAGTATGCAGGTCTGGATGGTATTGATGCTTTGAAGCACTGGGTAGCTACTACCTCATCACTATCAAATGCGTCGCTAGAGAAAGCGTTGGATCAGAAACCGTCAGATGATTTGCAGAAAGCATTGGATTGGTCTAATGAGGTTAATCGACAAATTAAATCTTACAAGGGTGAGGCACTCGCTTTTACAGGTGCTCGTTCGGGTTTGGCAAGACTTCACGAACTTGGAAAGGTATATGTGGTCTCTTCAGCCAATCATGAAGCTGTCGAAGAGGAATGGCGCGATCAAGGTTTGCTAGAGCATGTTGATGAGCTTTATTGTCAAGATCGCGGGAAAAAAGAAGATGTGATTGCTGCTTTAGTAGAGCAAGGATATGTTCAGGAACATATTTTGATGATTGGAGATTCGCCTGGAGATTTAGCGGCAGCTGAGCAAAATCAAGTGGCATTTTATCCTATTTTGGTTGGTAAAGAAGCAATATCTTGGAAAGAATTACAGGAAACATTTTCTCCAGCTTTTGTCGCTGGGCAGGTAACAAAAGAAGATTTAGAAAAACTAAAAGAAACATTTTGGAAACATTTAGACTAGGAGTGATAAGATGACACATTTAGTAGACTTGACTAAAAAGCCTTATAACCTCAATCAAGCAGCTATTGATTGGGTAGAAACAACCCTTGCAAATATGACCCTAGATGAAAAAATTGGTCAGCTTTTTGTGAATATGGGTTCTAGTCGTACAGAAGAGTATTTGACTCAAGTTATGACAGATTATAAGTTTGCAGCGGTAAGGTATGCTCCTGGTCCAGCAGCGGACATTTGGGAGCAAAATTACATTTTACAAACAAAATCAAAAATCCCTCTCTTAATTGCGGCTAATACAGAATCAGGAGGAAATGGAGCTGTCACAGATGGCACTAAGATTGGTGATGAGGTGAAAGTTGCGGCTACCAATGATCCCAAGTATGCTTATGAATTGGGGCGTATTGCTGGACTTGAGGCCTCAGCGGTAGGATGTAATGCCTCATTTGCTCCTATTATGGATTTAAGTCGTAACTGGCGTAATCCTATTATTGCTAATCGTACATGGGGAGCTGAGGTTGAGCAAGTTATTAGCCTTTCAAAAGAATACATGCGTGGTATTATGCAATATGGCATTATTCCTTTTGCTAAACATTTTCCTGGCGATGGTATTGACGAACGAGACCACCATCTTTCATACGCATCTAACCCCATGTCAAAAGAAGAGTGGATGGAAACCTTTGGTCGTATTTATGGCGAAATGGCTGAAGCGGGTCTTCCAGGTATTATGGCAGGTCATATTCATCTACCAAATGTTGAAAAAGAAATGCACCCTGAACGTGATTTGGATGATATGCTACCAGCATCGCTTAATAAAACGCTTCTTGATGAACTTCTACGAGGTGAGTTGGGGTACAATGGGGCTATCGTAACTGATGCCTCTCATATGGTTGGTATGACGGCATCACTTCCACGTCGTGAATTGTTACCAACAGCGATTGAAGCTGGATGCGACCTCTTCTTATTTTTCAATGATCCTGATGAAGATTTCCGTTGGATGAAGGAGGGGTATGAAAATGGTCTCTTAACAGAAGAACGTCTGCACGATGCTATTCGTCGTACTTTAGGGTTGAAAGCAAAACTTGGCTTACATCAATTTGAAGGTCGCCGTGAGGAGATTTTACTTCCAAAAGAAGAAGCGCTAAAAATGATTGGTACAGACGAGGCTAAACGTATTTCAGATGAAGTAGCAGATAAGGCAATCACGCTGGTGAAAGATAAGCAAAAAGATATTTTCCCAGTCACACCAGAACGCTACAAACGTATTCTTTTAGTCGAAGTTGACGGCTATAAAGGTGGTTTTGGAGCCTTGATTAACCAAGGAAAGAAACGTGCTTCTGATACTCTAAAAGAGTTACTTGAAAAACGTGGACACGAGGTTTCAATCTGGGAAAATACAGAAGAACGGATTAAAAAGTTGCCAGAAGAAGAACGTCCAGCAGCTATTCAAAGTGTCTATGCTTCTAAACGACCAATCGCTCAAATTACGGATAAGTATGATTTGATTATCAATATTGTTGATGTCAATTCTGGCGGTACTACCCAACGTATTATTTGGCCAGCAGCTAAAGGAACACCAGACCAGCCATTTTATGTCCATGAAGTTCCAACAATTGTCGTGTCAGTACAACATCCATTTGCCTTGGCAGATATGCCACAAGTCGGAACCTATATCAATGCTTATGATAGCTTACCAAACACTATTGCTAGTTTGGTTCAAAAACTGGCAGGCGAATCTGAGTTTTCAGGAGTATCAAGTGTAGATCCTTATTGTGGCTTAATTGATACGCGTATTTGGCGTTCCTAATTAGATAAAAAGATTGGATTCATTTATCTTGAGTCGGTGAGCTATTTTTATTTATATAGTGGATTGAGAACTGAACACGGACTAAGAGCCGTGTAAAAAAGAGACGCAGATGTTCCAACTTCAGTTGGTTACAGCTGAGGCTCCCTTTAGTGGGGACGCAGATGTTCCAACTTTAGTTGGTTACAGCTGAGGCTCCCTTTAGGGATAAATCTCGTTGGTTGCAAGCCAACCTGCTTCGATTTCCTATTTTGTCTAGAAGTTGCTTAACGCCCTCGTATCTTATGAAGGAATAGGGCACGGCAAGGAGCTGCAGATAGAATCGGCGTTAATTGAGGATTACTCCATAATCCCTATTTCCAACCTTCAACAGTCTACTGGACTATTGAAGCAAAGAGACTTATACTCGTCAAAAATCAAAGTCTGACGTTGTTAACTCACCTTGCTGAACTTCAGTTCTAGCTACGATTTCGTTGCCTAGTCAGATTTTGATTTTTATAGAGTATAACGATGTCCTAACCTTTACTCAATTCACTATAACTATATCCCTCAAGAGAGTAGCCAATGATTGCTATTTTATATTTGCTAGGTGGTGTAAGTGTGATTTATGTCGTCATTTCCCGGCATAGTCTTCATTTGTGAGGCTTGTTTAAAACATAAACAGGTCTCTTTCTACTGATAAAAGACTAAGGAGGAGAAAAAGTATAAAAAGAACATAAACGTGAAGCTTCTTAGACTCAGTCTGAGGACTCTGTTTTTAAAGAAATTTAGATAAAAAGGAGAAATAGAATGGCAAAAATAGTTGATTTACGTAAAAAACCATATCAGTTAAGTGACGATCAGATTGAGTGGGTAGAATCGACATTAGGAAGTCTGACAGATGAAGAAAAAATTGGGCAATTATTTGTCAATTTGTTCTTTTTTGGCGGAGATGCCTTTAGTGGTAATACTTTGACGAACCAGGAGATTATCGAGAAATACCATATTGGGGGCGCCCGCTATATGAATGGTAGTCCTGAACAAGTTCAAGGGCTGATTAATGAGTTGCAAAGCTATTCCAAAGTTCCTTTGCTTGTAGCTGCTAACTGTGATTCTGGGGGAGATGGTGCAGTAAAAGGTGGGACCTATATTTCCTCAGGTGCACAATCAGAAGCGAGTCGTGATACCCGTGTTCCCTATTTAGCAGGATTGGTTTCGGCTCGAGAAGAAACAGCACTGGGTGTCAATGTTAATTTTGATCCTTGTGTGGATATTTTAAAGAACTGGCGCAACACGATTGTGAATACTCGTGCCTATGGAACAACTGCAGAAGATGTAATCACCTATACGAGTGCTTATTTAGATGGTTTAACAGCAGAGCGTGAAGTGATTCAGTGTATCAAGCATTTCCCGGGGGATGGCACAGAAGAACGAGATCAACATTTGGTATTAGGTGTCAATGAGTTATCACCAGAGGAGTGGGAAGCCTCATTTGGTCAAGTCTATCGTCATCATATTGAACGTGGCGTTGAAATGATTATGGCTGGTCATATTGCTCTTCCCCATTATCAACAACAATTGAATCCAAATCTCAAGGACGAGGATATTTTACCAGCAACCTTAGCACCAGAATTGATTGATGGACTGTTGAAGACCAATCTTGATTTTAATGGTTTAGTGATTACTGATGCCAGTCATATGTTAGGAATGACCGCTGCTATGCGCAGGGAAGATTATGTACCAGGAGCCATTGCCGCAGGTTGTGATATGTTCCTTTTCTTCAATGATATGGACGAGGACTTCCAATTTATGCTGAATGGCTACCGCAAGGGGATTATTTCTGAAGAACGCTTGAATGATGCTGTCCGCCGTATTTTAGGGCTCAAAGCAAAATTAAATCTGCATGTCAAGCAGGCAGAAGGAACTCTATTAAAAACAGCAGAAGACTTAGCTGTTATTGGTTGTGAGGAACATTTGGCTTGGCAAAGAGAAGCTGCAGATAAGGCTATTACGCTGTTAAAAGATACGCAGAAAAATCTGCCAATCAGTCCTGTAACCCACCGTCGTATTCGCCTCTATTACCTCGAAGGAGAAAAAGGTGGCATTATGGCAGCAAGTGATGAAGTCGTTGAAACGATTAAGGCTGCCCTTGAACGCCGAGGTTATGAGGTCACAGTCAATGATGGGAATAGTCGCATTAAAGGCTCTACACTAGGCTATCGTGAAGAAGTAGATCTGGCCTTGACCGTTGCCAATGTCGTGGGCTACGGTGCGCAAAATAACTACCGCATTCAATGGAAGACAGCTATGGCAAATGAAGTCCCATGGTATGTCCATGAAGTTCCAACTGTATTTGTGTCATTAAATTACACAACCCACTTGCATGATGTTACAATGGTGAAAACAGCTATCAATGCTTATCACTATAATCCAAATACGATTGAAGCTCTTCTGGATAAATTGGAAGGAAAAGCTGATTTTCAAGGTCTTCCAAATGAGCATGTTTGGGCTAAAAAATGGCAAGCAAAATTATAGCAGGCAAAAACTCCTCTATTTTGATGAGAGGAGTTTTCTAGTATTGCCAAATCTTCCTAATTCTGCTAAAATAAAAGTAATGCTCAGAGGAAATTAACAGCCTATCTGCTGATTTTCACGGGGTATAGTTGTTTCGTTTTGATTTAGTACTAGGCAACGAATCGCAGGTATAACTTAGGTTAGGCAAGATGAGTTAACGACGTAATAAATGAAAACGAAACGACTATAAAATTGAATAGAAGTCTGCAAGACTAGTACATCTAGGGAAACTGTCTAGGGAGATGAGCCGTGACTGGAAGCTCATTCAGTGAAAATAGGTCGAATTCACTTGCACATAGACTTACAAATAAAGGTTTGCAATGCAGCAAATGAAAACGGATGGTACCGCGTGACAACGCTCCGATTGGGTGTAGTCATGCGTTTTTATTTTGGAGGAAATATGTCAACAATTGAACAACAATTAGCTGAATTAAGACAATCAACACTAGATGAATTGAAAAAGATTCGCTATGAAAATGCCAAGGAATTACAAGACTTACGAGTTGCTGTATTAGGAAAAAAAGGGTCTTTGACAGACTTATTGAAAGGACTCAAGGATCTCTCGAATGATATGAAGCCGATTATCGGAAAACAGGTCAATGAAGTTCGTGACGTCTTGACCAAGGCTTTTGAAGAAACGGCAGTCCTTGTCGAAGCAGAAAAAATCAAGGCGCAATTAGCTCAAGAATCAATTGATGTAACCTTACCAGGCCGAAGTGTCAAACAAGGTTATCGTCATGTGTTGACCCAAACGAGTGAAGAAATTGAAGATATTTTCTTAGGAATGGGCTTCCAGATTGTCGATGGTTTTGAAGTAGAAAAGGACTATTACAACTTTGAGCGGATGAACTTGCCAAAAGATCACCCAGCTCGTGATATGCAAGATACCTTCTATATCACTGACGAAATCCTCATGCGGACTCATACCAGTCCTGTACAAGCACGGACCATGGATCAGCATGATTTTTCAAAGGGTGCTCTCAAAATGATTTCTCCAGGACGTGTTTTCCGTCGCGATACAGATGATGCAACGCATAGTCATCAATTCCACCAAATTGAGGGCTTGGTTGTCGGAAAAAATGTCTCAATGGGTGACTTAAAAGGTACACTTGAGATGATTATCAAAAAAATGTTTGGTGAGGATCGTCAGATTCGCTTACGTCCTTCGTATTTCCCATTTACAGAACCGTCCGTTGAAGTGGATGTATCCTGCTTTAAGTGTGGCGGAGATGGCTGTAATGTCTGCAAGAAGACTGGTTGGATTGAGATTTTAGGGGCAGGAATGGTTCACCCACACGTGTTAGAAATGAGTGGCATTGATCCAACAGAATATTCTGGTTTTGCCTTTGGTTTAGGTCAAGAACGGATTGCAATGCTTCGTTACGGAATCAATGATATTCGTGGCTTCTACCAAGGGGATAGCCGTTTTTCTGAACAATTCAAGTAAGGTGTTGCGATGATTAGTGCGATTGAGAAAAAAGACCTACCCTTGCTCCGTGAAATGGCCATGCAAACCTTTCGCGAAACCTTTGGTGCCTTTATCAAAGAAGCTGATTTGGAGTATTTTTATACCCATGATTTGGCACTTGAAACCTTGGAAAAAGAATGGGAAAATCCAGAATCAGCCCATTACTTTGTCCTTCATGAAGGGCAGCCAGTTGGATTTTTGAAGGTGAATTGGGGAGATGCCCAGACCGAGCATGAACTAGAAGATGCGTTTGAAATTCAACGTTTGTATATTTTGCAGTCCCACCAAGGTTATGGTTTGGGAAAGGCCTTATTCGAATTTGCTCTTGAACAGGCAGTAGCAGGTCAGTTTACCTGGGCTTGGCTAGGAGTTTGGGAGAAGAATTTTAAGGCACAAAATTTTTATTTCAAGTATGGATTTGAGCGCTTTAGTGAGCATGAATATGTGACAGGAGATACGGTAGATATTGACTGGCTCCTGAAAAAGCGGATCAGAGAAGAAAAATGAGGAAGTACGATGTTAGTAAGTTATAAATGGTTAAAAGAATTAGTAGATATTGATGTGCCGAGCAAGGAATTGGCGGAAAAGATGTCAACGACAGGAATCGAGGTAGAGGGGGTGACTTCTCCAGCAGATGGTCTGTCAAAAATTGTGGTGGGAGAAGTCCTCTCTTGTGAGGATGTGCCAGATACACATCTTCATGTCTGCCAAGTAGATGTCGGTGAAGAAGCGCCTCGTCAAATTGTCTGTGGAGCGCCGAATGTCCGTGCGGGAATTAAGGTCATGGTTGCTCTTCCTGGTGCGCGTATTGCCGATAATTATAAGATTAAAAAAGGGAAAATTCGTGGCTTGGAATCGCTCGGCATGATTTGTTCTCTAGGCGAGTTGGGGATTTCTGACTCGGTTATTCCAAAAGAATTTGCGGACGGTATCCAGATTTTGCCGGCTGATGCGGTCAATGGTGATGAAGTCTTTTCCTACCTTGACCTAGACGATGAGGTAATTGAACTGTCCATTACACCAAATCGTGCAGATGCTCTGTCCATGCGTGGAGTAGCTCATGAAGTAGCAGCAATCTATGATCAGGCTGTTCAGTTTAAGGAATTTCCCCTTGTAGAAGTAGAGAAAAAAGCGAGCGACGTGATTGAGGTAGCGATTGAGTCTGAAAAGGTTACAGCCTATCGTGCGCGCGTGATTGAAAATGTGACAATCGCACCGAGTCCTCAATGGTTACAAAATCTCCTGATGAATGCGGGAATTCGCCCAATTAACAATGTAGTGGATGTGACCAATTATATTCTCTTGTATTTTGGTCAACCTATGCACGCCTTTGATTTGGATAAATTT
Source organism: Streptococcus sp. zg-86 (assembly GCF_017639855.1). Lineage (NCBI taxonomy): Bacteria > Bacillati > Bacillota > Bacilli > Lactobacillales > Streptococcaceae > Streptococcus > Streptococcus zhangguiae. Next base: position 1,427,521 of record NZ_CP072115.1, on the reverse strand, counting down.
GAAGGCCAGAAGATTGTGGCGCGTGATGCACGAGATGGGGAAACCTTGGTGACCTTGGATGAAGTCGAGCGTGAATTGGTAGCAGATGATATTGTGATTTCAGTTGCTGATAAGGCGGTTGCCCTTGGTGGTGTCATGGGTGGCGCTGCAACAGAGATTAATCATCAATCGACAAATGTGGTGTTAGAAGCGGCACTTTTTGATGGAAAATCCATTCGGAAAACATCTGGTCGATTAAATCTACGCTCGGAATCTTCTTCTCGTTTTGAAAAAGGAATTAACGTGGCTGATATTGCAGCGGCTATGGATGCGGCAGCCAGCATGATTGCAGCATTAGCAGGTGGTCAAGTCCTAGCAGGTGTTGTTACTGCAGGAGAAGTAGAGACCAGTCCAGTAGCTGTTTCTGCTAGTCTAGAGTATGTCAATCGCTCTTTGGGAACTAGTCTTGTTTATAGCGATATTGCAGACATTTTCCGCCGTTTAGGGATGGAGATTACTGGTGATGATGCCAGCTTTACTGTTCAAGTTCCACGTCGCCGTTGGGATATTCGCATTCCAGCAGATTTGGTCGAAGAAATTGCACGGATCTATGGCTATGACAATCTTCCAACAACCTTGCCAAAAGAAGATGGAACAGCTGGTGAATTGACAAGGAGCCAAAAACTCCGCCGTCAGATACGTCAGATTGCTGAGGGGGCTGGGTTGAGTGAAATAATTACCTATGCACTGACAACTCCTGAAAAAGCAGCTGAATTTAGCTTGGCACCCACAAGCGTAACAGAATTGATGTGGCCAATGACAGTCGATCGTTCTGCTCTTCGTCAAAACATGATTTCAGGGATATTAGAAACAGTAGCCTATAATGTAGCCCGTAAAAATAAAGACTTAGCCTTGTATGAAATCGGAAAAGTCTTTGAACAGACAGGTAATCCACATCAAGATTTGCCACAAGAAATCACGAAATTCGCTTTTGCTTTGACAGGATTAGTAGCGGAAAAAGATTTCCAAACTGCAACAGTTCCAGTTGATTTCTTCCATGCTAAGGGAATTCTAGAAGCCCTATTTGCCAAGTATTCACTTGAGGTCAGCTATGTGGCAACTAGTAGCCTAGCAGCGCTTCATCCTGGACGAACTGCTCAGATTGAGCTAAATGGCCAGGTGATTGGTGTACTTGGACAGGTACATCCACAGCTTGCAAAAGAATATGGAATTCCTGAAACCTATGTGACTGAAATCAGTATTGATGCCATTGAAGCAGCTCTTCAGCCAGCTAAGCCCTTCACAGAAATTTCAAAATTCCCAGCAGTTAGCCGTGATATTGCCCTCTTGGTAGATAGTGAGACGCAGCACCAAGCGATTCTTGATGCGATTTCGGCTACAAATGTGAAGCGTTTGACGAAGGTAAGTCTTTTTGATATTTATACTGGTAGTAACATTGAAGCAGGTAAAAAATCCATGGCTTATAACTTGACCTTCCAAAATCCACAGGATAGCTTGACTGATGATGAAGTAGCTAAGTATATGGAAAAAATCTCTGCAGCTCTTAGCCAATTAGGAGCAGAAATTAGGTAGGGCTATGGATCAAGCAACTATTCAGCAGAAATATTTCAGACAAGGCCGATTGGTGACCATTCCCAAAAAAGAACAAGCCAAATGGCAATTATTTCATTATTTTCAGCAGCAACTAGCCGAGCAAGGCCAACAGTTTACGGAAAAAGAAATCAATGATTTTTTCAAGACCTATTACGATGACACGGCTATTTTGCGGCGATACTTGGTTGATTATGGTTTTTTAGAGCGTGATTTGTATGGAAAAATCTATACGATAGGAGAGAGAAATGGTTATTTGGATGAGAGATAAGGAAACGATACTCCAGTAGAAGAGATTTCGTGTGTCTCTATCCACTAGTGGTACTTGTCGAAGGTTTCTCATGCAACTATCTTTTGAAAATTGCAATATGGAGGTCGTGATTGACTATGAAAAACGTGAAATTGTTACCTTAAAAGACCTCGTGCCTTACTGATGGGGTGCAGAACGTTATCAAGCAGATGAAGCAGCAGATAGCAAATAGGACATCTCCCTGTCTCTGTTCAAATAAGCAAAAAACTTGGGAATTTCCCAAGTTTTTCTTGTATTATAGTAAAAATAATTCAATTTTAATCTGCTCTGTATCACCGTATTTGGCAAGGAGTTGTTCTGCGATGTCATCATAGAGGGTGTGAATGACGGCGATTTTTTCTGGGAATTGCTTACCGATGTAGTCAAACTTGCATTCAATGGTCAGAAATAACTCGTGAAAGAGCTCATTGATGTGCTCTAACTGGGCAATCAAGTTCTCATCGTCTTTTAGAAAATCAGGAATTTCTGTGCGGTGATCAGCAAAATCATCGATTTTCTTAACAGGAAAGCAGCCGTATTCAAGGCAAAATTCGTACATAGTCAGTCCTCGGTTCTTAAAAAGTAAATCATTGACTTAACTATACCATGTTTGGTATTAGAACCCAACTAATCTGTTTCAGTTTTATGTAAGATGAGTTATGATGTTTCACCATTTTTTATGGGAAAGAGTTTTTTATTTGTAGACGAAGTAAAGGCTTTCTGTGTTTTATCTGTTTATTTATTTAAAGAACAGCTTCGAAAAATATGTTTATTTTTAAAAGTTTTGATTCTGGTTTTTCGAGTTATGTTTTATCTGTTTTTTTGAGTTATTCAAGATAATATCCGAACAAACTATTTATAAAAAGATAAAAAATCAAGCTTTTCACAAAACAAATATAAATATGTTTCGATTTGTCTATCTCTCTTATTTTCTATATAATGGGGACAGAAACAGGGAATAGTAGTCATATTTTTGACCTATCTTTAGAAAATAGAAAGGCATACAAACGATGAAAAAACAACTATATGCTGCAGCAGCGACTGCTGCAATCATCTCAACCCTACCGCAAGCCCTCCAAGCAGAGGAAGTAAAGGCAATTGAACCAGTTGCGAAAATGGAGATGGAAATGCAGCAAGCAGAATCCAACGTCCCAGCAGAAGAGGGAATGGTGAGGACTTCTTTTGCGAATCAGGCAGAGGAAGTAATGCCAAATGAAGCAACTCCGAAAACGGAGGTGGAAATGCAGCAAGTAGATCCTAACTTTCAAGCAAGACTGGCTAACCTTCAACCAAAAGTGATGGAGTTAATGACTCTTGCTGTGAGAAATGATCGGAAGGCCTACTACCAACAGCGTGTTGGTACTCTAAGTCAATTCACTAATGAAGCCCAGTTCAAGGCAGCAATAGGCAAGACATTGGAAGAGTTCAAGACTGAGGTAGACGGCGATTATGCGGAAGTGAAAAGCAACTACATTACAGCTGCAAAGAGTGTTCTAAATCCTGAGAGAGCTGAACAAATTAGGGTATTAGCAAGTGATCCAGCAACAAGCCTTACGACGCTTCAAAACTTGTCTAAACAATTATATGCCGAGTATGCAGCCGAGCTACAAGCCGATAAAGAAAAGACAGCATTGGGAGCTTATAAGAAAAAAGCAATTGGAGAAATTGCTAAAATGAAAGAGTTACCAAATAGTATAAGAAGCGGTTATTTTACTAGGATTAATGAAGCAACTACTACAGAAGTAGTTGATAAGATTAAGCAAGAGGCTACGCAAGATATAAGTAATCGTCAAAAGGTTCAAGCTGAAAAGAAACAAGCTGAAGGAACTATAAAAGGGATGGACTATCTCTATCCTGATGAACGGTCAGACTATTTAGCACGTGTAGAAACAGCTAATACAGAAACTGAAATTGATAGCTTGCTGGTAGAAGCTGAGAGTACCGCTGCAGCGAACAGGGTTATTTTTGAGAAACGCAAGAGTATTCAAGAGCAGGTAAACAAGCTGCCATATTTGACAAAGGAACACCGTAGTGATATTAGTAATGAAATAGAAGAAGAGCGTGCAGAGAGTGGATTAGATCGTATTTACAGCCAAGCACGTAAACAGAATCTAGAAGATGCCAAAGCTCCTCATAAGGAAACCATAAAGAAAATCAAAGAATTGATAAAGGCTGTGGATCGGTTGCCACGATTGACAGATGCGTCTATTTTTGAAGGACAGATGAAAATATGGGAGGAAATCTCTCCAAATGCTGTTGCTTTTATCAGAACATTCGAGAAGACATTGGACGAAGAGATGGCAGCGAAGAATCCTCATCAAGCAGATAACGTTATTAGAAATATAAAAGAATTAGCAGCCTCTGCTGAGATTGAAAAAATTGCTCGTGAATTGGAACAAAAACGGCAGAAGTTTCCAGATGATGAACGCTTGAAAGAGATTCTAAAAGATATGTTTTTCTATCCCTATGGAACAGTTTCAGATTTTCCACTCTATGTTAAGAGGGATATCTATCCAAAGCAAGAACAGTTTAATAAACGTTACGATAATCTGACGAACGACCAAGGTTTTGTTCCGAAATTTGAATTGAAACCTATTCAACAAAAACCAACGGATACAGTTAAACCAAAAGAAACACCTAAAAAAGATTTGCCCCAGTCAGATGCTAAGACCAAGGAGAATTCTTCTATTCCACCAAAACAGGAAATTCCAGATAAATCTAAAGTAGTTCCACAACAAGAGAAACCACAATCGGATTCAAAACCGAAAGTTGATTTTCCTATTCCACCAAAACAGGAAATTCCAGAACAATCTAAAGTTGTACCTCAACAAGAGAAGCCGCAGTCAGATTTAAAACCGAAAGTTGATTCTTCTATTCCACCAAAACAGGAAATTCCAGAACAATCTAAAGTTGTACCTCAACAAGAGAAACCACAATCGGATTCAAAACCGAAAGTTGATTCTCCTATTCCACCAAAACAGGAAATTCCAGAACAATCTAAAGTTGCACCCCAACAAGAGAAACCACAATCAGATTCAAAACCGAAAGTTGATTCTTCTATTCCACCAAAACAGGAAATTCCAGAACAGTCTAAAGTTGCACCCCAACAGGAGAAACCACAATCGGATTCAAAACCGAAAGTTGATTCTCCTATTCCACCAAAACAGGAAATTCCAGAACAATCTAAAGTTGCACCTCAACAAGAGAAGCCGCAGTCAGATTCAAAACCGAAAGTTGATTCTCCTATTTCACCAAAACAAGAAATTCCAGAACAATCTAAAGTTGCACCCCAACAAGAGAAACCACAAAGCGATTCCCAAAACCAAGATAATCCATCTCGTCAATCTAGGTCAGAAGATACTGCTAAACCAAAAGTAACTCCTGAAAAAGATATGTCAAAAGAAGGTTCTTCAAGAAAAGGGAAGTTTGAAACAGGTGCTCCTGCATTTTCGACAAAGCCAATCTTAGAGTTGGGCGGTACAAGAAAGCCTAGCAAACCAAGAGAGAAGGAAGTTCAATCAAATACTTCAACAAAACCAATGTTGAATCTCGAACAACCTAATCCGTCAGGAACAGTAGATCAACTGTCAGAAAAGCAGAAAGCAGCTTCAGATAGGGAATTCCAAAAACCAGTGGAGTTGAAACAAACACAATCAACTGTTAAACCTACCCTACCAAAAACCAATGAAGTTCCTACTCTGGCTTCTTTGATAGGAGTAGCCTTAGCAGGCTTTGTAGGAATCTTTACTCGAAAACGCAAAAACTAAACACTTCTATCCCCCCTAAAAAAGAAGAGGCAGAACATGATTTTTGCCCCTTCTTTTTATTGCACTAGACTACTCCAAAAGAGGAAGTAGTTGACAGGGAGTAGTAAATAGTATACTATTTCATTGAATAGTTGAGGAGCGATGCAGATGAATGCGAAAATGACAGACTACAAAAATAGCTTATACAAGGAATTATCTCGATTGACTAAGGGATTAGGGAGTGAAAAACGGCTTGAGATTTTAAATCTCTTGACCCAAGGCCCCAAGCCAGTAGAGGGAATTGCCCTTGCTACAGGCCTGTCGGTGGCCAATACTTCCCGTCACCTTCAAGTCCTAAAAGAGAGTAATCTAGTTGTTACCAGCCGCCAAGGGAATTTTATTCGTTACAGTCTTGCTTCGGCAAAAGTAGCACAACTCATTTTATTACTATTTGATGTCGGTGAGGAGCAGCTAGCCGAAGTGCGGGCCATTGAAGCAGAGTATGACAGAGAGATTGGTGTGAGCCAAATTAGCCTGCAAGAAGCTGTCGAGCTGTCTGAGCAGCCAGATGTGCTCTTATTGGACCTGCGACCTGTAGAAGAGTTTGAGGCAGGACATCTTCCTCATGCAGTCAATCTTCCAATGGCTGACTTTCATCAGAAAAAAACGCAGCTGCCAAAAGATCGAACGATTATTGTGTATTGTCGCGGTCGCCAGTGTGGCTATGCAAATGTGGCTGCACAAGATCTGCAATCCTTAGGCTATCCTACTTTTAGCCTTAATCGCAGTTTCGCCGATTGGAAGTGGGGCAAACGTGAAGAATTTTAAAACAGTACATAGTCAGTTTGATGGATTCATCAAATTGATTTTTTGTCTATTCATATTTTAAGCAAAATACTTGATTTCTATTTTTGATTTGTTAAAATGTATCTATTCAATAGAATTGTTGAATAGATGTCGATGACGATTCGGTCAGCTATTATTTTGGAAGGGCTATTCAATAAAAATATTGAATAGAGTTTGAAAAATGAACAAACGATGTTGATAGATGTGAACGAGAAGAACAGTCACTAAATAAAAAGAATGGAGAAAATACGATGATAAAACAATTAACAACCGAAACCTTTGCAAAAGAAATTGAATCAGGTGTTACCTTGGTAGATTTTGGTGCGACCTGGTGCCCTCCTTGCCAAATGATGGAGCCTATCGTTGAAGAGTTGGCTCAGGAATTTGAAGGAAGAGCGAGTGTGACCAAGGTGGATGTGGATCAATCCCCAGAATTAGCCCAACTCTTCAATGTGCGTTCCATTCCCACCCTTGTGCTTTTCAAAGATGGGAAGCCGGTTGATGCTACGCTTGGTGTCCAACCAAAGAAGGTATTGGCAGAGAAGATTTCAAGTCAATTATAGGAGAAACAAATGTACGATGCGATTATTATTGGTTCAGGACCTGCGGGCTATACGGCGGGGATCTATCTTAGCCGAGCAGGTCTTAAAAATCGATTGATTACGGGCTATTCAGAAGGTGGTCAGCTCACAACGACTACTCTGGTTGAGAATTATCCAGGATTTGAAAAGGGAATTGACGGGAATGAACTGGTCAAAAATATGCGTCAGCAAGCAGCCTCTTTTGGAACAGAGATGACCTTTGGTTTCGTTGAAAAAATCGAAGGAGAAAGCTCTCCTTTTACAGTGCACCTTGATTCTGGCGAAATGCTGGAAACCAAGGCTGTTATTATTGCGACTGGCTCAATTGCGAATTACCTAGGAATTGAAGGGGAAGCAGAAGCAATCGGTAAAGGTGTTAGTGCCTGTGCAACGTGTGATGCCTTCTTTTACAAGGAACGTGAAATTATTGTCGTTGGTGGTGGAGACGTTGCCATGGAAGAAGCTATCTATTTGACTCGCTTTGCTTCTAAAGTTACAGTTGTCCACCGTAGAGATGAGTTACGTGCGTCTGATATCATGGTACAGCGAGCTAAAAGTCATAAGGAGATTAACTGGGTCTTGAATGCAACTCCAGTTAAGGTTCATTCAGACATGATGGGAATGACGGGGCTAGATATTCGGGATAATGCGACTGGTGAGGTTAGACACCTCAAGGCAGATGGGCTTTTTGTAGCAATTGGTCATCATCCAAATACGGAATTTCTGGGAGGAAAACTAGAATTGGATGCCAAAGGCTATATTCAGACGCAGCCAGGGACTTCTAAGACTTCTGTGCCAGGGATTTTTGCTGCTGGTGATGTTCAAGATTCTAAGTACCAGCAAGCCGTTACTGCAGCAGCCAGTGGTGCAGTCGCAGCCTTGGATACCTTAGAATTTATTGAAAATAAATGATAAAGACCATCACGTCTAGCCTAGAACTGGACGAACTCTTACAGGAAATGGGGCACCTAGCCCTCCTTGTGTCTCCCAATCAGTGCAGTATTGCATCAGTAGAGCAAGGAGTGCTTCTTGCTTTAGCCAAGGAGAAGGGCTTGCCACTGTATCAGGCGGATTTGTTTCAAGTGCCAAGGTTGATGTCTCTGTATGCCCTCAATCCCTCTATGACGAGCCTATTAATCTTTGAAAAAGGCCACTTAGTGACAAAGAAGGAGTATGGATATGGCACGACAAGCCCCGCTACAAACGACAAACCATCTCGTTTAGGGATATAGGAGATGGTTGGAGTGAGGTAGAACTCAATCTGTCAAAAATTGAACTTATGTCGGCTTTGTTTGAGAAAATTTGCTTACAAAGGCATCGTGATAAATAGAAAGGAAACCTTATGGAAATTAGTTATTGGTCAGATATTGCTTGTCCCTTTTGCTATATTGGTGCAAGCCGTATGAAACGTGCGATGGAAGCAGTTGGCTTGGATCCTCATGATTTGAAAATGAAGGCTTACCAACTCAATCCTCATGCCCCTTTGGCAACAGATGAAACCATGTTGACGCAGTTTGCGGCTAGTCATGGTATGACTAAGGAGCAGGCAAGGATGCAGTTTCAGCACATGGCAGAAATGGGAGCTGAAGAAGGCCTCAAGCTAGATGTTGCAGGAGCCATCCCGACAAATACCTTTTCAGCACACCGTCTCATCAAATGGGCAGAAAGTCGTTTGGATAAAAAGACGCATCATCGCCTTATCACGAAACTTTATCAACTCTATTTTGAAGAGCATGCCTCGATTGCTGATACAGCGGTTTTACTGGAAGCGGCAAAGGGAGTGGGCTTACCGCAAGAAGAAGTGACAGCTTTACTTGAAGGAACGGACTTTAGCACTGCTGTCAAGCAAGATATCCTAGAAGCTCAAGAAGCTAGAGTGCAAGGAGCGCCCTTCTTTGTGCTGAATAATAAATATGGTATTTCAGGTGCACAATCGTATGAATACATGCTTGCAGCCCTTAAACAAGTTCAAGCAGAAGAAGGAAACAATAAAAAATGAAAGAATTGAAAATAGACTTTTTGGGTTCTGAGAGTGAAAATGGCGCTTCGCTCGTCTGTGGAGTTGATGGCTGCATGATAGATACAGGTTTACAGCAGGAAAATGCAGATAATTTCAATGAAAGAAAGGACTAAAGGATGGAGTTATCAGCCTTAAATTTGGTGCCGTTGCGGTCGGGCCAGAATTTTCACGAAGCGATAGAGGATATGGTTGAGCTGGCTCAACAATTAGAAGGTTTTGGCTATAAGCGGTATTGGATTGCCGAACATCACAATAGCAAAACCATCGCTAGTAGTGCAACGCAACTGTTAATCCAGCATACGCTGTCGCAGACGAACACTATCAGAGTAGGTTCAGGTGGTGTCATGCTTCCTAATCACAGCCCTTATCTGATTGCGGAGCAATATGGAACGCTTGAAACCCTGTATCCAAAGCGAATCGATTTGGGTTTGGGACGAGCGCCGGGGACAGATATGCAAACAGCACAAGCGTTACGGCGTTCGGATAATCTTAATCCAGATTTTGAAACGGATTTGGCAGAATTGGAGTCCTATTTTAAAGATAGCTCATCTGTCCATGCCTACCCGGCTGCAGGGTTGGATGTACCATTTTATATCTTAGGTTCAAGTACGGATTCTGCTCATTTGGCTGCTAAACTGGGACGCCCCTATGTTTTTGCGGCGCATTTTGCACCAGCAGCTATGGAAGAGGCGATTCGGATTTACAGGCAGGAATTTACACCTTCTTCCTACTTGGATAAACCGTACCTTATCCTAGCTTTAAATGCCATTCTTGCTGAAACAGATGAGGAGGCAAAGGTTTTAGCGACCAGCCAGACTCAGACCTTCTTGAGTATCGTGACCAATGCCCAGAAAGGATTACAGCCTCCTAAGGCGAGCGAGGACGACGTTTGGCGGCATTATGTCGCTGCGGAAAAAGTTCCTCACTTTGGGCCGGTAGCTTTTACAAAGGATTCCCTCATCCGAAGAGAAAAAGCGATTGTGCAACAAATGTCGGCTGTCACCTTGGTTGGAAGTCCAGATACCGTAGCTCGTCAAATTGCCCAATTACACAGTCGTGTGCAGATGGATGAAATCATGGCCAATAGTTTCATTTATGACCAAACAGCCCAAGCGAAGTCGTATGAGTTGTTAGCTAAGGTCATTCAGAAAGAGAATAGCGAGGGATAATCAGTGGATAAAAAACGAATTGAAGCCTTCTCAGACGCTATTTTGGCTATTATTGTCACGATTATGGCGTTAGAATTGCAATTACCACAAGAATTAACACTCTCTGGCTTTGTGGGTATTCTCCCTATGGTCTTCGTCTACATCGCCAGTTTCTTGCAGATTATGACCGTTTGGCTATACTATCACGAGCTCTTTCAATTGCTGGATCAGATGACTTTTCGTGTTTTTGTCGCAAATAGTGTCTGGCTCTTAACGGCCAGCTTGGTGCCCCTAGCAACGAGAGCTGTTGGTCAATACTCTGGTAGTTTTTCTGCCCTCTTATTTTATATCCTTATCTTAGGATTGTGGGATGTCGCCTGGGTCATCATGACCACCGTCTTGTTGAAATCAACTTCCAGACAACTTTCCTTGGACGATAAACGAATTCCCTACCGCTGGGCGAAGCTCTATGCGATTCAGTTACTAGTTATTTTGCTTGTGGGTTATTTGCTTCCTCCTCTGATTCCCTTTGGTCCCTTACTTATGATTGTCAATGTCATCTACGGATTTTTGAGTGATCGGAAATAATGTTAAAGGCAACGAACATGTTTCTGTCGGCATATTAGACAGACTTCTTTTGAGGTCTGTTCAGCTTGAAGAAAAAGTCTTTTTATTGCCACCATCCTTATGTGCTTTCGGACATCAGCGACTTCCTTCGGAGTAAAATAATCCAGTGGATTATTTTAGCCCGAGCCTAGAAACAAAGGAGCGAGGATAATCGATTTCAACGAAATCACGACTTCTGTCTCACTCCCACTTTTAGCACGGCGGTGGTGGCGGTATTGTGCTCGCTACGCTCGTAAATTTTCTAACCTTAAAACTACAGAAAATGAAATATCATTGTAATGTTTTCTGAATTGTGAGGTTTATCTACATTCTGGACAGACTTCTTTTGAGGTCTGTTTTTTGTTGAGGAAAATAAAAAAATGTGATATTTCTGGATTTTCTAAAAATTTGTCGGAATGGGTCTGAAAAAAGGATAGGAGGGGGTAGAAGAAAAGAAAACGTAGAGAAAAAATAGGTGACCGATAGAGAAAGAAGATAGGTGTTTGTTATACTGAGACTAGGATAGAAAATGGAGATAGGGAAGTTAGACTGGGCTAATTTTAAGTAGGGGTAATCCCGCCCTCCGTTTATTTCTTTTACCATTTTCTCATCATACATTATAAGAATTAAACCCATTGTGAATTTTTGAGTCAGAAAGGAGAAGAGATGAATTCCTTTACCCGTGCGAGATTGTATCTTAAGCGTCATCCGGTTAAAACCGCTATTTTAACCGTGTTTCTTTTATTTATTAGTATTGCCCTAAGCCTACTGATTAGCCTAAATTCATCATTAAATCAAGATAGCAAGCGTTTATCAGATAGTCAACTACACCAATCTCTTGTGACAAGATTGAGGGATATTCCAGCCGCACAAGTGAATCCTGCAAGCCGAACCTATTTTGAAGAAGTTGTGTCTGAAAATCATCTGATAGCTTATCATTTGATTTCAGAAGAAGTGACAATTGGAGAGACTGAATCTGAACAAACAAGGGTTTATAGTTTAGTCAATCAAGACTTCTTTGAAAAAAGCCAATTATTCAATAAGGAATTGGTATTGGAAGCAGGAACTTTTTTAAATGAAAACAGTGGTAGTGAGGCTCTCATTAGTCGTAATCTTGCTAATCGCTATCATCTTGCTGTAGGAGATACTATTTCAATCACATCAACAACAGGTCAAAAGCTAGCCTTACGGATTGAGGGCATATTTAAGACCAAACATTCTCCCTTTGCGAATAGGGAAAGCGATACACTTGAACATACTATTTTAACGACAAGAAAGACTCTTACGCAATTGAATCCTCAGTATAGCTACCATACCAGTATTTATCATGCTAAAAATGAAGCAAATATGACACAGGCTAGAGCTTGCCTGCAGGCAGGAACAGAACTAAAAGACTATCAATTAACACAAAATACCAGTATTCAACTGTTCTTAAAAACCTTGAATAGCCAGCAAGGTCTTCTCAAATGGATTCTATGGGGAACCATTGTACTTAGTCACCTCGTTCTTCTCTTTTTCCTTCATTTATGGATGAAGGGTCGGCAATTGGAGATTGGGGTTTTACAATCGCTAGGTAAAAGTCGGATGGAAATCCTACTCCAGTATGTGCTTGAAGTACTGATTCTGGCAAGTATTACTTTGATGATTGGTCTAACGGTGACAAACCTGTTGCTTCCTCCATTAAGGGAAGTCTTGCTAAACGATATGCTGAAAACAAGTTACGAGAATGCCGATAATGGCGAATGGTTACCAGCTGTTTTCTTGGCAAACCATCACTATGTAAAAGAACTACTTTCTCATCCTATCCGTCTTGCGCCTCTTGATATACTCTTGATTGTTGGTAGTGTGTTAGGCTTGTCTGTGGGAGCAGTACTTGTTTCTTGTTTGTCACTACTTCGGTATTCACCGAAAAAAATATTTACAATGATGTCATAAGCTACATGAAGATACAAAGGAGAAATCATGTCATTTATTACGAGAGCGTTGTATTATTTACGACGAAAAACAGTCAGAAATCTGGTTACCTTTTTCCTCTTTGCCACAGTTGCTAGCTCCTTAGTGGCAGTCATGGCCCTATCCAAATCTATGTCGGGAAAGGTGATTGAAAAAAATAATATTGCCCAGACAGTTACATTATCTGCCAGCAACATTTTTGTTGGAGATGGGTATGGATCAGGAGAATTATCCGAAAAAGCGCTGCAAGAAATTGGTCATCATCCAGATGTGGAGAGCTTTGTTTCATCCGTTTCATCCTTTGCTAGTTTAGAAAATGCAAAACCTGTCCCTATTGGAACGAGCGAAGGGGATTATCGTCCTGGAAATCTTGAAACAGTGGTCAATGTTGAAGGGATTTCGACCAGTGAGAAGGATAATCGGTTTACAACCGGCATGCTCAGTCTTGTCAGTGGTCGACATATCACAGCAGGAGACAAGCACAAGGTGATTGTCCACGAAGATTTTGCCAAGCATAACCAGTTAAAAGTGGGAGATCAGTTGACACTTGGTCGTGACCCGATTCGCTATATTGGGACAGATAAGACACCAATTCAAGCAGAAATCATTGGAATTTTCAAAGGAAAAACCTTCAATAGACCTAACTATAGTGATGAATTAGTTTCTAATACTCTCTTATCCGATACGACATTAGCCAGTGAATTATTTGGTTTTGAAACAGGAAAAACCCTCTATAGTGAAGCAACCTATACCTTGAAAAAATCGGCAGACACCAAGGCATTTATTGCCAATATTAAGCAGACAGTTGATACGGTTAACTGGCAAAATTATCAATTAACCGAGCAAAATCCTGCTCTAAAATCCTATAATCGGAGTATTGTTCTCTTGCAAAAGACGGTCAAACGGCTCTTGATTGGGACAATTATCACAAGCGCTATCGTACTCATCTTGCTCTTGATTTTTAATAGTCAAAGTCGTTTACGTGAATCGGGTGTACTCCTAGCGCTTGGTCGTTCAAAATGGGATATTATGGCTCAGCATATCCTTGAAAATATTCTCTTAGCCCTTCCGGCTTTTGCGGTTGCTAGTCTCTTAGGACAAATGCTGGGACAATCGTTTGCCAACCAGACGGTGGACTCTGTTGCCAAAACAGTACGCGCTGATATATTGAAACAGCTAGGAGGCTATAGTCTTGGTGCAGATAGCCAGACGGACTTGATTATGCAAACCGTCAAGCATTTCCAAGTACAATTCACACCAAGAGAATTGTCTCAGATGTTGGTCGTATGTGCTGGTTTGATTGTAGTCGGTATTCTCATTGCAAGCATACCGCTGATGTCTTATAAGCCAAAAGATATTTTAACGAAGATTTCATAAGGAGAAGAGTATGTTAGCGATTAAAGATTTATCCTATACCTATGCAAGTATTAGTCAGCAATCCGTCTTTCAAAACTTGAATTACCAATTTGAAGAAGGGACTTTTTATTCCATTGTCGGCCATTCAGGAACTGGAAAGACCACCTTATTATCGCTGTTAGCAGGACTAGACAAGCCAACCTCAGGTCAGGTATTGCTAGATGGGCAAGATGTCCGAGAAATTGGTTATCAAGCCTATCGCAGAAACCATGTATCCTTGGTTTTTCAAAATTACAACTTGCTAGACTATCTTACTCCTTTGGAAAATATTCGCTTAGTGAATAAAAAAGCTGCTCCACAGGTCTTGCTCAATTTGGGCTTGTCCCAAGAGCAGATTCATCGGAATATCCTACAATTATCAGGTGGGCAGCAGCAACGGGTAGCTATTGCCCGTTCCCTCGTTTCTGGTGCTAACGTCATGCTACTAGATGAACCGACTGGTAATTTGGATGAAGACATTGCAATCGATATTGTAGATCATCTAAAAACCATTGCCCATGAGGAGAAGAAATGTGTCATTATGGTGACCCATAGCAAGGTCTTGGCCAGTATGGCAGATGTGCAGTTGACTTTACGCAATGGCCAGTTTCGCTGATAGAAATAAAAAAAGAAAAAATCTGGCTGAATGGTGGGAAACGATTCAGCCAGTACTCTTATGCAAGAAATAGGAAAATAGGTTATCTGTACTTTGTCTGTTTTTTGATTCACGAACAGAAACTTCCTTGAAACTAGTGTATAATAAAGAAGGAACTTTTTTCACAAAAAGCTATTAGAGTAGGAAAAGGAGAGCAAGAATGTACAAAATTTTAGTGGTGGAAGACGATGCAACTATCAACCAAGTTATTTGTGAATTTTTAAAAGAACATGGGTACCAAGTGAAGGCAGCAGTAGATGGAAAAGAAGCCCTAAATTATTTTGAGCAAGACAGCTTTGACTTGATCCTCTTAGATATTATGCTGCCAACTATCAGTGGTCTAGATGTGTTGAAAGAAATCCGGAAAACTTCTCAGGTACCAGTGATGATGTTGACAGCTCTTGATGATGAATACACTCAGCTCGTCAGCTTCAACCATTTAATCAGTGATTATGTGACTAAACCGTTTTCGCCCTTAATTTTGATGAAACGAATTGAAAATGTTTTACGTAGTTCCATCACCTATTCTGAAATTATCATTGATGACTTACGCGTATCCTTAGAAGATTGTACTGTTTATTGGAAAGGGGAAAAAATGTCTCCGACAAAGACAGAGTATGAGCTGATCGAAACCCTCGCCAAACGCAAGTACCACCTTGTGACCAGAGAGCAGCTGATGGATGTTATCTGGGGTTATAGCGAATTAGATACGCGAGTTCTAGATAACCACATTAAGAATATTCGGAAGAAGATACCAGGTATTCCTTTGGTGACCATCACCGGTATGGGGTATCAGTTGGGGAGAGATGACTAGTGAAAATTGCTAAAAAACACTTTCTCTTAACAAGTGGCATGGTCTTTGTTGTCGTAACGACTTTGCTGACAACTTTGTATTTTGTCATGCCGATTTACTACCAATCAGTGAAAACAGCAGAAGTAACGCAGGAATTTAGCCAAGTTTCCCAAAGCATTCAAGGGAAATCCGAAGAGGAAATCGAGGCTCTTCTCACCTATTACGATAAAAAGAATCTGCGTATGTGGTATGCTTTATCGGATGCGACAGGAAAACTCTACTATCCAAAGATAGAGGCCTCGGATGAGGGGATAGCAGTTCAAGTCAGCCCCTTTATTGTGGCAGATAATGAGCGTGCCCAATTAAAAGAAGTCATCACAGATGCGGACGGTCAAAATTATACTTTAGAAGGCGAATATTCTCTACAACCCGTTTCGGACGCCAGTCAGGTGCTGTTTGAGTTATCACCTTATTTATTGCTCTTTTCTCTGTGTCTAGGAGTCGTTCTGTCCTTTATCTATAGTCGAATTTCGACCAAACGTCTCAAGCAAATTTCTGCCACAACCCGAAAAATGGTGAGCCTATCCCCAGATGTTTTCTGTCAAGTCAATGGAAATGATGAAATTGCTGATTTAGCGCAGGATGTCAATACACTCTATGAAAGTCTCTTGCGTCATATGGAAGCCTTGCGACTAGAAAACGAGAAAGTCGCAGAAAGTGAGCGAAGCAAGGCAGAATTTTTACGGATGACCTCGCATGAACTTAAGACACCGATTGCAGGTATGCTTGGTATTGTAGACGGTATGATTTATGGGATTGGCGATTTTAAGAATCGGGACAAATACCTCAAAAAATGCCGTGAAATGCTGGAAGAGCAATCGCAGCTTGTCCAATCGATTCTAGCGATTTCCAAATTAGAGATGCAGGATGTAGAAGAACAAACCAGTGTCTTTTCCTTATCAGATGTCCTAGATGAGCAGGTTGGATTTTACCAGACCTTGGCTACTGTACAGGGCTATCGATTTGTCGCAAAGATTTTACCAGTAGAGATAGAAGGCAATCAAACTTATTTACTCAAGGCAATCAAGA
This sequence comes from Streptococcus sp. zg-86, assembly GCF_017639855.1. Classification (NCBI taxonomy): domain Bacteria; kingdom Bacillati; phylum Bacillota; class Bacilli; order Lactobacillales; family Streptococcaceae; genus Streptococcus; species Streptococcus zhangguiae. The sequence continues at coordinate 1,410,810 of NZ_CP072115.1, read as the reverse complement.
ATATTTTAGATAATGCCTTTCATTATACAAAAGCTGGGGGAGACATTCACTTATCCGTAGACCAACAGCAGTTGATTATTGAAAATGAGGCAGAAAAAATCTTAAGCGAGGAGCAAATCAAACAGATTTTCCAACCCTTTTATCGACCGGATTACAGTCGTAGTCGCAAGGACGGTGGAACGGGACTAGGTCTCTTTATTGTGCAGCAGATTTTAGATCAGCACCAGTTGACCTACCGTTTTGAAGCAATTGATGAGAAGTGGATGCGCTTTAGCATTTTCTTTTAGAGGATAGAAGAAAAGCATAGAAACAGACAAATTTCTATGCTTTTCGTATGTTATAGTGGGAATTTTAGTTTGCCCAGAATTTTTCTGCAATCTCTTGCCCTTGCTTGATTTTAGCCCATTGTTCAGCAGTAGACAATTCATTTCCAGAATCACATGAGGCAAAGCCGCATTGGTGAGAAAGGTAGAGGCGTTCTTTTGGAATGATTTGACTAGCTTGCTCGAGTAATTGGTAGACCCGTTCTTCATCATCGAGGGTGTTTGTCTTACTAGAGAGGAGGCCTAAGACGATTTCAGCTTTGGAATCTTTGAGGCTTTCAAGTGCTTTTAAATCTCCAGCACGCTCGTCATCCCACTCAAGGAAGAAGCGGTCATAGTGTTGATCACGGAGGAATTTTTGAGCGATAGCTTCATAGGTACCACCAGCTGCATGACGGCTTTCGTAGTTTCCACGGCAGTTGTGAGTCCAAACTGTCAAGCCAAGTTCATGAGCGAAATCGACTACCTCATTGTTGAGAGCGACAAAGGAATCTGCCAAATCAGACAGAGCAGCATTGCCGTCAGCAAAGAAGCTAGCTGGGTTGTTTTCATCAAATAATTCCCAGAGACAGTCATCGAATTGGATAATCTTACCACCAGCGGTCTTGTAATCTTCAAGAAATTCTTTGTAGGCCTTGACAACTCCAGCTTGTAATGCCTCTGCTGTTGGGTAAATCTGCCCTTCTCCATATAGGCGGTCGAAGACAGATAGTTCAGTAAAGGCATGAGCAGGTCCCCAGACGGTTAGTTTTGTTGCAGTATCTCCTGCTTCAGCTTTGACCAATTTATAAATGTCGATAAAATGGTGGTTTTTCCCAGATAATTCTTCCGTAATGCGGATACCGATATCCTTACGTGTTTCAAAATGGCCACCGTCATGATCCTTAAAGGTATAACCATGTTCTGCGATATAGCGCTCGATTCCTTTGAAACCCCAGATAAAGTCAAGATGCCACATTGATTTTGAATATTCACCGTCTGTCACGATGTCAATGCCATTTTCCTTTTGTTCAGCAATAATTGCTTTGATATCCTTAGTTTCCGTTTCTTGGTAGCCTGGAAAATCTTGATAGAAAGGATAGTTGATGTCATCACGGTGCTCGATTTGCGTCTTGTAGTCCCGTAAATCAGCTGGACGTAGGAGAGAGCCTACGAGTTGAAATCTTGATCTTGTCATGTTCATTTCTCCATTTCTCGTTGATGTTTTTATTCTATCGAAAGTAGATGAAAATGAAAAATAGTTATTTTGAAAGAAATGCTATAGTCGAAAGCTATATCTTATGGGAATGCCCTTCTAGCCTATTTTCTTCCCTTGAAATATGGTATAATGACTAAAATGACAGCTAGAAAAATGAGGTTTACATGAAGAAACAATCAGTCTTTGTTGCAGTAGGAATTGTGATGTTAGGAGCGGTGATGCGCGTGCCGATTACAGCCATTCCTCCGATTTTAACAGATATTGCAAGTAGCTTGGGAGTGTCGGTCAGTGAGTTGGGGCTTCTTACTTCTATTCCGCTTCTCATGTTTGCTCTCTGCTCTTCTATCGCTCCGAAAGTAGCCAATCGCTTTGGCATGGAGCGGTTGATGAGTGGGGTCTTACTCACTATGGCAATCGGCTCGCTGTTGCGGATTGTCAATCTTCCTTTTTTGTATTTGGGAACGATTCTAGTAGGGGCAACCATTGCTATGATTAATGTCTTATTGCCCAGTATCGTTGCAGCCAGTTTTCCGCATAAGATTGGTCTATATACCACCCTATACATTACGATGATGGGGCTCATGTCTACGGTAGCATCAATGGTGGCTGTTCCCATTGTGGCAGCAACATCATGGTCTTTCTTTATCATCTTGGTGACAGGCTTTGTCGGACTAGCTTTTCTGTTTTGGCTCCCAAATATGCGACAGAATCATCATACTGCCCAAACAGAAGTAATGGCAACTTCATCGCTTTGGAAGAACAAGTATGCGGTCATTTTTCTAGTCTTTAGTGGTCTGCAATCCATGCTCTTTTACACCGAGTTGACATGGTTGCCAACGATGGCACAAACCGCAGGTTTAGCTCAAGCTCAGGCAGGATTTTTAGCTGGGATTTTTAGTTTGGTGAGTATACCTGTTTCCATGGTGATTCCTGGAATTGTCTCACGCCTGAAAAAAGAGCAACGAGCAATCATGATGACTGGCTTATCTTGCCTAACCCTAATGGGTCTCGTCCTGATGTTATTCACACCAACAACCTTTATCATGTGGTTGATTATTCATCTCTTGCTCGGCTTATCTGTCAGTGCTTTGTTCCCTTACATGATGTTGTCGCTGTCCCTAAAAACTAGTAATAGTCAAGCAACGGCTCGCTTATCAGGGATGGTTCAGACCGGAGGCTATCTCATTGCAGCGATAGGACCTGCTGTTTTAGGGTATAGCTATTCGATTGCAGCTTCTTGGGTACCCCTGATTATCAGTCTACTGCTTGTCACACTTGGCATGATAGTCACGATTTTCTTGATTGAAAAAGAAGATGTGATTGTGTGATGAAAAGAAGAAACTGTTGGATCTTCCGTCCAGCAGTTTTTACGTATTATAGTGAATTGCATAAAGGTTAGGACATCGTTCAGCAAGGCGAGTTAACGACATCAGAGTTTGATTTTTGACGAGTATCAATCCACTATACAGCAGTCAGTAGGGGTAAGGCTTGATGTGCTGATTGGCTCAACTAAAAGAACAGAATTTTCTGAAAATAATTGACCGAGCCATTGAAGTAGGATATAATAGTAAGAAAAGAATACGATCCTGTAAGGGCTTTGTTGCTTGTGTTTTGGATAGTTTCATAGTGTGAGGGTAGACAAATGGATAGCGCAATGGGAAAAATCAACAAAATCAAAGAAGAATATCAAGAAACAAGAAGCCATGCAGGAGAAGACTTTTTAGAGTGGGTCATTAAACGAAAGCTTAGCTGGGGAGTGAGGTGGGTCCTTGTTCTCCTGATTGTAGTTGGTTGGCATCTTTTTTTGCTTGATGTGATGAATCTAGCAAGGCTGTTTGGGCTCCTAGTGCTTTTCTTCCTTTGCTTTATGTTAAGGAGTTTGTTCCACTTTTTCGGTTCAATTTATAGGCGAATAAAAAAGAAATGGATAGAATAGAATCCGTTACGCTCTTATCTTGTAGAAATGAAAAAGAGGTTGGGACAAGCTCAGTTTTGAGTCAAAATATAAAAAAACACATAAAATCAAGGTTCAGAGAACATGATCTTATGTGTTTTTACTATTTGAAGAGCTTTGCTCAGCTTTTTTATATTATAATGTTCACACTCATTTTTTTATACGTACTCTTCCCAGATTACATTCTTTTGTGGGTAAGGACGAAGTCACAATGGAGGTTTGTCCCAGCCTCTGAAGTTATTTCAATTCTTTCTTTTTGAATAAGTGATAGCTACTTATAAGGTAGATAATTGTAAAAAAGCAAGCGATGATTGTGCTAGCAGTCCAATTTGTATCCATATTTTGTAAAGCGCGAAATAAGAAAATGTCATTGGGAATAGAAATATGAAGAAGATTATTTGTAATCAGATGAAGAACATTATCGAACAGGAGAACGATGAGAATAAAGGAAAGATAGGACTGATTGATTTTCTTAAAGGCGATAAAGAGGGTAGAAGAGAGTAGGATAATGCAGATGTAAAGAGGGAGTTGGTGAATAAAAATCGACCGACTAGTTGTGATATCAACTTCGCCTCCTAGAAGAATACGCATGAGAAGTGCTAGAGTGTAAGCAAAAAGGATGTATAGTAGGTTGATAACAAGATTTGTGAGAATTTTGTAGAGAAAAATAGCATTTCGTTTTTGTTTTTTGACAATGAGATTGTTAATTGTTCGGTGATGGAAATCTTCTCCAAATAGGAGATTTGTAGGAGCAAGAAAAAAGAGTGGAAGAAACTGTGTCAAGAGCTGAATTAGGCTATAGGAATCCTCCTTTGAAGGGCTACTGCTGAGTAAAAAGGCAGATAGTAGTGATAAGGCAATTAGGATTGAAAGGGATAAAATCAGTTTTCTTTCTTTTAGGATACGATAAAGGTCTGCTTTAAGATAATTCATTGCTAGATTCTCCTTCTTGAATGAGTTGTAGATAGTAGTTTTCAAAAGCGATTTTCTTATTGAAAATTGCTTTTAGTTCAATATGTTCGTGAATTAGCTGTGCTATGAGGGACATAATCTCTGTCTCCTTTGGAAGAATGAGGTAATCATCTTCTTCTTGGAACGAAATGTCTTGTTTTTGCAGAAGAATTTTAGTTGCTTCAAGATTAGTTGTTGCTAGATAGAGTTTTTCTTCTAGTTCTTGTTGGAGTTCTGTTTTTGAAAATTGTCGTAAGATTTTCCCTTTATGCATGATAATATATCGATCTACGACTAATTCTAATTCTGATAAGATATGGCTAGAGATTAAAATAGTCATGTTGTACTGTTCACGTAGAGTAAGAATGATATTTCGCATATCTCGGATACCTGCGGGGTCTAAGCCGTTGATAGGTTCATCGAGAATGAGAAAATCTGGACGATCCAAGATAGCCATAGCAATCGCTAGTCTTTGCCGCATACCAAGGGAAAAATCCTTAGCTTTCTTGTGTGGATCAACCTCTTGGAGACCAACTATTTCAAGAGTTTCTTCAATAATCTGCTGTCTATTTTTTAATCCTAGTTGTAGGGCAATATAGTGAAGATTTCCTTCCGCTGAGAGATTTGGTTGCAGAGCAGGTGATTCAATGAGTGCACCGATGCGATAGGGTTGGGATGAAAAAATTTCACCGGATGTTGGTGCGATTAGACCAGAGAGGATTCGCAAAAGAGTCGTCTTTCCTGCTCCATTTTCTCCGACAAGACCACAGATTTCCCCTTTTTGAATGGAGAAGGAAATGTGGTTGACAGCCTTTTGAGAGGCATACTGTTTTGTTAAGGATTGTAAGGCTAAAAGTGTGGACATGTTGTCTCCTTTCCAATTTCTATTAAACTAGAACTATGGTATACTATTTTTTAACTGAAATAGATTTTATTACATATCTGTAAAGAGGTGTTACATGAAAGAACAGTATGGAAAAGTTTTTAAAATTATTCGAGAATCAAAGAATATGTCTTTAAAAGAGGTCGCTGGAGATTTTGTAACTCCTGCTCAGTTATCACGTTTTGAGAATGGAAAGAGCAATCTGACGGTTGATACATTTTTCCATTGTTTGAATAATATGGATGTTTTGCAGGGAGAGTTCTCAACTTTTTATAACAATTATTATGGTATTGGGGATATACGTTTATCTAATGAACTTTATGAAGCTATAGAAAATAGGAATATTGATTTTTTAAGACGCATTCTTACTGATTATGAATGTAAGTATCGTGATACAGCAAGGAAATCGGATCGTCTGATGATTGCTGTGCTACATGTTTTTATGAATAAGTGTGATTCAACTATTGTTATTCCCAGAGAAGAAAAGAGAGTGATAACCGATTATTTGATGTCTATTGATGAGTGGTGCAGATATGAATTATGGATATTAAGTAATTGTGCTCGTTCTTTAGAAACAAAGGCTTTAGAAGTTTTAGGACAAGAAGCAATAACTCGAAGTCAATTTTATGATAGTATTGAAGAGAATCAAAGAAAAACTTATCGGTTGCTATTGAACATTACAGGAGTTTTATTGGATAGAGGAGAAGAAAGAATAGCCTCTAAGTTTATTAGACTCCTTGATAATTTTAATATTTTAGACAGTTATCTTATGGAAAAATTACGGTTAAAATTTTGCAAAGCTCATTTAAGATATTTACAAGGTTTTGAAGATGCGTTAGATATTATGAAAGAGTGCTTAAAAATGACCAATCTTGTAGAGAGTTATAGTATTTCTAGGCAAATTGAGCAAACTATCAGCCAACTTACAGATATGTAACGATTTTTAAATGAATTGATTTTTCCTGTAGAATGATTCTTGTAAGTCTTACAAACAACAAGCATATATTTATCATCCATTGGAGAGAAAATCATGAAAAAATTATTAGTCGTTATATTATTAGTGGGAATTAGTTTTGTGTCAATATTTCATTTTATTAAACCATCATTAGAAAAGCCAATAAATACTAAATTTATTCCATTTGGGAAGGTTGATTTTTCCGATGATTATGATGATTATAATTCTGATTATGATACAGATGACTCGGATGATATTACCAGTCAATTTGGCAATTTTATTAAGAATCACAAAACTCCGTTTTCTAAAACAATTGAAAGATAGTTGTCTTCTTCTTTTGAGCATGAAAAGATAATGAAAAAGAAATGGATAGGCTAGAATCCGTTACGCTCTTATCTTGTAGAAATGAAAAAATACCCTAGTAGGGTATAACTCGCCTGTTTATTTCCAAGCTCGTGAAAAAATGCTCCACTGGAGCATGACTCGCCTGTTTATTTCTAGGCTCGCGAAAAAACGAGGTTGAGACAAAAGTCTCTTACCTCGTTACGTTACATAGTTTTAACAGTTTAGCGCAGTAGTTGTCTGGTTTGTAAAATGTTGATAAATCAACATTCTAGTAGAAGAGGCTAGCGAACATTTCGCTAGCTCTATTTCCAACCTTTCACAATTCTTAATTGTGAAAGCTAGTCAACTTGCGGGGGTGGGACAACGAAATCGAACTCTTACGAGTTACCGATTTCTGTCCCACTCCCAACTCGCTTTTTGATTTTCAGGCTCGTGAAAAAATGCTCCACTGGAGCATTTTTTTAATGTGCAACACGGCGGCGTGCTGCTTTTTTGCGATTTTCTTCGATGAACGCTTCTTTCTTTTCTTCAGGTTCAATGATTGTTTTATGAATCGTAAAGACAGCACCTGCAGCAAGAGCGACTGTACTAGCTACTCCCGTTAAGAAACCTTTTCCAAAACCTTTAGCCATAGTTCTTTCTCCTTTACTTATGTTATAATAGATTGTAGCGAAAAAACAAAAAATTTTCAAGGAAAAAGATGAAAACAAAGATAATAGCAGTGGTAGGACCGACTGCGGTGGGGAAAACTGCCCTAGGAATTGAGCTTGCACAGCGCTATAATGGAGAGATTATTAGTGGCGACAGTCAGCAGGTTTATCGACAATTAGATATTGGAACAGCCAAGGCAACCAAGGAAGAGCAGGGCCTTGCGCCCCACCATTTGATTGATGTGCGCGATGTGACAGAAGGCTATTCTGCCTATGATTTTGTAGCAGAAGCTAGCCAGTTGATTGCGGAACTTGCTGAAAAAGGAAAGGTGCCGATTATCGTAGGTGGCACAGGTCTTTATATTCAAAGTTTGCTGGAGGGCTATCATTTGGGTGGTCAGGTGGCACATGAGGAGATTCTCGCCTACCGAAAAGAGCTAGACACTTGGCCAGATGAGCGTTTATTTGGGAAAATAGCAGAGCTGGGAATTGAAATTCCCCAAATCAACCGCCGTCGTGCTATGAGGCAATTGGAGTTGGCACATTTTGGTCAAGAGTTGGAAAACCAAGAACCACCTTATGAAGCCTTAGTGATTGGCCTGTCAGATGAACGAGCTGTCTTATATGAACGCATCAACCAGCGTGTGAATCAGATGGTGGAAGTCGGCTTGTTAGAAGAAGCCAAGTGGCTCTATGAAACCTATCCAACAGCTCAAGCCAGTTTGGGAATTGGATACAAGGAATGGTTTCCTTATTTTAAAGGGGAGATAACTGTCACAGAAGCGATTGACAAGGTCAAGCAAAACACCCGCCGCTTTGCCAAACGCCAATTGACCTGGTTTCGTAACCGCATGCAGGTGGTGTTTGACCTCGTATCTGAAGAGGGATTCAAGGACCAGATTTTCCAACGAGTAACGGAATTTTTAGAGGAAAAATCATGATTGAAACGAGAAAAGAAGAAGAGCGTGCCTTGCTGATTGGAGTAGAACTGCAGCAGACAGAAAACTTTGTCATGTCTATGGAAGAACTTGCGAGTCTTGCTAAAACAGCTGGTGCAGTTGTAAAAGGTAGCTACACCCAGAAGCGAGAAAAGTACGACAGCAAGACCTTTATCGGTTCAGGAAAATTAGAAGAAATTAAGCTCATGGTGGAAGCAGATGGCATTGATACCGTCATTGTCAATAATCGCTTGACCCCACGGCAGAACGTCAATTTAGAGGAAATCTTGGGCGTGAAAGTCATTGACCGCATGCAATTGATTTTGGACATCTTTGCCATGAGAGCAAGGAGCCATGAGGGGAAATTACAAGTGCACTTGGCTCAATTGAAGTACATGCTACCACGCCTGATTGGGCAGGGAATTATGCTGAGTCGGCAAGCTGGGGGAATTGGTTCTCGTGGACCTGGTGAAAGTCAGCTAGAGCTCAATCGTCGTAGCATTCGTAACCAGATTGCTGATATTGAACGGCAATTGAAAATCGTTGAGAAAAATCGTGCAACGATTCGAGAGCGCAGAATCCAATCAGGTGTGTTCAAAATCGGTCTTATTGGTTATACTAATGCAGGAAAGTCAACGATTATGAATGCTCTGACAGATAAGCGCCAGTATGAGGCAGATGAATTGTTTGCGACCTTAGATGCAACGACTAAGCAGGTACAGCTGTCCGATACCTTCCAAGTAACGGTGACCGATACGGTTGGATTTATCCAGGATTTACCGACAGAGTTGATTTCAGCTTTTAAATCAACCTTGGAAGAATCGATGACTGTCGACTTGCTACTCCATGTGATTGATGCTTCTGATCCCAATCATACTGAGCAGGAAGAAGTTGTCTTGACCATTTTGCAAGAGTTAGAGATGTTGGACATTCCACGCCTGGCTCTTTATAATAAACTAGATAAGACAGATGATCACTTTACACCGAGTCAATTTCCGCATGTCATGCTATCTGCCAAAGATGAGAATGCCAAATCCCATATCCAGATGATGGTCTTAGCAAAAATCAAAACCATGTTTGAGCCATTTGAGATTCGCGTCCCCCTGAAAGACAGTTATACACTGCATGACCTTGGGCGGATAGCCTTAATCGATATGCGCTTTTATGAAGATGATGTGGAGATCATCAAGGGCTATATTTCAAAGAAAGATAAGTGGAAATTAGAGGAATTTGAAAATGGATTATATTAATCTGGCCTTGAAATACGGTGGTTTTACGAGTCTTGATAGGGTGTATCTGACACGGCAATTAAAAGGCTTAACGGATAGTCAAAAGCTGGCCTTTATCACACCGCCACCCTCTGTGATTAATGCTTATTTTGCAGAAATCTATCAGAAACAAGGACCAAAGGCTGCGACGGATTATTATCTCGAACTATCCTGTCAACTTCATCTCTTGACAGTTTGTCCGTCATTTGAAGAGAAAAAACCATTTGTTCGCCTGAATCTATCTGGAAAGTCGTTTGGTTTTGCCTATCATAATGAGGCAGAATTAGCACAAGTATTTGCTGAAAAAAATGAGCCAGTAACGTCTGATTTGCTTTTTGAGATTGCACAGATTTTTCCTCATTACTCCGTTTTTGTCAAAGATGACCTGATTTGGATGCAGCCCTTGGCTATCGATGAGGACAGTCTTATAGCAGTAGAGAGTTCTTATCTCTTAACAGACCTTGCTGAAAGTGCGGACTGGGTGCAGATTTCAGGTTTTAACCAAGAAGAGGTGATAGAGATTGCAAGCCAGTATTCCGGTCAAGCCTACTATGCTTGGTCAGGAAGAAAAGCGATTATCTCTATTCAAAAATAGAAAGAAGTATATGTATATTCAATTTTTAGGAACTGGAGCGGGACAGCCCTCCAAAGCACGTAATGTATCGAGTTTAGCATTGAAATTACTCGATGAAATCAATGAAGTCTGGTTGTTTGATTGTGGGGAGGGAACGCAAAACCGGATTTTAGAAACTGCTATTCGACCACGAAAGATTAGTAAGATTTTTATTACTCATTTACATGGTGACCATATCTTTGGTTTACCAGGCTTTTTATCGAGTCGCTCTTTTCAAGGAAATGAAGAGCAGACTGATATTGATATTTATGGACCGATAGGTATCCGCCAGTTTGTCTTGACGAGTCTGAAAGTATCGGGTTCTCGCCTACCTTACCGCATTCATTTTCATGAGTTTGATGTTGATACGGTAGAAAGGGTGCTTGATACAGATAAATTCACGGTATTTGCAGATCAACTTGACCATACGGTACCCTGTGTCGGCTATCGTGTGGTTCAAAAAGATTTGGAAGGAACGTTAGATGCAGAAGCGCTTCGTGCGGCAGGTGTACCATTTGGTCCCCTCTTTGGAAAGATTAAAAATGGTGAAAATGTTATCTTAGAAGACGGCAGAGAAATTGTAGCTAGCGACTATCTTTCTCCTCCGCGACCTGGTAAGGTTGTCACAATCTTAGGGGATACCCGCAAATGCCATGCTAGTGTGCGGCTAGCGGTTAATGCAGATGTATTGGTGCATGAGGCGACTTATGGTAAGGGTGATGAGGTCATCGCTCGAAAACATGGTCATTCGACCAATATGGAGGCAGCCTTGGTGGCAAAAGATGCAGGAGCCAAACGCTTGCTGCTCAATCATATTAGTCCGCGCTTCTTATCTAAGGATATTAGTCAGCTTCGCAAGGATGCAAGTACGATTTTTGAGAATGTCCACATTGTAAAAGATTTGGAAGAGGTTGAAGTGTGAGAAAGATTTTAATAACAGGAGCTTCTGGTGGTCTAGTACAAGAAATGGTGCCACTCTTAGCAGAGGATTTTCTGATTTTATTGGGACGAGATAAGGAAAAATTAGAGCAATTATATGCCTTTCATGAGCAAAAGGTTATTTATGATACAGATCTTCGAGATGAAGAGGCCCTAAAGACTCTCATCCAAAAAGTAGAGCGACAAATCGGTCGGATTGATATTTTGGTCAATAATGCTGGATATGGGCGGTTTGCGGATTTTGATGAATTTTCAAGTCAAGAAGTACGGGACATGTTTGAAATTAATACCTTTGCCTTGATGACCCTATCTCGCTTGGTCGGTGAGCAGATGAAGCAGGCACAAAAGGGACAGATTATCAATATTGTCAGCATGGCTGGTTTAATTGCGTCAAGTAAATCTTCTGTTTATTCGGCTAGTAAATTTGCAGCAATTGGTTTTTCCAATGCCCTTCGCTTGGAATTGGCTCCTTCACAGGTTGTCGTCACAACTGTCAATCCTGGTCCAATTGCAACAACCTTCTTTGATCAGGCAGATCCAGAGGGAGCCTATTTAGAATCTGTCAAGGCCTTTTTACTACAGCCTAAAGATGTCGCACGTAAGATTGTTTCCGTTATGGGAACGAAAAAACGAGAATTGAATCTGCCCTGGGTCTTGGCAGTAGCCCATAAATGCTATACCTTGTGGCCTAGCTTAGCTGATTTTTTAGCACGAACTATTTTTAATTATAAATGATTACTATTTATGGATGAATAGAACACGGATTAAGAGCTATATAAAAAAGGGACGCAGATGTTCCAGCTTTAGCTGGTTACAGCAGAGGTTCCCTTTAGGGATAAGTCTTCCTAGCTCCAAAGGTATCGTATACCTTTGGAGCTGAGTGATAGGAGTTTGCAGAGCAAACTCTCCTCTGATTTTTCGTCAGACTTCCTATCTTACCGTAGCTGTTACGAGCTTGCTCGTTCTACAGATACGGATGCCCTAGGGGTACACTGTGTGCTTTTAACGCTCTCGTATCTTATGAAACTGAACTCGAGCTGAGCACTGTGTGAAAAAGAGATGCAGATGTTCCAACTTTAGTTGGTTACAACTGAGACTCCCTTTAGGGATAAGTCTTCCTAGAGTCTGCTGACTCTTCGTCAGACTTCCTATTTTGCCGTAGCTGTTACGAGCTTGCTCGTTCTACAGATACGGATGCCCTAGGGGTACACTGTGTGCTTCTAACGCTCTCGTATCTTATGAAACTGAACTCGAGCTACAACTCACTGACAATCATGTTGGGGTTAGAGTTGCCAACGATAGGTCACAGTAGGCATCTGGTTGTTGCTATCACAACAACCTAGTTGCCTTTGTGGGGGTCTCACGACGAAGCCTAAAGGCTTACTGTTCGGCCGCCTATTTTGTCTAGGAGTTGTTTAACGCTCTCGTATCTTATGAAACTGAACTCGAGCTAAGCACTGTGTGAAAAAGATAAGTCTTCCTAGAGTCTGCTGACTCTTCGTCAGACTTCCTATTTTCCCTGTGTGCTTTTAACGCTCTCGTATCTTATGAAAGGAGATGGCATGACAAAGTTATGGAGATTAATCTATAGTCGTACTTTTATTGTTCTTTTATTGCTTGGAGTGACGGTTGGAGCTGTTTTATGGACTGTGACCTCGGCGACAGCATTGGCTCCAGCCTTGTTATCTGTTTTACAACTCTTTTCGATTCTTGTAGCGATTTCGGTCATCAACCGGCCTATGAATGCTAGTTTCAAGCTGACCTGGCTTATTTTTATTATTGGTATTCCCATTTTCGGCGCTCTTTTTTACTTTATTTTACAGTCCAATATTGAAACCAAACGCTATCGTAAGACGTTTAAACGGCAGAGTTTGTTGCTCCGCCAGTATGGACATACCTCTCATAAGGTACTAAATGCCCTTGCTGAGCAGGATAAGGATCAATTAAAATTAGCCCATTACATGAATCAGTATGTCGGCTATGCCCTTCATGCCAATACGGATGCGACCTATTTTTCATCTGGAGAAGCTAAGTTTGAAGCCTTGTTAAGGGAATTGCGCAAGGCCGAAAAATATATCTTCATGGAATATTTTATCGTTGATTTTGGCTATATGTGGGATTCTATCCTAGAAATTTTAAAGGAAAAGGCAGTTCAAGGTGTAGAAGTTCGTTTTTTGTATGATGGGACCAATTCCTTGACTTTGTTGCCCTATACCTATTATAAAACCCTGAGAAAATATGGTATTAAAGCTAAGGTCTTTTCTCAGATTATCCCAGCCTTATCCACTGTGCAAAACAATCGTGACCACCGAAAAATTGCGGTCATAGACGGAAAGGTGGCCTTTACTGGTGGTGTCAATATTGCAGATGAGTACATCAACCGCAAAGAGCGCTTTGGTCATTGGAAAGATGCCGCAATTATGGTCAAGGGAGAAGCGGTTGCCAATTTTACTCTCATGTTCTTGCAGATGTGGAATTTCAATGAAAAGACACAAAATAATGATTTGACCTACTTGAAAGACCACCATGACCAAGAAAAGGCAATCGTTGACTCAGAAGGCTTTTTCTTGCCCTATGGGGAGAGTCCATTTGACGGAGATGAAGTGGCAAAGCGTGTCTGCTTGGATATGATTCAGTCAGCTACAAAATATATCTATATCATGACCCCCTATCTTGTCTTGGATGATGAAATGATGGACAATTTGACCTATGCAGCCAAACGTGGGGTAACTGTCCGCTTGCTCTTGCCTCATATCTATGATAAGCAGTCGGCCTATCTGGCGGCTCGAACAGATTTCCCAACCTATCTGGAAGCAGGCGTTGAGATTTATGAATACACACCTGGATTTGTCCATTCTAAGGTCGTACTTGTTGATGATAAAAAAGCAACGGTTGGTACGGTCAATATGGATTTTCGTAGTTTCTATCTCAATTTTGAATGTGGTCTGTATATCTACAAACACCGTCAAGTCCTAGCAGATATTCACAAGGATTTTGAAGAATCCTTTGCTAAGTCAGAGCGTATTACCCTCATCGATTTTGCTCGAACTTATCCGTGGTATAAACGCTTTGCAGGCGCGTTTATGAAGATTATCGCTCCCCTCTTATAAGAAGAAAGTTCCTTGGTGCTCCAACACCAAGGTTTTTTTAGTACTAGGAGCACTTCCTAGAAGCAAATTTTTTAAAGGGGAATGGCCTATTTTATAAGTGAAAACGTTTCATTTTATGGTAAAATAGGAACTAGCTAGCTGATCTTGTAGGTCGACAAGGGAGAGGTGAAAAATGAATATTTTTATACTGGAAGATGATGTTGTTCAACAATCTCGAATGGAAGAAGTCGTAGCGGGTCTTATAGCCCAGCACCACTTATCGGTCAAGCGGCTAGAGGTGTTTGGTAAGCCAGAACAATTGCTAGCAGCAGTAGAGGAAAAGGGACGTCATCAGCTTTTCTTTTTAGATATTGAAATCAGAGAGGAAGAAAAAAAGGGACTCGAAGTGGCGCGTGAGATTCGTCAGCTCGATCCCTATGCGATGATTGTCTTTGTGACCACTCATTCTGAATGGATGCCCTTGGCTTTTCGCTACCAAGTGTCTGCTCTTGACTATATCGCCAAGAATCTCCCTTCTGATGAATGGCTAGCTCGAATCGAGAAAGTGCTTCTATATGCAGATGAGCAAGTGACAAAGACAGTGGCGGAGGATGCTTTTTATTATCAGTCCAAGTATGCGCAGATTCAGGTTCCGTTTCAGGACATCCTGTATTTAGAAACCTCCCCTCGCCCGCATCGTGTCATTTTGTATACGGAAAAGGATCGCACAGAGTTTACCGCTAGTTTAGCAGAAGTCTTGCAACAGGAACCAAGGCTCCTTGCCTGTCATCGTTCCTTTGTCGTCAATCCAGCCAATGTTGTCAAAATTGATAAGCATGAAAAAATTCTCTATTTTCGCAATGGCTCTAGTTGTTGGATTGCAAGAAGTAAGTTAGAGACGGTACTAGCTACGATTGAACAGTTACATAAAGGAAGTGGCCTATGATTGTTGGACTACAGGTAATGGTTGTCGTAACTCTTATGCTAATGGAGTTGATCTTATTTTCTAGGATAAGCGGCCGAAAATTGCGCTGGTATGAGGTTCTTCTTGGCATGGCGATTAGAGTTATCGTTGTGAATGGAATACTTTTCTTAAACTACCTTTTAAAGGACAACTGGGGAAACTACTATATAGCCATCTTCGTCGATTTTTTTCTCTTATCTTATTTATTCCTCAGACCTTTATCCAAAACCCTGCTGATTTTCTATAGCCTCCTGCCTATGACCTTGCTCGATTTGTTTAGCGACTCCCTCTCCTTTGGTGCCTATGCGTTTGAAATAGAGGATGTTCTTGCAAAGGGGAACAATTTGGGAGTAGGGATAGAACGGGTGATTGCGATTGTCTTACTTCTTTTGTTTTTGCACTACTTTCACTATGATTTCTCAAAGTTAAGGCGCATCTTCTTTAGCATCCGTGATAAGAAATTCCTTTATCTCGTCAATTGGCTTATGGCTTGTTATTATGGAACAACTCAGCTTCTCTTGTATATGGAAACAGGGCAAGCGGCGGATGTCCTTGTCATTCGTCAGTTTATATTGATTTTTTACCTCCTCATATTTATGAGTCTAATTGCACAACTGGACAAAAATATCCGAGAGACCTTAAAAGAAAAGCTAGATTTTCAAAAGGAGTTGCAACTTCAACATCTAGAACAGTATAGTCAACAGGTGGAGGGATTGTACCGTGAAGTCAGGGGATTTCGCCATGACTATACCAATCTGCTCACAACGCTTCAAGTAGGGATAGAGGAAAATAATCTCACCTTGGTCAAGGAAATCTATGATACAGTGCTGAAAGATTCCAGTAAGCACCTCCGACATCCTAAGTATGACATGGGACGGTTGGTGCAGATTGACAATAATGCGCTCAAGAGTTTGCTGGCCTCAAAAATAGCGCAAGCGACAGAACATCACGTTGCTGTTTCTCTTGAGGTGCCGGAGGTCATCAGGCCAAAAGGGATGGAGTTGGTGGACTTTATTACGATTGTTGCTATTTTATGCGATAATGCCTATGAAGCTGCCCTAGAGACAGAAACAGCTATCATTCGTCTTTCGTACTTTACGCTGGAACAAAAGCAGGTATTTATCATTGAAAATAGTACGCAACAAGAATCTGTGGACATTTCTTCCTTGTATCAGTTTGAAGCTAGTTCAAAGGGGGAACATCGAGGGATTGGCCTCTATACGGTTCTGAAAATCTTGGAACATTATCCAGGAGTGTCGCTCCAGACAAGAAGTCAACACCATACGTTTTGTCAGGTACTTGAAATACAGCTGGTAGATGAGTAAGAGATAGGAGGAGGCTGGGCAAAAACTAGCCAGTAAATAAAAAACACAGATAGATTCAAGTTGATTTTGATGAAATCCAGTCGAACTATTTGTGTTTTTATTTTTGTCTCTATTATATTGGACTAATTTCTTAGCCAATTTCGTGAGATTCATGCTCATTAGGAGGAATCCTATCTCAGTTTCAACCACTTTTTGACCTCTGACATGCACTCTGCGTACGCCAAAAACACCCTTCATCCTACCAAATACAGGTTCGACATCCACCTTGCGTTTGGCATAAATGCGGGCTCCCTCTTTACTTGGCAATTCCTCTTTGACTAAGTTCTTGAAATAGTTCCACGTAGGATTATACTGAATTTGTTTGAGGTTTCCTTTCTCTGTCCGTGCTAATTGGTCTAACTCTTCACTAGCTTGTACAGGATCAGCTTCGTAAATCTTACTATCTTTCTCAAATCCATACTTTTCCGTTCTTCGTGAATAATTCTTAAACGAGTAGACAACTCCATCTGGTTTTATCCACTGGTCAGAATCTTCTAGGTAAGTCCAGTTTTCAGGATTGGCATCACTCTTCTTGTAGCTTTTCTTCTGCTCTTTCTGATATGTTCCGTAGGGAATTAGGGGCGTTTTCTCCAGATTATCAACGATAAAGCTGTAATTTTCTTCACTACCATAACCTGCATCCGCGACAATGTGTTGAAAGAGTTCTAAGGTTTGGATGGATTGAAGAAAAGGTTTGAGTGTACGAGTGTCAGTTGGATTCGGATACAATCCGTAAGCTAAGGCAAACTGGCTATTTGTACCAAGTTGAAGGTTGTAAGCAGGTTTGAGCTGACCATTCCTCATATGATCCTCTTTCATCCTCATAAACGTCGCATCAGGATCTGTTTTAGAATAGGAATTTCGCTCTTGTAAAATCTGTTTATCTCGTTCGTACTTTTGTTTCCGAACAAGAAAATCCTCTTTCAATTTTCTCTTGAGTTTCTTAATTCTTCTTCGTTTCTGTCTGTTGGCCGATCCACCTTTAATGACTTTAGGCTCTTGTGAGATAGCATTTTCCAACTCATCTAGTACTTGTTCGGTCTCTTGTAGGAGTTGGTTTAGTCCTTCGCTAGTGAGACATTCTTCCTTGGACAAGGCAGTATTCACCCCTTCTTGGACTAGCTTGTCATAGAGAGCAGAAATGTTTCCATTCAAGGCATCTTCATAGCGCTCAACGGCCTTTTTCCACGTGAAGGAATACTTGTTGGCATCAGCTTCTACCTTAGTCCCGTCAATGAAGAGAGCTTTATCTTCAATCAATCCATTCTCTCTGAGGAGGAGAGTGAAGTAGATGAAAGCAGTTTTGATAAGCTGGTTGGCGTGTGTAGAGGCCCGAAAACTATTTATGGTTCGATAACAGACGTAGGTATCCTGACTCAGCCATTTCATAGGAATGACTTCCTCATTCATTTGGAGGATTTTTCTACCAGAGAAAACTTGGCGAGCATAGGCGAATAGGGTCATTTTGAGCAACATAGCTGGATGAAAGGCAGGACGACCTGTGTGGGAAGTTTCTTCTAGGAGAACGGATTGAGGAATAGTATCCACAAACTGACTAATCAGACGTGCCTCATGTGTAGCAGGTAAGTCCCAAGCAATATTTAATTCCAAACTAAGCTGATTTGTGTTATACTGTTTATACATTTTCATGCCTTTCTAGTTGTTTTGTGGTTATTATAATTATAAAGCATGAAATGGAAAACGAGCAACTCCTAATTGGAATTGCTCGTTTTTTGTATATGAGCAGCTAGTTTTTGCCCAGCTTCGATTCTCTATCAGAATGGGAGATATACTTCAAGTCATGTATTTTTCTGTGAAAATTTCTTCCCTGTGTTTCAAGCCTTGCGTTTTTTTGTGATAAAATCTTCCCTATGCTTTAAGTCTGTTATTTTTTTGTGAAAATTCCTTTCCTGTGTTTCAAGTCTTGCATTTTTTTGTGATAGAACCTTCCCTATGCTCTAAGTTTTTCCTTCTTTCGTGAAAAATCTCTTTCCTTGGTTTCTTGTCTCTCTTTTTCACCTGCGAATAGCCCTCTTTTATCATTTGAAGGGCTTGGACATTAGAAATGAAAAGAGGTTTGAATAACAGCGGGAACCATTTAGGAATCTTCAATGACCGTTCAGGAAATGAGCAAACTTGTCTATCAATAAGTGCTATACTCTATTTACCAAAGTTAAAGGTAATAACAAATGAAAGAAGGTATGTTTTATGGATACACATATACTAGAAGAAGCCTATTCTTTGATCAATGAACTAGAGAAGATTTTTCAACGAACCTCTCACCAATCGAACTATGACACGATACGATTTCAAGAGAATATACAGGAAATCGTGACAGTATTGAAGAATCGTACAGTCGTGGATAATCAGCTTCTA